>NZ_ARVV01000001.1:3634010-3942512 GCF_000385375.1 Methyloversatilis discipulorum
TGGTGCGCAGCACGCGCAGCATGTTGGCGTCGCGCGTGATGAAGCGGCCTTCGACACCGAGGTTCTGATTGGCCAGGCGCGTGTTCTCGGTCTGCAGGTCATGCAGGCGGAAGGCGCGCTCGATCAGCAGCGCCAGCAGTTCGGGTTCGAAGGGCTTGGCGTAGAAGTCGTAGGCGCCCATGCCGATCGCGCGCAACGCGTTGGCGCGGTCGTTCTGTCCGGTCAGCACGATCACCTTGGACTGCGGCGCCAGCGCCATGATTTCGCCGAGCAGGGCCATGCCTTCGGTCACATCGTCCGGCGCCGGCGGCAGGCCCAGGTCCATCGTGATGACCGCCGGCTCGTGGCGCCGTATCTGCGCCAGCGCCGATTCGCGGTCACTGGCAAGCACCACTTCGTAATCGTCGAAGCTCCAGCGCATCTGCTTCTGCAGCGCAGGATCGTCCTCGACGATCAACAGCGTACGACCCTTGTCAGCCATGTCACTCCCGGTCAGGCGACGGCCGCCGCGGCCGTCTGCTGAGGAAACACGAGCCGGAACAGGCTGCCCCGCCCCGGCTCGCTGATTACTTCGATGCGTCCACCCAGATCCTGGATGTAGCGGAAACTTTCATAGGCGCCGATGCCCATGCCGTTCGCCTTGGTGGACTGGAACGGCTTGAACAGGCGCTCGCGCACGAACTCTTCGGTCATGCCGCAGCCGTTGTCCTCGACCTCGACCACGACGCCCTCCTGTCCGCTGCGCGCCCTGATGCTGACTTTACCGTTTTGCGGCGTGGCATCCAGTGCATTCTGCACAAGATGCCCCACAACCCGCTCTATCCGGTCTTCATGAGCACGGATCACCAGTCCGCTCTCGACTTCGAGCGCCAGCGCGCAGCCACTGCGCGCACGTGACCGATGCAGCCTTTCGAGCAGCGGCGTCAGCGATACCGGCGCCGCCTGTTCGATCGGCTGGGTGCCGGAGCGCAGCTGCAGCAGCATGCTGTTCATGCGGCCGACCGCGTGCTCGATGGTGTCCAGCATGTCCTGCTGGAATTCCGGGTTGTCGCGATGCTTCTGTGCGTTGCGCAGCAGCAGCGTGAGCTGGGCAATGAGGTTCTTCAGGTCGTGCACGACGAAGGCGCTCATCTTCGAGAAGGCTTCGAACTTCTTCGCCTCGATCAGCGCCTCCATCGCCTGCGTCTGGTTCAGCACGCCCGCCACCTGGCGGCCCGCCGTCTTCAGCAGGTCGCGCACCTCCCAGTTCAGGTCGACCAGGGCGCGCGGGCGGCACAGCACGACGAAGCCGAGCGGCATGTCCTCGCTGCCGAGCGGGCAGATGAGCCAGGCCTCGGGAATCTGCGCCACCCATTCAGGCAGGCGCATGTGGCCATAGACGCCGGGGCGCGAGCGGTGCTCCTCGATATTGACCACCCACATGCGACCGAGCAGCAGCGCGATCAGCGGACTGTAGGCCGGCTCGCGCGCGTCGATGGCCGGCAGGTTGAGCCGCGCCGCCGGCGCATACACGCCCTGCTCGTTGCGCAGCCACAGCATGCCGCCCGGGCTTTCGACCAGATCGGCCATCACCCGTATCGACGCCTCGCGCAAGGTGTCGACGTTGGAGGCGCTGTACAGCGTGTCGGCCAGCTTCAGCCACTCCGCCCGGTAGTCATAGCGCAGGCTGAAGAAGTGCTTGTTCACGAATACACGCAGCCAGGCGCGCACGCTGCCGGAGGCGATGGACGCCACCAGCCCCAGCGCACCGGCTGCCAGCACCACGGTCTGCAGTGCCGCACCCCACTCTCCGCCGAAGAAACGGACGTAGTAGCCGGCCAGCGCGATGATGAGCAGCGCTGCCCCGGTCATCACCAGCGCCGAAGTGTGGAACACCGCTTCGCGCGACACATTGAGCCGGATCGACCACTCGCGGATGCGCGCCGACGACGCGGCGAACAGCGGAATGGCGATGGCGTGCACCAGACCGCGCACCGCCCACAGGGTCGGATCCAGTTCGCGGAACATCAGCGCTTCGGAGAAGAAATAAAGGTCGAACACCAGCGTGAAGCCCAGACCCAGCGTCATCGGCTTGACGCCCCAGCGCCACTGCTGCGGCGTGTTGCGATAGAACTGCTCGGTCATCACCGCGCCCAGCAGGCTCAGCGCCAGGCCGCACCCCATCAGCCAGACCAGCACCCCCGCGTCGCGCGGCAACACCCAGGACAGCACGGCGTAGGCGAGCGCACAGGGCAGGACCGTGATCAGGGCCAGCCGTATCAGCCAGGAAGGTTTGCGTACCAGCCCGCGCAGGGGCTGGCGCCCATCGGGGTCGACCACGCAGGCCGCCAGGAAGAACAGAAAGAGCAGGTAGTGCAGGGCATCGGCCGCGTGCGCCAGCGTCCACCACAGCGGATGGGGGCGCCACACGAATCCGGTCATCGCGGCACACCACAGGGCGCCGCCCACCATGCACCAGCCGAGCAGGCGGGCGCGCGGCGACCGGCTGGTGCTCATGAAAAGCTGCAGGCAGAAGGCGGCGAATCCGAGCGCGGCCGCAGCGTATGCGTAAAGCGCAAAGGCGGCGGGGAGGGAATCCATCAGGACGCGGCGTCAGGAGTGTTGCAATGAACCGCATTGTGCCCGTGACCCGCCGGGCGCGCAGCGCGCGGCCGACCGGACACGGGGGCGACGATCAGCGGGCGCCGTCGCCGGTCAGCACGACACGCACGGTCTGCAGCAGCACCAGGATGTCGAGGAAGAGGGTGTGGTTCTTCACGTAGTAGAGGTCGTACTGCAGCTTCTGCACCGCGTCGTCAACCGAAGCGCCGTAGCTGTAGCGCACCTGGGCCCAGCCGGTGATGCCCGGCTTGACGCTGTGACGGGCGGCGTAGAACGGGATCTGGTCGGTCAGCTGATCGACGAAGAAAGGACGCTCCGGGCGCGGACCGACGAAACTCATGTCGCCGTGCAGCACGTTGAAGATCTGCGGCAGTTCGTCGATGCGGGTCTTGCGGATGAAGTGGCCGACGCGGGTGATGCGGTCGTCGTTGCTGCCAGCCCAGCGCGGCTTGCCATCGGCTTCGGCGTCCAGACGCATGCTGCGGAACTTGAGCACCTTGAAGGTACGGCCGCCCTGACCGACCCGCTCCTGGCGGTAGATGACCGGGAAGCCGGATTCGATCGCAATCGCGATGGCAGCCAGCAGCATGATGGGCGCGGTCACGACCAGCAGCACGCTGGCGGCGACGATGTCGAACACGCGCTTGACCGCGCTGCGGGCAAAGCCTTGGCGGAAGCCGTCGCCGTAGATGAGCCAGCTGGCACGCAGCGTGTCCAGACGGACCTGGCCGCGCATGCGCTCGAAGAAACTCGACAGGTCGTTCACGGTGACGCCCGCCAACTTGCAGTCCAGCAGCTCGCGCAGCGGCAGCACGCCACCGCGGCGCTCGCGCACCGCCACGACGATCTCGTTGGCGCGGTGGTCGCGGGCCAGCTGCATCACACAGCTGCCTTCCGGCATCACCAGCGTGGCCGGCACTTCGACCGCCTCTTCGGCACCGACCGGCACGAAACCGACGATGGTGTGGGTGGCGCTGGCCGAGGTCGATACGCTGGCCCACACGGAAGCCGCCTCAGCGCCGGTACCGACGACCAGGATGCGCCGCGTGAACATGCCGGCACCGTCGGCCTGCAGGAAGGACGCCGCGCGCAGCAGCAGGATGCCGCCGAAACCCATGCACAGCGACACATCGAGTGCCGGCATCGCGACGCTGCCCTGCGGCAGCAGGCGGAACACCATGTAGGCAACCGGCAGGCCGAGCAGGAAGGCAAACAGCACGCGCCCGACCAGTTCGGACAGATTGCGCGGCTGTTCCCGCTGGTACAGGCCCAGCGCGCTCATCAGCAGCGTCATCAGGATGGCGAACACCGAAGCCGGCAGCAGTGCGGGCAGCAACGATTCCATGCTGGCGGGCGCGCTGATCCAGGCGGCGCCGAAACCGGCGATCAACAGCACGATCGCCTCGGCGATAAGTCTCATGAGCGTGACGGAAGGTACGTAGTGACTGAACAGTCTGACCACAATCAACCCCTTTTCGGCCGCCCGGACGATGCTTCGGACCGGCCGCAAATATTGTCCCGACGCGGGGGCGCCGGCTTGTTGAGCGCGAACGATATGGGCTGAGCCGGGGATCACGCGTGAATCTGGTCACAAGAAGCCGCGGCGCACAGGGGCGGTGATAACTAACGCACGTTGCGACGCCGTTTCAGGGCTACTGGCCAGGCAGGGAGACACAAATTTCCACAATGAAAAAGCGCATTCCGGCGCCCGGCGGCGGCTTCAGGCAGCCAGCGCGACCGCAAACACCGTCAGGAAACAGAGCAGCAGCAGCACCTTGCGCCGACGCCCCGTGGTGAGCAGGCGGGCCGGCAAGGCACGGAGTCTGGCCGGCAGACCGTGGTCGAGCAGTGCCGATCCGCCGGTCGCGTAGGCGTCGGCCAGCGCCTCGACCGACACGAAACACAGCGTCGGGTAGCGCTTGCAGGCCTCGGCGATCAGGCTGTCGATGGCTGCCAGACTGTCCTGGTGCCGGGCCTGCCGACCGACGAAGTTCGAGCGGTGCGTTTCCAGCAGCAGCGGGCGTCGCTGCGCCCACTTGCGCGCCAGCGCGTCCAGCCCGCGCTCAGCGCGGTGGCCGCGCACCGGTTCGTAATAGTCGTCGCGCACCAGCGCCGTCAGCCCGGAAGCACAGCGCTGGCCGTTCCGGTAGAGCCGGCCGCTATCGACCGGCAGGCCGTCGGCGCCGCGCCGCTCGTAGCGTTCGCCCGGCGTCACCAGCGCGCGCACGCCAGCCGCCGCCCAGGCGGTCTCGACCTCATCGTTCCAGACGAAGGTCGGTGGCACGGCCACCGCCGGCATCACGCCGAAGACGCGGGCGAAGGTCGACACCTCGGCCGTCGCGCGACTGACGATGTCGGCCCTGTCCAGCGCCTGCGAGGGCAGGCTGGACGCGTCGGTCCAGCGGCTCTGCAACGGCGACGGCAGGTCTTCGGTGGCTGGAAAGGGCTGGTTTCGCCACGCCCGCAGCGCCGGATCCTGCGCGCAGGCCCTGTCGAGCACAGCCGGGTGATAGTGCTGCATGCCATGCAGCTGCAGCGAGAACACGCCGCGCGCCACGCCAGCGCGCATTTCCGCCAGCACGGGCGCCAGCCGGGCGTCGTCCAGCGCGACGCAGGCTTCCGCCTCGTCCGGTCGGGCCGCGTCCGGTCCGGCCAGGATGACGCCCAGGGTCATCACCGGGTGGCGGCCCTGCGCATCGGCGTGCGCCGACAGCACGCGCGCGATGTCGCGCAGCGCGTCGGCCTGTTCCAGCGGGCCGTAACCCCAGTCGTCCCCCTCGAACACCATGACAGGGTGGCGCAGACAGGGCTCGGCCCAGGCGCGCGCGAGATCGCGCCTGACGCAGTAAAGCGCGACCGCCCACAGCAGCAATGCCCCGTAAAGCCCGTACATCGTCCCCTCCTCCGGGTGCGCACTTTCGCACAGACCGGCCGCCGACTCCCGCTCCGGCCCGCGGCCGATCGTGACTGATGGCACTTCCGGCAGCGACAAGCCGCCGCCACCCCCTATCGGCCGCCGGTGCCGGTCCGGATAATCGCCGCGCACGTCCTCTGTCAGTCAGCCCCTCGTCCCCGTCCATGCCCTTCGAAGCGCGCCACACCCGGAACGTCCTCGCGGCATGCGTCGTCTATACCGCGCTGATCCTGTGGGGCAGCCTCTACCCCTTCACCGGCTGGCGACCGACCGCCGATGCACTGGCCTTTCTCGGCGTGTGGAACACGAAGGCGCTGTCGGCGCCCGATCTGGTCGTCAATGCCCTCATATACATACCGCTGGGCATCGGACTGCGCTGGCTGACGCGAAGCTGGCCGGCGCTGCTGTCTATCGCGCTGGCGACGGCCTTCGCCGCCGCCCTCAGTTTCGGGGTCGAAGCTGCGCAGGCGCATCTGCCGCAGCGGGTGCCGTCGCTGGCCGACTTCATCCTGAACACCGGTGGCGGGTTCGTCGGCGCCACGATCGCCGCGCTGCTGACGCCGCGCTGGCGCCTGGTCGCCCGCCTGCAGGCCTGGCGCGCGCGCAGCTTCCAGCCGACGCGCGACGCCGATCTGGCCCTCGTCGCCATTACCGGCTGGGCCCTGTCGCAGCTGTCACCCTTCGTGCCCTCGCTCGACCTTGGCACCCTGCGCAACGGCCTCGCACCGCTGGCGGCCACGCTGGGCGACCCGGCCAGCTTCGATTTCGCACGGATGGCCGCCTACGCGCTGGAACTGTTCGCGCTCACACTGCTGGCGCGCGACGCCCGCCAGCGCACGGCGTCGCTGACGCGCTTTCTGTGGCTGTTCGTGCTGGCAGTGCTGCTGTTCAAGGTGGCGGTGATCAGTCGCCAGCTTTCGGCCGAAGCGCTGGCTGGCGCGGCGGCCGGCCTGCTGTTCGGGCTGGCACTGCCGCGCCGCCTCAAACCGGCACGCCCGGCGCTGGCGGCGCTGGCCATGGTGCTGGCGCTGTCCATCGGCGAACTGACACCGGAACCCGGCGCGCTGCGACAGCTGAACTGGACGCCCTTCGTCGCTCACCTGAACAATCCGATGCTGGGCCTGAGCGTGCTGATCGACACCTTCTGGCCCTATGTCGCACTGGCGGCAGCTCTGCACCGTCTGTCGGGCGGCGGGCGCGGCATCACTCCGGTCATCGTGCTGGTCTGCGGCGGCCTCGCCTTCGGGCTGGAATGGATGCAGCAGTACGTGCCTGGCCGCACGCCCGACATCACGACGGTGGTGATGGCGCTGGCCGGCGCCCTGCTGGCGGTCCGGCATCTGGCGCCGGCAGCCGGTGAAGCGCCGCGGCCGCGCTCGCCGGTGCGTCCGCGACTGGCATTCACGCTGGTCGCCGCACTGCTGCTGAGCAGCGCCAGCGCGGTGTGGTCGCTCGCACGCACGCCCCCTCCAACCGTACTCGCCTCGGCGCGCAGCAAACCGACGCTGCCACTGCCCGAGGAACTTCAACTGCCCGCCCTGCCCGGCTTCCGCCACGCGCATCCGCGGCTGCCCTACCCGTCGGCCGGCGACATCGTCCGCCTGCGCGCCGAAAACCCCGACTACATCGCTCAGCTCGTCAAGCGCGCCAAAGGCGGCAGCGGCGATCTGAGCGCGGCCATCGAGGCGGCGGTGCTGGCGCCGGAAACGCAGGACGTGCGTGTCATCGTCGAGCGCGTCGTCCGGATGAAGCCCAACTGGCGCGGCCACGCGCAGACCAAGCCGATCGCCCAGGTCTATGACTGGCTGCACGACCGCGTACCGCCGGAACTGATGCCGAAGCTGAAGGACAAGGTGATCGAGGCCTGCAATCACCAGATCCGCGTCATCCGCCTGGAGGCGCTGTCGCCGTACAACGTCTATCTGTACAACGCGCCCTTCCAGGCGCTGATGGCCTGCGCGCTGTCCATCCACGGCGACGATCCGCGCGCGGCGCCGGTGATGGCCTTCACCTACGACTACTGGATCAACCGCGTGCTGCCGGTGTGGCGGCAGATCGGCGGACGCAACGGTGGCTGGCACGAAGGCAACGAATACGTCGGCATCGGCATCGGCCAGGCCATCTACCAGGTGCCCGCCATGTGGCGATCGGCCACCGGCGAGGACCTGTTCCGGCAGGAGCCGGCGCTGCGCGGCTTCCTCGATTTTCTGGTCATGCGCCAGCTGCCGGACGGCAGCAGCGTCAAGATCGGCGACGGCCGTTTCGGCCGCCGCGCGGTGGACGACGCACAGGCGCTGGCGCTCGAATACCGCCACGCGGCCGCCTACACGCTGTACGGCAAGCCCGACCGCAAGCCGGTCCCGACCTCGTGGCCCTGGGGGCCGCTGACCGACACCACGCTGTACTCGCCGGCCGCGGTGCAGACACAGCCGCTCACCCATTACGCCGACGGCCTGGGCTGGCTGCTCGCCCGCAGCAGCTGGCGCGACGATGCCACCCATCTGAGCTTCAAGGCCGGCGACAACTACTGGTCGCACAGCCATCTCGACCAGGGCAGCTTCACGCTGTACAAAGGCGCGCCGCTGGCGCTGGACAGCGGCTGCTACTGCGGCTACGGCACCGACCACCATCTGAACTACCACTACCAGACCATCGCCCACAACACGCTGACGGTGACCGATCCGGCCGACACGCTGCCGATGCCGGCGCGCCAGAACAAGAAGCCGCGCACCATCGCCAACGACGGCGGCCAGCGCCGTGTCGGTTCCGGCTGGGACCTGCACGCCGCGCCGATGGACCTCGAAGACTGGCGCAGCAAGTACGACGACTTCCACACCGGCCGCATGGTGCGCGTGGTCGAACAGGACGGCCTGCTGATCGCGCTGGCCGACATCACAGCCGCCTACACCAGCGCACAGACCGGCGCCCACAGCTTCCACCACCGCACACGGCGGGTCGAGCGCGCCTGGCGCATCTTCATCTACGACCGCGCGGCCGACATGCTGGTCGTGCAGGACACGCTGGAAGCGACGCACGCCGAATTCACCAAGCGCTGGCTGCTGCACAGCGCCGAGGCGCCGCGCATCGACGGTCGGCGCTTCGTGATCGAACGCGCGCCGGTGATGCAGGTCGCCGGCCTGCCGCGGCTGGAGGGCGAGGTGCTCTACCCGCGCGACGCGCGCATCGTGCCGATCGGCGGCAAGGGCTTCGAGTTCTTCGTCGACGGACTCAATTTCGATGAGAACGGCACGCTGGCCGCCAACATCGCGCGCGGCCCGTCCGACCTCGATCCGGGCGCCTGGCGGCTGGAAATCTCGCCCGCGGCGCCGGCGCTCGAAGACCGCTTCCTGGTCGTGCTGCGCCCGAGTCTGGGCGCACTGCCGCCGCTGGACGCCACGGTGGTCGAACAGGCGGATGGCATCGTCGCCGACATTTCGCTGCCGGGCCGCCGGCTGGCGCTGCGTTACCCGCACGACCGGCTGGCGGTCGAGGCGACCGTCACGCTGGCCGACGGCAGCCGCCGCACGCTCAGCGTCGAGGGCGAAGGCACGCGCGCGCCGGCCGCCGGATGGATAGATCAACTTCGCGCCTGGGTGTCCCGATGAACAGAGGATGGACTGCCGCGCTGGGCCCGGCAGCATGGATTGCGCTGGCCCTGCTGGCCTGCTTCGAACTGGCACTGCACAGCGACGCGGTGCTGCAGCGCTACCGCGCCGTGTTCGCGGTCGGCCGCGCCACCGACAAGATCGATTTTGTCGAACACGCCCAGCCGTCGTTGCTGGTGCTCGGCAACAGCCGCGCCGATAACGGCATCGCGCCCGACGCCCTGCTCGCCGCGGCCGGATCGCCCGCCGGTGTGCGCGCCTTCAACCTCGGCATGCCGGGTGCCAACGCACTGGTGCTGCACGGCGTGGCCGACCGTCTGCTCGAAGCCGGCGCCCGACCCAGTGACGTACTGATCACGCTGGACGAAACGCTGTTCCAGCACGAGGACTCGCTCGGCTACTACGGCTTTCTGGCCGAGCGCGACGCGCTGCTCGACGGCGGCTTTCATGCCGAGCTGTTCGGTTCGCTGCTGCGTACCTGGTATTACAGCGGCAATCTGCGGCAACTGCGCGAACCGGACAAACTGCTGCGCTTCGCCGAGGCGACGGTCGGCGAGGTCGAGCCGGTGGGCGGCAGCGCCGCGCAGAACATGGGCTACCGCGCCGGTTTCAAGGGCCGCTTCCAGAACCGCGAACAGCTGATGGCGCAGGAGGCGGGCACACGTGCGCCACCCGATCCGCGCATGGTCGATGCGATGCACAAGCTGGTCGACCGCCTGGTCAGGGCAGGCGTACGCGTGCACCTGATCGCCACCCCGCTGTTCGGCCGCGAATCGGCCTTCGGCCCCGGCGCCGCGCCCGGCCCCTACGCCAGCGTCACACCGGCGCTGGAAGCGCTCGGCGCGCGCTGGCTCCAGGTCGATGTGCCGGCCCTCGAACCCGACCACTTCGCCGACCCCGGTCACCTGAACGACGGCGGCGCCCGCCTGTACAGCGCCGCCCTGGGCGACGCCTGGCGCAAGGACACCGCACGATGATCTTCAGCCAGCCCGTCTTCTTCGTCTTCCTTGCCGCGCTGCTGGCGATCTACGGCCTGTGCCGCACGCAGCCGCAGCGCGCGGTCGTGCTGCTGGCCGGCAGCCTCATCTTCTACGCGTCGTGGAAACCGGCCTACCTCATCCTGCTGGTGCTGTCGGTCAGCATCAACTACCTGTTCTACAGCGCACTGTCGCGCACACGCAGCAAGCGCACGCTGGTGATCGCGCTGGTGCTAAATCTGGCGCTGCTCGGCGGCATCAAGTACCTGGGCATGCTGATCGACACGGCGATCGCCGTCGCCGCCTTCGCCGGCCATACCGACACCGGCCTCGACAGCCACTGGACGCACTGGGCGCTGCCGCTGGGCATCAGCTTCTACACCTTCCACATGCTGTCGGTGATGATCGACGTGTACCGCGGCGAATGGACCACGCGCATTTCCTTCCGCTCGTGGTGGCTGTACATCAGCTTCTTCCCGCACATGGTGGCCGGCCCCATCCTGCGCGCCTCCGAACTGGTCGAGCAGCTGGAGCGCCTGGGGCCGCTGCAGGCGCGTGACCTCAAGGTGGGTGCGCTCATCTTCATGGGCGGGCTGATCAAGAAGATACTGTTCGCCGACAACTTCGCCGGCCTGGCCGACGAACTGTGGGCCGACCCGTCGCGGCTGGACACTGCCACCGCGTGGCTGGCGGTCACCGCCTTCGCGCTGCAGATCTACTTCGACTTCTCCGGCTACAGCGAAATGGCGATCGGTCTGGCGCGCGGCTTCGGCGTCGATCTGCCGCGCAATTTCCGCTACCCCTACATCAGCCGCAGCCCGCAGGAATTCTGGCAGCGCTGGCACATCACGCTGTCGCGCTGGCTGCGCGATTACCTCTATGTGTCGCTCGGCGGCAACCGCGCCGGCTACGCGCGCACGCTGGCCAACCTGATGATCACCATGGTGCTCGGCGGGCTGTGGCACGGTGCCGCCTGGACCTTCGTCATCTGGGGTTTCCTGCACGGCGCCTGGCTGGTGGCGCACCGCGTCGTCCAGCCCTGGCTGCCGAAGCCGCAGGCGCCGGCAGGGCAGATCGCTTACGCCGTGCTCGCCTGGGGCTGCAGCATGGTCGTCGTCTGGGTCACCTGGGTGTTCTTCCGTGCCGGATCGACCACACAGGCCTTCGACATCTGCGCGCGCATGGCCGGGCTGGCCGGCAGCGACGCCAGTCCACCGGCGGTGCGCAGCTATGTCTGGCTGCTGACCGCGCTCACCTGCGTCCTGGTGCTGCTGGAGTCGCGCATCGTCAGCGCCTGCGCCAGCGGCCTCGACCGCTGGTCGCGGGTGACGCCGCTGCTGCGCGGTGGCGTCTATGCGGCCGCGATACTGTGTGTGGTAGTTTTCGGCGGCAGCACGCAGCGTTTCATCTATTTCGACTTCTGATCCGTGAGCGACATCCAGCGCTACCCCGATTCCCCGCGCAGCGAAATGCAGCGCTTCGTGCCCGCAGGCGCCCGCCGGCTGCTCGACGTCGGCTGCCACACCGGCGCCTTCGGCCACGCGCTGAAACAGGTACGCGACATCGAGGTATGGGGCATGGAGCCGGCCGCCGACGCCGCCGCGCTGGCAGCGACCCGGCTCGACCGGGTGCTCGCCGAGCCGATGGCGGCAGGCTGCGCTCTGCCGGACGCCCACTTCGACGCCATCGTGTTCAACGACGTGCTCGAGCACATGGAATCGCCGTGGCAGACGCTGGAACTGGCGCAGCGCTGGCTCACGCCGGACGGCGTCGTCATCATTTCGCTGCCCAATCTGCTGCACGTCGAGAACGTCGAGCACATGCTGTTCGAACGCGATTTCCGCTACGAAGGCCGCGGCGTGCGCGACCGCACCCATCTGCGTTTCTTCACCCGCAAGAGCGCGCTGCGCATGATCGAGGACTGCGGCTACCGGGTGGACACCGCAGTGGGCATCAACGAATCGTGGTGGTCGCCGTCACCGCTGCGCCGCCTCACCTTCCGCCTGTTCGACCGCTGGCTGGCCGAATTCAAGCCGCAGCAGTTCGCCTTCGTGGCGCGACCGCAACGCTGAGCTGCCATGGATGCGCCGTCGATCAGCGTCGTCATGCCGGTGTTCAACGGCGCAGCACATCTGGCCGAAGCCCTCGATTCGGTGCTCGCGCAGAGCCTGCCGGCGGCGCGCGTCGTCGTCGTCGATGACGGCTCGACCGATGGCAGCGCTGCGCTGCTGCAGCACTACGGCGACCGGATTACGCTGGTGTCGCAGACCAATCACGGCCAGGCGCACGCGCGTCGCACCGGCGCCGCCGCTGCCGGTGGCGAACTGATCGCCTTCATCGACCAGGACGACGTGTGGGATGCCGACAAGCTGGCGCGCCAGGTCGATCTGATGCAGCGCTTTCCGGAAGCGGGTGCCACCTACTGTGATCACCGGCGCATCGACGCCGACGGCAAGCTGCTGGCCGCCACCGGCTCGGGCTATGGCCTGCGCGGCAGCGGTCGCATCCTCGACGCACTGCTGCGCGGCAACTTCATCCTCAGTGCCTCGCTGGTGATGATCCGCCGCAGCGCCTACGAAGCAGCCGGCGGCTTCCTGCCGCAGCGCGGCTTCTGGGCCGACGACTACAGCCTGTGGCTGCGCACGGCCGCACACGCCCCCATCCTCTATCAGGCGGAAACGCTGGTGAGTTACCGCCAGCATGCGAACAACACCTCGGGCGACCGCTATGAGCAGGCGCGCGGCGACATCCAGGCGCTAGAGGAACTGTGCGCCCATCTGCGCGCAGCAGACATGACCGCGGCACTGCCGGCGGCCCGGCGCGCCCTGCGCGACGCCTGCATCGGCACCGCGATGCTGGCGCGACAGCGTGGCGAGTGGCGGCAGGCGCTGCGCCATCGCGTCGCCGCCTGGCGGACATGAGCGCGATCACGGACAGCGCCGCGCCGCTCGTGTCGGTGGTGATACCGACGCACAACCGGCCCGGACTGCTGCGCGAGGCGCTCGCCTCGATCGCCGCGCAGACCTGCACCGACTGGGAAGTGGTGGTGGTCGACGACGGCTCGACGCCGCCGATCGACGCCGCCGAGCTGGAAACCATCGTCGGCCCGCGGCTGCGCCTGGTCCGTCACGAACAGCCGCGCGGTGTCGCCGCCGCGCGCAACAGCGGCTTCGCAGCCGCCCGCGGCGAACTGATCGCGCAGCTCGACGACGACGACAGGCTGGCGCCGGAAGCCCTGTCCGCCGCCGCAGCGGCGCTGCGTGAAGCCGACGTGGCCTTCATCGGGGTGGACGCGTTCGGCGACGAGGCGGACGACGTCAATCTGCGACAGCGGAGTGCGACACGACGAGCACTGCGCCTCGCGAGCGCCCGCGCCGGAGACGACAGAGGTGTCATCACCTTTGATGGTCGCTTGTTTGCGTCGCTGCTGCTCGGCGTGCCGGCTTCGTTCCAGCACCCGGTGTTCCGGCGCACTGCACTGGATTCCATCAGCCCGATGGACAACGACCACTGGCCCGAATCGGCGTGGGCGATCGAGGCCGCTGCACGTGGGCTGCGCTGTGCGCTGGTCGATCAGCCGCTCTACCAGTGGCGGCGCGACGGTCAGAGCTATTTTTCACAGGCCGCGTTGGCCAGCCGCATGCACGAGCACGACGTAAAAATGAAACGCGCGCTGTTCGAGCGACTGCAGCCGGTGCTGCAAGCCGAACAGGGCCGGCTGCTCGGGCGCGCACTCGGCAATGCCCTGTTCGACCGCTGCTGGGCGACGCAGGGTGCCGCGCCCGGTTTCTGGCGAGATTTCATCCGTTCGCTGCGCCTGGCACCGCGGGCAGGCCATCTGGCGCTGCTGCTCAGGCGGCTGCGCGCCGACTGAGAACGCTTACTCGGCCGCTGCGGGCGCCGGCTCAGCCGCGGGAGCAGTCGCCGCGCCCGGCTCCGCCGCGGGCGCCGACTCGGCGGCCGGCGCCGCTTCCGGCGCCGCTGCGCCCTCTGCGGCCGGCGGCGCTTCCGCCGGCTTGGGCTTGGGAACGGACACCACCTCGACCGCCGCCGGCTTGATTCCGGCCGCACGCATCTCGGCGATGCGCAGGTCTATCTTCTTGTTCTCGCCGCAGTACTCACTCGCCTGCAGCAGCACCGACAGCGCATCCGACTTCTTGCCCGCCTGGTAGTACATGTCACTCATCGCGACCCAGGCGTCGACCAGCTTTGGATTGAGCTTGAGCGCCTCGTAGAACTTCTGCCGTGCAATGTCGTACTCCCCGCGGAGCTGGTGGCCGCGGCCGAGATTCACGTAGGCGTCCGGTCGCAGGTAGAAGGTTCTTTCCGTGCTGTCGACGATGTAGTTGAAGTTGCCGACCACCGCATTGGCCATGAACTCGCGCTGCTGCTTGTTGTTCAGATTGGCGTAAGCCAGATTCAGCGCCTTCAGGCCGAAACAGAAGTGGTGGATGTGCAGGTAGTTCTTCGGGCCCAGCCGCTGGGTCCAGTAATCCACCAGTTCCTTCGGCTCGCGTTCGATGCGTGCGCGACAGAACGGCGGATACAGCGCAAAGTCCTGCTCCGTCCAGTTGGTGGTCTCATTTCTGCGCGCTGAGACATCTGCAGCGAACACGAACAGCGGGAGCATCCAGACAAGGTGCCGCCAGCGACGGGAGTTTGGGGATCGCAGGATCGACGGAAGCATGCAAGGTCTCTCCGGTGGGTCACAAGGTCGAACAGTAGACCACGCGAAGCGCGGCGCGAACAGCGACGCAGCTAACGCTTGGCTTCAGACCGGCAACGCTGGCCTGCGCCACGGCGTGACAGGGTGTGCAAGGCATCGACTCCGTCTGATGCGATACTTTCGCGCTCACTCCCGCCGCAGAGGCGGATCTTCCGGAACCTGCCCCTTCATTCGCCCGCATGGCCGCCAGTCACAGCTTCAGACACAGCGTCGGTTGGCTCTTCCTGGGCAACACCAGCATCCAGATACTCACCTTCGCCTTCGGCATCGTGCTGGCGCGCCTGCTCGCGCCGGCCGAGTTCGGCATGCTGGTGACGATACAGGTGTTCACCGGCCTGGCCGGTTTCGTGTCGGGCGGCGGCATGGGTCAGGCGCTGGTGCGCGCCAAGGAGGCCACGAAGCACGACTACGACGTGGTGTTCACGCTGCAGCTGCTGATCGGCATAGCGATCTACGCGGTGTTCTTCTGCGCCGCGCCCTGGTTCGCCCGCTGGTACGACACACCGCTGTACGAGCAGCTGCTGCGCGTGTCGGCGCTCACCTTCATCACGCGGCCGCTGGTCAATCTGCCGAACAGCATTCTGCACCGTGAAATGCGCTTCAAGGCGCAAACCGTCGCCCGCGTGCTCACGCTGTTCGTGGCCAGCGGCACCAGCATCGGGCTGGCCTTTGCCGGCTGGAGCGTGTGGAGTCTGGTGCTCGGCGGGCTCGCCGGCTCCTTCACCAACGCGCTGGCGCTGTCGCTGATCGCGCGCTGGCGGCCGGGCCTGAGCTTCGAGTTTTCGCGCGGGCGCGAACTGGCACGCTACGGCTTCCTGGTGTCGGTGAACGACATCGTGGTCTATCTGCGCAACCAGGCGTCGAACTTCGTGCTCGGCCGCACGCTGGGCATGAGCGCGGTCGGTCTGTTCAACAAGTCCGACAGTCTGGTGCGCATGCCCAATATGTTCATCGTCGGCTCGGTCTACCAGGTGCTGTTCCGGGCACTGGCACGCGAACAGCACGACGACGCGAAATCGCGCCACATGTTCCTGCACAGCATCCGTCTGGTCGCCGTCTATGCGGCGCCCTTCTATGTGCTGCTGCACCTGTTGGCCGCTCCGATGATGAACGTGCTGTACGGTGCCCGCTGGATCGAAGCCGCCGGTCCGCTGTCGCTGCTGGCCATTGCCAGCCCCTTCCTGATGATCGCCAACCTGTGCGGGGCCGTGCTGGCCGCGCGCAACTGGCTGCACCGTGAACTGAAGGTGCAGATCGCGTTGCTGCTGCTGACCGGGGGCGCCACGCTGGCGGGCCTCGAGTACGGACTGAACGGCGTCGCGGCGGCGCTGATCGTGGTCGCCGCCTACAACGCGACGCATATGTACTGGCTGGCGTCGCGCTGCCTGGGCACCCGCTGGCGCGAACTGCTCGGCGCGCTGACGCCGGCGCTGCTGTTGGCCGCATTGATGGTCGCCGTCGCGTTGCCGGTCGAGCACTACGCGCAGAACCTGCCGGAACTGCTGCACCTGATCGTCGTCGGCGGCTGCAGCGCGGCCGTCTACGGGCTGTGTTTCCTGTTCCTGCCGATCGCAGCGCTTGCCGGCGAGCAGCAGAAGTGGAAGGCAAAGATTCCCTTCCTGCGTGCGGAGCCGCGCAAATGAGCGATCCGGTCTCGCGCCTGCTGCTGCGCCGGGCCGGTGGGCACGGCCCCGTCATGCTGATGTACCACTCGGTGGCTGCGGGAAGCGGCCGGCCGGACTGGCCGTGGGCGGCGTCCATGCAGCAGTTCCGCGCGCAGATGGACATCCTGCAGGCAGGTGGCTGGGCGACGCCGACCATGGGCGAACTGCTGGCCGAGCCATCGCGCTGGCAGGGCCGGGTCGCCGTCATCACCTTCGACGACGGCTATGCGGACAATCTGGCCGCCTTCGATCTGCTGCGCGAACGGCAGATGCGTGCCACCTGCTTCATCGTGACCGGTTCGATCGGCGAAGCGCCACGCTGGAGCTCGACGAACCGCCCTCCGCTGACACTGCTCGACCGCGCGCAATTGCGTGCCCTCGCGGAATCGGGCATCGAGATCGGCTCGCACACGGTGAATCACCTGCGCCTGCCGGCGCTCGACGACAACGCATTGGCGAACGAGCTGCGCGATTCACGCGCAGCGCTGGAAGACATCACCGGCGCGCAGGTGCGCAGCTTCGCCTACCCCTACGGCGCCTGGGACGCACGCTGTGCCGCAGCCGTACGCGACGCGGGTTATGCCGGCGCCTGCACCACGCGCACCGGCTGGGCGCTGCGCGACGGTGACCCCTACAGCCTGCGCCGCCTGACGCTGTACAACTCGGACAACAGCGGCAGCTTCATGCGCAAGCTGGCGGCCGGCACCAACGACGTAGGCTGGCCGGCGACGATGCGCCGGCTTCTGCATAGAAAAGGCTGAGCCGGGATGCTGTTCAACTCGTGGGAATTCCTGCTTGTATTCCTGCCGTTGAGCTTCTCCGGTTTCTTCCTGCTCGCTCGCGCGAACCGCCGCATCGCCGCCGGCTGGCTGTTCATCGCGTCGCTCGCCTTCTACGGCTGGTGGGAGCCAATACACGTCCTGCTGCTGCTCGCCTCGATCGCCTTCAATTTCACGGTCGGTTCCGCCATCTCGTCGGCGCATGCGGCCGGCGCGATGGCACGCGCAAAGCGTCTGCTGTGGCTGGGCATCGTCGCCGACCTGGCGCTGCTGGGCTGGTTCAAGTACGCGAACTTCGTCGTGAACAGCGCGAACGCGGTCGGTGACTTCGGCTGGCAGCTCGAACACGTCGTGCTGCCGCTGGGCGTGTCCTTCTTCACCTTCACCCAGATCGCCTTCCTGGTCGACGCCTTCCGCGGCGAAGTGAAGGAACGCAACCCCATCCACTACGGCCTGTTCGTGACCTGGTTTCCGCACCTGATCGCCGGGCCGGTACTGCATCACAAGGAAATGATGCCGCAGTTCGCCGCTGCGGCGACCTACCGCTTCAGCTGGGAGAACGTCGCCGTCGGCGGCACGATGTTCGTCATCGGGCTGTTCAAGAAAGTGGTGCTGGCCGACGGCGTTGCGGTGTACGTGGCGCCGGTTTTTTCGGCCGCCGGCAATGGCGTGCAGCCCGGCATCATCGAAGCCTGGTGCGGCGCACTGGCCTACACGCTGCAGCTCTACTTCGACTTCTCCGGCTACTCCGACATGGCGATCGGCCTGTCGCGCATGTTCGGCGTGCGCCTGCCGCTGAATTTCGATTCGCCCTACAAGGCGGCCAACATGATCGAGTTCTGGCGGCGCTGGCACATGACGCTGTCGCGCTTCCTGCGCGATTACCTGTACTTCGCGCTGGGCGGCAACCGGCGAGGGCCGCTGCGCCGCTACGTCAACCTGCTGCTCACCATGGTGCTGGGCGGTCTGTGGCATGGCGCCGGCTGGACCTTCGTCGTCTGGGGCGCGCTGCACGGGCTCTATCTGTGCGTGAACCACGGCTGGCGGGCACTGCGCGCGCGCCTGTCCAGCCGCCCGGCCGGCAGCGCTGAACGCCTCGCCGGCGCGGCACTCACCTTCGTCGCCGTGGTGCTGGCCTGGGTGTTCTTCCGCGCCAGCGACTTCGATGCCGCCTGGCGGATGATGGCCGCGATGCGCGGCGAGGCAGCCTTGCAGGTGCCCGTCAACTGGCCGCTGGCCTGGCAGCTGACCGCCGCGCTGAAGGCAATCGGACTGAGCGCGACACAGGGCGTGCCGGTGACTGCCTTCGATCCGTCCGGTCACGCGCCGTTCTGGATCGCCGGCCTGCTCGCCATCGTCTGGCTGGCGCCCAATTCACAGCAGATCATGGCGCGCTTCGAGCCCGCGCTCGAACACGCACAGGCATCGAGGATCGCCTGGCGGCCGACCCGGCTGACGGCGATCTGCGCCGGCTGCGCCTTCGGCTTCGCGCTGCTGCACCTGAATCGCGTCAGCGAATTTCTCTACTTCCAGTTCTGACGCGCATGAGCCGACCGCCGATTTCCTTCCGCCGCTACATGGCCCTGACGGCACTCAGCGCGGCGGCAGTCTGCGCCATCGCCTTCGCCATCAATGCGGCGGTCGACCCGCTGTGGCATTTCGGCGGCAACCGCTTCACTGGCGTCAATCCGCATTTCAACGAACGCCTGTCCAAGATCAACCTGCTGCAGCGCCGGATGGCCGATTACGACTGCCTGATCTTCGGCAGCTCACGCGGCACGCTGATGCCGGGTGACGCCTTCGCGCCGCACCGCTGCTTCAACCTGTCCTTCGCGAGCGGGCAGATCGAGGAATTCATCGCCTACGCCGACTACCTGCGCCATCTCGGCATGCGGCCGAAGCTCGTCGTGGTCGGCGTCGATGGCTTCAACTTCCTGCGCGAAGGGCGTGATCCGCCGTCGATTCCCGATTTCGTCCGCGAACTGCGCGCGCCGCCCGGCGTGCTGGCCGACTACCTGTCGGCCGGCAGCCTCGCGCTGTCCTGGCAGGCGCTGACCCAGCCCGGCACGCCGCGCTACTACGACCGCAATTTCGACTGCGTCATCCGCGCCGATGCCCCCGCCTTCGACCCGGCGCGCTTCCGCAGCGCGGAAGGCCTGCAGCGCAACGACGCCCGGCGCCGCCAGTCGATTCCGTTCGACAGCGCCAACTCGCGCCTGTACGGCGAACTGGCGAAGCGCTTTCCGGACGCCCGCGTGCTCGCCTACGTGCCGCCGGTCAGCGCCTGGCGCATCGACGAAATGGAGCGCAACGGCCTGCTCGACGGCTATCTCGACGCGCTGTACGCGACCGCCGGGCACTTCCCGCGCCTGATCGACTTTTCGCTGCCCGGCGAGCGGACAGCCCGCACCGACAACACCTACGACGGCTCGCACTACGCGGTGGCGGTGAACCGCGACATGGCCGCACAACTGATGTCGGAGGGGGCGCCCGCCTGGGGCGTCGAGGTCACCGGCGCGGGCCGTGACGTATACCAGCGCCGTTATCGGCAAGCGCTGCTAGCATTCCGGGACGCTCAAGAGTTTCGCGCATCCGCCCACCTACCGTGACCACCGCCGTCCGACCGTCCCTCGCCCCTTCCGCAACCCTGCCTCCTTCAGCCCAGCGGAGCAGCGCGGCGTGACGCCTGCCATCTCCATCGTCATGCCGTGCTACAACGGCGCCCGTCACCTCGCCCAGAGCGTGGCCAGCGTTCAGGCGCAGACGCGCGGCGACTGGGAACTGATCATCGTCGACGACGGCTCGCGCGACGACTCCTGGCAGGTCATGCAGGCACTGGCCAACGCTGACCCGCGCATCGTGCCGCTGCAACAGACGAACGCCGGCGCGGCCGCCGCGCGCAATACCGGGCTGGCGCGGGCGCGCGGTCGCCTGCTGGCCTTCCTCGACTCGGACGACACCTGGCACCCGGAATTCCTCGAACGCATGTCGGCCGCGCTGGCCGGCCGCGAAGACGAAGCACTCGCCTACTGCGGCTGGCAGAACATCGGCGTCGGCCGCGAGGGCAGCAAGCCCTTCGTGCCGCCCGACTACGAGACACCGGACAAGGTCGAAGCACTGCTCGGCGGCTGCCGCTGGCCCATCCACGGCGCCATGCTCGGCATGGCGGCGATACGCCGCCACGGCGCCTTCGACACCGCGCTCAGTTCGTGCATGGATTACGACCTGTGGCTGCGGCTGGGCAGCGTGCTGCCTCTGGTGCGTGTCCCCGAGGTGCTGGCCTTCTACCACTTCCACGACGGCGAGCAGATCACCAAGAACCGCTCGCGCATCGCCTTCAACCATCTGCGCGCGCAGCGCAAGTTCCTCGCCGCCAACCCGGACATTGCCGACCGTCTGGGCCGGCACAAGGTACGCGACATCACCGACGGCGAACTGCTGCACCGCGCCTACACCAGCTACTGGAAGGGCGACCTGCTGACCGCGCGTCCACTGTTCCGCGCCGTCATGAAGAGCGGCTATGGCGGCGCAAAGGACTGGCTCTACATGTTGCCCGCCCTGCTGCCGCTGCCGCTGCACCGCCTGTTGCTGAACACCCGGCGCCGCCCGAATGCGGCAGATACCCGGAGCAAGTCGTCATGATCAGTTTCGCCTTCTGTACCTACAACCGCTCGGACCGGCTGGAGGCGCTGGTTGCCGCGATGCGCGCGCAGCAGTGTGCCGAGCCGTTCGAAATCCTCGTCATCAACAACAACAGCTGCGACGACACGCTGGCCGTGCTCGAACGTCTGGCCGCCCAGCCGGGCGTGCCGCTGCGCTACGTGACCGAATCGACCCAGGGCATCGTGCCAGCGCGCAACCGCGGCCTGGCCGAAGCGATGGACAGTGACATCCTGATCTACATGGACGACGACGAACTGCCGCATCCCGGGCTGGTCGAGGCGGCGCGGCACGCCATCCGCGAAGAAGGCGCGCAGTGCGCCGGCGGCCGCGTCGAGGTGAGCTTCGCGCCGGGCCAGCGCCCGCGCTGGCTGGAGAACAATCTGCTCGGCTTCCTCGCCGAGGTGAATCACGGCCCGGATGCGTTCTGGATCAAGGACGACACGACGCCGGTGTGGACCGCCAACGTCGCCTACGACATGCGCATCTTCCGCGAGGATCCGACCCTGCGCTTCGACAAGCGCTTCGACCGCGTCGGCAACGTGATAGGCGGCGGATCCGACGCGGTCATGTTCCGCGCCCTGCTCGAACGCAAGCTGAAGCTGCGCTATCGGCCGGACATGGTGGTCGACCATTTCGTCGAGACCTGGCGCCTGAAACGCAGCTACTTCCTGCGTCTGCATTACCGCGGCGGCCTGCGCTTCGGCGAACATCGGATGGAACGCGCGCCGAAGGAACTGTTCGGGGTACCGCCCTTCCTGCTGCGGCAGCTGCTGTCGCACACGGCACGCTGGCTGCGCATGTGGGTGACCGCTCAACCCGGCGCGCTGCGCCAGGGCATGAACGCGGCGCACACCTTCGGCATGCTGCGCGGCTACCGCCGCCGCGGCCGCAGCGGCGCGCCGCAAGGCAGCGCCGTCTGAGGCTTCGCGCTGCGCAATGCCGTCACTGACCATACTGATCTGCACGCATAACCGCCGCACGCTGCTGGCAAAGGCGCTGGCTTCGCTCGACGCGGCACGCCGGCCAGCGGGCTGGACGGTGCGCATCATGGTCATGGCAAACGCCTGCAGCGACGACACGCTGGACTGGCTGGCAACGCGCCAGCACGGCCTGCCACTGCTCGCCGACCACGAGCCAACGCCAGGCAAGTCGCACGCGCTGAACCGCGCGCTGACACGCATCGACAGCGACTGCATCGCCTTCGTCGACGACGACCACCGGGTCGATGCAGGCTATATCGAGGCGGTGTGCGCGGCGTTCGACCGCCATCCGGATGCCGCCCTGCTGTGCGGCCGCATCCTGCCCGACTGGGACGGCAGCGAGCCGGCATGGGCACGCGATACCGGGCCCTACCGCGTCTATCCGCTGCCGGTGCCGCGCTTCGATCTCGGCGACGAAGGCATGGAAGTACCGGTTGGCAGGGCGGTGCCCGGCGGCGGCAATCTGGCGGTGCGAACCGAGTGGGCGACCCGCATCGGCCGCTTCTCGACCGAACTGGGCCCGCAAGGACACGACCTCGGTGGCGCCGAGGACTTCGACTGGGTGACCCGCGGGCTGGCGATGGGCGCACGTCTCGTGTACGTACCCGACATGATCCAGTACCACTATGTCGATGGCGCGCGACTGCGCACCGGCTATGTCGTGCGCAAGGCCTTCATCCGCTCGTCGTCGGTCGCCCACGTCGAAGGCATCCGGCCGGCCGCCTACATGCTGCGCAAGGCGCTGGGCTATCTCGGCGCACTGGCGACCTCGCTGTCGTCCGACCGCCGCCGTCACTATCTCGTGCGTCTGGCCGCCTCGCTCGGCGAGTTGCACGGCGCGCTGAAGAATCGCTGAACGGACCCCGATGCTGAACAAACTGGCCAAGCTGCGCGATCCCGACATCGTCGCCAAGAACATCGTCGAACTGCAGCGCGACGCGCGCGGCCTGTGGTGGGACCTGACCCGCCCGACGCCGCAGCCGCCGGTCTTCCTGGTCGGCTGTTCGCGTTCCGGCACCACGGTCACCTTCGAAACCATAGGCGCGTCGAAACAGCTGGTGAACCTCGGTTTCGAAATCCCGCAGTTCTGGAACGAGCTGTACGGTCCGCTCAACAACGGCTGGCATTCGGAAGCCGCCGGCGCCGAACACGCGAAGCCCGAACACCGCGACGCCGCGCTGCGCTTCTTCTACCGCCGGCTGGGCGGTGGCCGCGTGCTCGACAAGACCTGCATCAACGTGATGCGCATCGGCTATCTGCACGCGCTGTTCCCGGAAGCGAAGTTCGTGTTCATCCAGCGCGACGGCCGCGACAACATCAGTTCGATGATCGATGGCTGGCGGCTCGGCCGCACCGACGGCGACTTCCATCTGTCGCAGTTCCTCGGCGACTTCCCGGAGCCGGTGGCGATCAATGGCGGCGAGTACACCGACTGGGCCTTCTTCCTCGCGCCCGGCTGGCAGGCCTACAACCACGCGCCGATCGAGGAGGTGTGCGCCTTCCAGTGGATCAGCGCCAACCAGCTCGCGCTCGACGCCGCAGCCGCGCTGCCGGCCGACCGCTGGATACATCTGCGCTACGAGGACCTGTTCGAGCGGCCGGTCGACATGTTCCGCGACGTCTATGCGCGGCTCGACCTCGATTTCACGACGGACATCGAACAGCGCTGCCGCACGCTGGACCAGCGGCCGACCAGCATCGTCAAGGGCAAGCCGGCGAGGGCGAAGTGGAAGCAGCAGAACCCGGAACTGATCGAGCGCATCCTCGACCGCATCGCGCCGATGCAGACCCGCCTCGGCTACGACACCGGCGCATGAGCACGCCGCGCGTCAGCATCGTCATGCCGGCGTACAACTGCGCCTGGTGCATAGACCGCGCGATCGATTCGGTACAGGCGCAGACCTTCACCGATTTCGAACTGATCGTCGTAGACGACGGCAGCACCGACGACACGCCCACCCTGCTCGCCCGCCGCGGCGACGCGCTGCGCGTGATCCGTCAGGACAACGCCGGCATGTCGGCCGCGCGCAACACCGGCATTGCCGCCGCACGCGGCGAATTCATCGCCTTTCTCGACAGCGACGACTGGTGGCGCCCGCACAAGCTCGCGCAGCAGGTTGCACTGCTCGACGCGGAACCCGACATCGGCTTCTGCTCGCACGCTACCGAACTGCAGTCGCCGGAGGGCGTCAAGGTCGGCGAATGGGACGGCCCGCCGGATGCCGGGAACCTCGTGGCACGCATACTCGGCGGTCACTCGGCGGTGGCCGGCGGCGCGTCGTCGGTAATGGTCAGGCGCGCGCTCCTCGAGCGCACCGGCGGCTTCGACGCCCGTCTGCGCGGCGCCGAAGACACCGATCAGTGGGTGCGCCTCGCCGCCGCCGGCCGCTACGCCTGCCTGCCCGATCTGCAGGTCGTGGTGACGCGCAATCCCGGCAGCGTCAGCCGCAACCGCGAGGCGATGCGCCGCGGCGCCCTCGACTGCCTGGACAAGAACCGCGCGCTGCTGCCTGTGGCGCAGCAGTCCGCCTTCTGGCGCAGCTGCCGTGCCAGCGTGCTGGCCGACTATGCCAAGTGGCGCTACCGCGACGGCGAGCGCGCGGCCGCGCTGCGCGATCTCGCACAGGCCTTCGCACTGGCACCGCTGGCGCGCGGCCGTCTCATCCTGTCACTGGCGCTGGCCATGCTGACCGGCCGCCCGATCTGACGCTGCCATGCTGAGCGTCGTCATCCCGGCGCACAACGCGGCCCGCTGGATCGCCGATGCGGTCGCCAGCGTGCAGGCCCAGCCGCTGTCGTCCGCACCCGACATCATCGTCGTCGCCAACCACTGCAGCGACAACACCTCGGACATCGCCCGCGCGGCCGGTGCCCGCGTCATCGACAGCCCGGCGCCCGGACCCGCCGCCGCACGCAATGCCGGCGTAGCCGCGGGCAGCGGCGAGTTCGTCGCCTTCCTCGACGCCGACGACCTGTGGCCGGCCGACAGCCTGCCAGCGCGACTCGCGCTGCTGGAAGCGACGCCCGATGCGGCGATGGTGTTCGGCGACTGCCGCCAGTTCGACGACGCCGGCGACGGCACGACTCGGCCACACGCACGGACGCTGTTCGAGCAGGGCGGTCTGGACACCAATTTCTTTGGCGACGCGGCGCGGGTGATCGATCCGCTCGACAAGCTGCTCGACGCCGACTTCGTCACTACCGGCAGCGTCGTGATGCGACGCCACGCCTTCGAGGCGCTCGGCGGTTTCGACAGCTCGCTCGCGCTGGTCGAGGATCTCGACCTGTGGCTGCGCTGCGCCGCACGTTTCCCGCTGCTGTGGCATCCGGGCCTGGCGCTGCTGCGCCGCCGTCATGACAGCAATCTGTCGCGCGACACCACGGCGATGCAGTATGCCTATATCGACGTGCTTGGCCGCCTCGCGCAATGGCCGCAGGCACAGCATCTCAAGGCGCGCATCGATGCGCTGCGCCGGCGCGAACTGCGCTCGCTGGCGCGACAATCCCTGTCCGCCGGTCACCCGCTGAGCGCGCTGCGTCAGTGGCTCAGGGCGGTATCGACATGAACGCGACGGCGCACGGACGTTTCGATCCGCGCAGCGGCCAACTGACGCTGTCGCCGGAATGGTCCCGGCCGTCTGCGGCAGCGGCGGATCTGCATCTCGCCGGCGAACTGTTCCGCGGCCAGACGCTGAACGACCCGCTGCGTGACGGCGTCGCGCCGGACGCCGACGGCCGTTACGCGCTGGTCGCCTGCGACAGCGCACAACGTCGCCTGCTGCTGGCGCGCGACCCGGCCGGCTCGGTGTCACTGTTCTGGCACCGCGACGCGCAGGGCTGCCTGCATTTCGCCACCGGTCTCGACACCCTGCTCGCCCGGTTGCCGACCCGGCCCGGCATGTCGCCGCGCGGACTCGACGAGTTCCTGCGCTTTCTCGACATCGCTGCGCCGAACACGATTCATGACGGCGTCTATGCGCTCGAAGCGGGTGCGGCGCTGTTGTTCGACAGCGACGGCGTACGCGCGCTGCCGCATGCGACAGCGCCGCCTTTGCCGGCCAGCTACGACGCGGCCTGCGACGACATCCACGACCGTCTGCTGGCCGCCATCGCTCGCCGGCTGGACGGCGCGCGCGCGCCGGCCACCTTCCTCAGCGGCGGCGTCGATTCGGCCCTGCTGTGTGCGCTGGCCCGGCACGGCGGTCACGCGATCGAAGCGTGGTCGGTCGGCTTCGACGACGCAACGCTGGACGAATCCGCCACCGCGGCGCGCATCGCCGACCACCTCGGCCTGCGCCACCACGTGCTGCGCCCCGACTTCGACGCACTGGAAGCCGTGTTCGAGCGGGCGCACGCGCAGGCCGAACAGCCCTACTGCGACCCCGCCGGCATGCCGACGCGGCTGCTGTACGAGGCATGCGCGCAGCAGTCCGACCGCGCGCTCGACGGCACCGGCGCCGAAGCACTGGCCGGACTGATGCCGGCGCGCTGGCGACGCATCGCCCACGATCACGTGGCCCGCGTCCCGGCGCCGCTGCGCCGCGCCATCGCCGGCACCGTGCAGGCACTGCCGCTGATCGACGGCTACGCGCGGATGTTCCGCTTCGACGTGGCGCAGGACCTGTTCATCCGCTGGAACGGCTTCAACACCGCCGACATCGCCCGCCTGACCGGTCGCGCGGCTGATCTGTCCGGTACCCGCTTCTACCGCGAGCACGCGGCGCTGGCCGGCAGTTCGCATCTGCAGCGCCTGTCGGTGCTGCAGGGCGAGGCGCAGCCGGACGACCGCATCCGTCAGGCCGCGCTGGCGACCGGCTTGCGTGTCGAGCACCCGTTCGGCGCCGCCGACGTCAGCCGCCTGCTGCAAGCGATGCCGGAGGCGTGGTGCTGGCAGGCAGGACGCGAAAAACGGCTGTTGCGCGACCTGCTGGCGCGGCACGTGCCCGAGGCGATCTGGGATACACCGAAGCGCGGCTTCAATATCGACCTCGTCGCGCTGCTGCGCGGCCACGACCATCGCATGGTGCGACGCCATCTGGGCGACGCGGGCGCCATCGAACGAACCGGCCTCGATCCGGCAGAAGTGGTCCGCTGGCGCGATCGCTTCATCGCCGGAGACGTAGGCGCCGCCCACCGCGTATGGGGGCTGATCAACCTCGCGGCGTGGCGGGCGCGGCACGACAGCTGACCGGGCGAACACCCTGCAGTGCGGCATCTTCCCTCGTCGCCGGGGCACAGGCTCGGCTACAGTAGGCGCCCATTACGCACCCGACCGCCTCCGGCCCGCATGAGCCTGCACAGCGCATCGAGCACACCGTCCCAGCAGGACCTCACGCCCGCCAGTCTGGCTGCGGCGCGGCCGCTGCGCGTGCTCATGTACTCGACCTATTTCCCGCCCGAGTTCAGCGGCGCGGCGCAGCAGGCGCTGATGCTGGCGCGGCAGTTGCGGAGGATCGGCCATCATGTCGAATTCGTGACGGTACGCTGGCGCGACCTGCCCGAGCACGACACGGTGGATGGCTTCCCGGTCACCCGCCTGTATGCCGGGCGCGGCGTGAAGCATCGCGAACTGCGGCTGTGGGCCAATCTGTGCGCCTATGTATGGCGCCGCCGCCACGAGTTCGACGTGCTGCACAGCCATGGCGCCTATTACACGAACGCCATCGTCGGTCCGCTGGCGCGTGCCGCCGGTCTGAAGTCCATCGTCAAGGCCAGTCTGGCCAACGACGATCTGCACGACATCGGCCGCACGCTGAGCGGTCGGCTGCACCGAGCGCTGCTGCGGCAGGTCGACGCCTGCGTCGCGATCAGCCGCGATCTGGTACGCGAATTCAACGACTGCGGACTGCCGGCCGAGCGCATTCACTATCTGCCGAACGGCGTCGACACCGCACTCTTTCACCCGGCCGACGCCGACGCCCGCACGGCGCTGCGCAGTGAGCTCGGGCTGCCGGCCGACGTGCCGGTGGCGCTGTACGCCGGTGTGATGGACGCGCGCAAGAACATCGAATGGCTGGCCACGCAGTGGGTGCAGCAGGACGCCTT
This sequence comes from Methyloversatilis discipulorum, assembly GCF_000385375.1. Taxonomy (NCBI): domain Bacteria; kingdom Pseudomonadati; phylum Pseudomonadota; class Betaproteobacteria; order Nitrosomonadales; family Sterolibacteriaceae; genus Methyloversatilis; species Methyloversatilis discipulorum. The sequence goes on from NZ_ARVV01000001.1 coordinate 3,661,965, forward strand.
CGGCACTGGCGCGCTGCTGGTCGCCGTCGGCCCGCAGAGCCGTGAGGACCCGAACGGCGAACTGATCGCCCGCCTCAACGCACTCGGCAGGCAGGCACCACAGCGTTTCATGCTGCGGCCGCGCAGTGCCGACGTCGAGCGCTATCTGCGCGCCGCCGACCTGCTGGTGCTGCCGTCGCATCGCGAAGGCCTGCCCAACGTGGTACTGGAAGCGATGGCCAGCGGCCTGCCCTGCGTCGCGGCCGACGTGAGCGGCACCCGCGATCTGGTGCAGCATGGCCGCACCGGTTACACCTATTCGCCGGATGATCCGCAGGCGCTGGCGCTGGCCGTCTGCAGCGGCCTGTCACCGGCCGGCCGCGCCTTGGGCGAGAACGGCCGGCGCATCGCCGAAGAGCAGTTCTCGCTTAACAGCGTCGCACAGGGATACAGCCGGCTGTATGACCGCCTGGTTGGAGCACAACGATGAAGACGTACCGCGCAAACGGCACCGGCGAGTGCGTCCGCACTGAAAAGGAAGAACGATGAGCAAGATCTGCGGCTGGCTTGACGGCCCGAATCCGCCCAATGCACCGCTCGACGATCGCACCGGGCTGATCGGCAGCATGGCCGAGCGGCTGGGTGGTCTGTCCGATGCCGGCGTGCAGTTCCGTCTCGGCGGCCGCGCCGCGGTGGCGGTGCGCGCCCGTCCCGGCGATACGGAAGTGTGCAAGGACGGCGACCTGCTGCTGGCGCTGGCCGGCAAGCCGTCGTGGGCGGACGCCGACCTCGCCGCGCGCGCCGCGCACACTGGCATGGCGCAGTCCCTGCTGCAGGCCTGGCGCGAGCGCGGCCCGGCATTGCTCGAATCGCTGCACGGACGCTTCTCGCTCGCGCTGGTCGACGGCGCGCGGCACGAAGCATTGCTCGCCATCGATCGCGTCGGCGCGCAGGAGCTGTGCTACGCGCTGCGCGGCAGCACGCTGGTGTTCGGTGCAACGACCGACGCGGTGACGGCGCACCCGGCGGTGCGCCCGGCGATCGATCCGCAGTCGCTGTACGACTACCTCTACTGCCACATGGTGCCAGCACCGGCCACCATCTACCGCGACGTATTCAAGCTGCTGCCGGCGCAATACGTGCATCTGCGCGACGGCGCTCTGCGCACCGGCTTCTACTGGAGCATGCCCTACGCCGACGACACGCCCGACGACTACGCCCGCTACGCGGCGCAGTTCCGCGAACTGCTCGAAGCGTCGGTGCGCGACGCGACCACCCGCGACAGCGTCGGCGCCTTTCTCAGCGGCGGCACCGACAGTTCGACCGTCGCCGGCATGATGGCCCGTGTTGCCGGTCGAGGCCCAGACACCTATTCCATTGGCTTCGACGCCGACGGCTTCGACGAGATGGAATTTGCGCGCATCGCCGCCGGTCATTTCGGCTGCACCGCCCACGAGTACTACGTCACCCCGGCCGACGTTGCCGAAGCGATCCCGAAGATCGCCGCCATCTACGACGAACCCTTCGGCAACGCTTCGGCGGTGCCGACCTATTTCTGCGCCCGCATGGCGCGCGCCGACGGCCGCACGCTGATGCTGGCCGGCGACGGTGGCGACGAGATCTTCGGTGGCAATGCGCGCTATGCAGATCAGGAAGTGTTCGAGCGCTACGGCCGTGTGCCGGCGCCGCTGCGCGCGCTGCTGAATGGCGTGCTCGGCCATCTGCCCGACGCACTGGCGGTCGGCGTGCTGCGCAAGGGTCGCAACTACGTGCAGCGCGCGAGCATTCCGCTGCCGGACCGGATGGAAGTGTTCAACCACGTCGAACGCGAGGGCGCATCGCGCATCCTGCCCGAGCGGCTGCTGCGCGGCATCGACCCGGATCACCCGCGCGCGATCGCGCGCGAGGTATACGGCCGCACGCGCTCGCAGGCGATGGTCAACCGCATGATGCATCTGGACCTGAAGCAGACGCTGGCCGACAGCGATCTGCGCAAGGTGTCGCGCATGTGCGAACTGGCCGACATCGAGGTGCATTACCCGCTGCTCGACGAGCGGCTGCTGGACTTCTCGGCCATGCTGCCGGCCGACTACAAGGTGCGCAATGGCCAGCTGCGCTGGTTCTTCAAGGACGCACTGAAGGACTTCCTGCCGCAGGCGACGATCACCAAATCCAAGCACGGCTTCGGTCTGCCCTTCGGCCTGTGGATGCAGCAGGACCCGCAGCTCAGCCGCATGGCACACGACGCGCTGGACGCGCTGGCGCAGCGCGGCGTCGTGCAGCCCGCCTTCGTCAAGCATCTGCTGGAGCGCCACCGCAGCGAACACGCCTCCTACTATGGCGTGATGATCTGGGTGCTGATGATGCTCGAACACTGGCTGGCCGCGCATCCGAATGCGCGACTGGACGGGTGAGGCGATGAACACGCCCGACGCACGATTCCTGGTCATCACCGAACTGTTCCAGCCCACCAAGGGCGGGACGGCGGTGTGGTTCGACGAGGTGTACCGCCGCATGGGCGGCGCCGGCACGCACATCCTGACCGCCGACGTGCCGGGTGCGGAAGAGCACGACCGCGCCAGCCCGAACACCATCCATCGTCTCGGGCTCAAGCGCTATCCGTGGCTGAGGCCGGAATCCCTTCCGGTCTATCTGGAGTTCTTCCTGAAGACGCTGAGCGTGGGCTGGCGTCATCCGGTCACCCAGATCCACGCTGGCCGCGTGCTGCCCGAAGGTCTGGTCGCCGTGCGCGCAGGCAGATTTCTGCGTCTGCCGGTCGTCATCTACGCGCACGGCGAGGAAATCACCACCTGGCGCCAGCCGCGTCGGGTCAAGGCGATGCGCGAGGCGTATTGCGGCGCGCAGCTGGTAATCGCCAACAGCGAATTCACCCGCGGTCTTCTGCTCGACATGGGCGTGCAGCCTGAACGTGTGGTCATCATCAATCCGGGTGTGGACACCGAGCGCTTCCGCCCGGGGCTGGATGGCTCGAAGCTGCGCGCCTCGCTCGGCCTGAAGCCGGAAGCCAAACTCATCCTGTCGGTCGGCCGGCTGTCGCGGCGCAAGGGTTTCGACTACGTGATGCAGTCGGTGCCGGAACTGGTGCGCCGCGGGCTGGACGTGCATCACGCGGTGATCGGCAAGGGCGAGGACGCCGAGTATCTTGCCGGCATCCGCGCCGCGTCGGAAATGCCGGAACGCATCCACCTGCTCGGCGGCGTCAGCGCCGACGATCTGCCGCTGTGGTACGCGGCAAGCGATCTGTTCGCGATGCCCAACCGCGACATCGGTGCCGACACCGAAGGTTTCGGCATGGTCTATATCGAGGCGGCGGCCTGCGGCCGGACCTCGCTGACCGGCATGGCCGGCGGCACCGGCTCGGCCGTGCTCGACGGCGAAACCGGCCTGCGCTGCGACGGCAATTCACTGCCCGCGGTGACTGAAGCGCTGTTCACGCTGCTCGACCCGGCAACCGGCTTCGGTGCGGCCTGCGCCGCCCGTGCCGAAACGCGGGCACATCGGGATTTCTCTTGGGCGGCGGTGATGCGGCAGACGGTGGAACACACACGCGACCTGAAACGCTGATACCGAGCCGCTGATCAGTTCGCCTGTTGCCAGAAGCGCCCGACGGTCAGGTCCCATTCGTCCGGACGGAAGCGCATGCGACCACCCAGCGGCGTGAAGGTCATTTCGCCGAAATAGACCTGTCCGTGCACGTTGTACAGATCGACGCGGACGAAATCGAAACCTTCGGCGAGACGGGCGCCGACTTCGAGCAGCCGGTCGAGATTGGCCGGGCGCGGCATGTCGAAGTCCTTCTGGTTGTCGCGGTAGCGGAAGGGCAGCAATGTCCAGTCGCGATCGTAGAAGGCGTTGATGCCATGCCGGCAGTCGTCGACCTGCACGAGCTGCGGCACGCCGTCAAAACACCACAGCTTGTAATCCAGAGGGCCGTTTTCCTGACCATCGTCGAGATAGGCCTCGATCACGACGCGCGGCTTGATCTTCGCGTAGTGATACTCGTGGTCGATCCAGTAGTAGTCCTTGCCCAGCCACTCCGTCAGCCGCGCGATGATTTCATCGCGGTCGAACGCGCCGTCGATCAGGATGTTGCCGCCGGAGCCATTGTTCGTCTTGATGACGCACTTCGGCGGCAGGCGGTCGAAAGGAATGCGCCGCGGGTCGGTGCCCGACCAGATCAGATCGACCAGATGAGCGTCGCCAACCTTCTCGCGCACATAGTCGCGCACCGCGAACTTGTCGCTGAGGCGTGAATAGAGTGCATTGCCGCGCCTGTTCACGACCAGCATGCGCTGCAGCACCTTTTCGGTGAAGCGCTCGACGCGTGCCGGGTCGAATGGGCGCCCGTGCACCTTCTGATAGCGCTTCATCAGTTGCGCTTCGCCGATCGCGCGTCTGTTCAGACGTCGGCGCAGGGTGCGCCAGGCCTCCATCAGATCCATGCAGGGACTCCCGTTCTCAACCCGGAGCACCGGGCTGGGCCGGTTGCGGTTTCGGCTTCCAGGGCCACAGCCGTGGAATGCGGCCGCCGGCGAACAGACCGGCCGGCCGCGCGCGAGCCCAGTCGGCGTCGGGCAGGCCCGAGATGCGCCGGCGGATCAGCCAGGTCGTGGCGACGACGATCACGATGAGGGTGTAGTAGTAATCGAAATAGGCCAGACCGAGGAAGAGGCCGGCGGTCGCGTAGGCGATGAGACTCACCTGGACCATGCGCATCATGTCCGCCACCCAGGCGATGTCGGGCATCTTGCGCGCCCGGCGGGCGCTCCAGCCTGCACTGAGCCAGGTGCACAGCCCCAGGGCAAAGAACAGCCCGAGCCCGATGTAACCGTGTTCGCCCAGCACTTCGAACACGACGCTGTGAACGTCGCGCACGTTCGTCGGATCAGGTGCATACATCGCGAATACCTGTCGCTTCCAGCACTCGAAACCGCCGCCGAAGATGCGGTCGTTCGCCATGTTGAAGCTGGTCCACCAGGCGTTGACCCGCCCCTGTGCAGACTTGTCCTCCTCGTGCGTCTCGATCGTACCCATGCGGTCGTACCAGGACTGAGGCATGAAGTTGGCGATCGCGTAGCCGGTCACGGCCAGCAGGATGGCGGTTTGTATCTTCTTGCGACTGTTCAGCCAGATAAAGACCGTCATCGACGCCATGCCCAGCAGCGCGCCACGCGATTGCGTGCCGATCGCCGCAAAGGCGGTCAGCACCACCCAGGTGGTCAGGAAGGCCTTGAGCAGCGGATTGGCCGCCCGCGAACGCATGAAGTAGAGCAGCGGCACCGTCATCGCCAGCGCCAGACCGATCTCGTTATTGCCGCCGATGAAGGTGCCTTGCGGACCCTGCACGCGGAACACGCCGCCGCGCAGGATGGTGAAGATGCCGCCCTTGAAGCCGTAGAAGCCGATGGACGCTGCCGACACCCAGACCAGCGCCTCGATGCGGTCGAAACTGCGCATCATCATCAGGGCGACGAAAATCATCAGCTGGATCTTCAGCACCTTGTCCAACTGGATCTGCGCATCGGCCGGGTAGATCGCCTGCGTCGTCGTGATGCACATCCAGATGACGAACATCGCGAGAATGATGCTCTCCCGCGTCCAGATGATCTTCTTGATCTCTTTCGAGAACATCAGCGACACCAGCGTGGTCAGCGCCACGATCATCGCGAACGGAAAGCTCAGCGAAAAACCATAGGCCAGCCGGTGCGGGTTCATCAGGCTGAGCCAAGTGAATACAAGGATGCCTATCCACGGCGAGCGCAGGATGAAGGGCAGCATGCCGAATACGGCAATGGTGACGACGATGTCACGCACGGCGTGCCACCTCGATCATGCAGCCACCTTGCTGACGACGTAGCGGAACTTGCCCGAGCCTTCGGCCGCGATCTGCGCGACGTGCTCGACCACGACCTCGACCGATTCGCCGAGCCGCGCCTTCATGCCGGCGCGGATGCGTGAATCGCCGTCGGCCGGGAAGCCGGGCTCGGTGACCACCTTGACGCGGGTGAGATCGAGACTTTCCTGCTCGATGCGGAAGCCGGCGACGCCGGGCATGTCGCGCACGATGTAGATCAAGGCCAGACCGTGCATCACCGTGCCGTCCCGGGCAACGATGAAGTCGGTACTGCGGCCCTGCACTTCCTTCAGTACCGGCAGCGTGCGGCCGCAGGCACAGGGCGCATCGTCTGGCGCCGCCAGTACACCGACGTCGCCGGTGCGGTAGCGCACGAAGGGGAAATCACGGGTGGCCAGATGGGTGACGACAATCTCGCCGGACTCGCCCGGCGGCAGCACCCGACCTTCGCGGTCGACGATTTCTACGATGAGGTCCTCGGCCGTGATGTGCAGCGAGCCGGACGGACACTGGTGGGCGATGAAGCCCGCGTCACGCCCGCCGTAGCCGTTGGCCACCGGCGCGCCGAAACTCTGCTCGATCAGCGTGCGCTGGTGGTCGTACAGCCGCTCCGACGTGACGAACACCACCTTGATGCCGAGATCGTCCATGCGCACACCCTGTCGTTGCGCGTGGCGGGCGATGTGGGCGAACGCCGACGGATAGCCGAACAGCATCCTCGGCCGCAGCGTGCGAATTTCGTCGATGAAGCCATCGACCTTCGCGTCGGACATTTCGAAAGCCGGCAGCAGCCGGGTACGCATCAGGCGATCGCGCAGCAGACGCACGCGGTCCTGCGCGCCCAGTTCGATCGGGCTGCCCCACAGCACGATTTCCGGGTCACCGATATCGACGCCCCACCAGCGGGTGGCCCGCCATTTGGCGGCGACGTCGCGGCTGACGCGTTCGAGACCGATGTAGAAGATGAGCGGCACGCCGCTCGACCCGCCGGTGTTGAAACGCGCCAGACCACGTGCGTCATCGGCCTTCAGCGCATCGGTGTGGGCGCGGATCAGCGGCTTGTCGAGGAAGGGCAGGCGCTGCAGATCGGTCAGGCTGGACATCGCAGCAGGATCGAAGCCGATGCGCGCGAACAGATCGCGGTAGTACGGAACGTGTGAAGCCGCATGCGTCAGCAGCGCGCGCAGCCGCTGCACGCGCAGCGCTTCCAGCCGCTCGCGCGGCCACCACTGGCTGTCCTCCATCGCACGCCGGTCAGCGACCGTGCTGTGCTTCTTCAGCCTTTCCTGCAGCGGAAAGACGAGGCCAGACACCAGACGGGTACGCAGATCAGGCATGCGTCCCCCGCACGGCGGCAAAGCGCGCCATCAGTTCGTCGCACAGCTGGGCAACAGCCGGTTCGACCGGCGGCGGCGCCTTCTTGCTGATCGAACTGGCGAACACCTTGCGCGTGATGAAGGGTGTGAACGGCAGGTCGATGAAGCGGAAGGCGGCTTCGCACTCCTCGACCGGACGGGTCACCAGCGATTCGTAGGACAGCAGCTTCACCCGCGGATTGCGGTCCAGCTTCATCTGGAAGAACAGCAGGTTGCGGAAATACCAGATCAGCGCGGCAGCGGTCGCCTCATTCATGTCGGGACGCCACAGCTCCCGCACCAGACGCAGCGTGTCGTCCGACATGCCGCCGGCGAACCACTCGCCATCGGCCTTGCCGCGCACGATGCGGTCGATCTGCTGCGAAAAGCGGCCGAAGGACACCAGCGCGGAATTCACCGCGTCACGGTATTCGCGCACGATCCACAAGGCCTTCGACGGCTGGAACTCGCTCATCAGCGCCGGCAGGCGGTCGAGTTCGCACAGGCACTTGATGACGAAGTGCGGCGCGCGCGACTGCTCGACCAGCCGACGGATCGCCGGCAGCTCGCGCATCATGTAGTTGTCGAAGGCGCGCGGGTCGCGCTCGTGATAGACGTCGGTCAGCATGCTGCGCTCGATCAGGTCCATCAGCATATTGGTGCCCGAACGCTGCATGCCGGCGACAAACACGTGACGGCGCGCGCCCGCTGCGCGCGGCAGGCGCTGCACGCACCACTTGGACGCAAGCAGGGTCCTGTACTCGATCTGCTCGCGCACGTGCGCCCATTTCGATGCTTCAGCCAACTCGTCTGACTCCTTCGTCGGTGGCGGCGACCGCTCCGCTGCGGTACAGCGCCCTGAACGCGGTGACCAGCGCGGCCACGCGTCCATCCCATTCATTGTCCCGCGCATAGGCCAGGATGGCATCCCGGTCCCAGTCGCGCGCGAGCGCGGCGGACAGCGCGGTCTGCAACGCGGCCGCGTCGCCGAAGGGTACGACGGTACCCAGTTCGTCGCGACAGACGACTTCGCGATTGCCGCCGACATCGGTCGTCACGACCGGCAGCCGGCAGGCCATCGCTTCGAGAAACACATTGGCCCAACCTTCATTGCGCGTCGCCAGTACGAACACATCGGCCGCCGACAGCGGCTGCTTGAGCGCCTCCGGCGGCATCGTGCCGAGAAAGCGCACGCAGTCCTCCAGCCCGAGTTCGCGCACCTGTTGCCTGAGCTGCGGCCCCCAGTCACCTTCGGCGCTGGCGCCACCGATGACCAGCAACTGCAGCTTCGGCACTTCGCGGCGCAGCGCCGGCAGCAGCTCGATCACACGGTGGAAGCCCTTGCGCTCGGTCAGGCCGCCGACGCTGATCAGCACCGTGGCGTCGGCCGGAATGCCCAGCGCGCGCCGCGCCTCGTCGCGGTCGACCGGATGGAACTTGCGCGTATCGACGCCATTGCCCACCACCTGCAGCTTGTCGCGGGCAATGCCCAGACCGGCGGCGATGTCGGCCAGCGACGAAGAGACCGAAAACACGCGGTCGGCGCGTTCGAGCGCGGCGTGCAGGCGCGCGCGCAGCCCCGGCGTACGTGCGTGTCGGGTTTCGGTTCCGCGCAGCGTGATCGTGAACGGCACGCGCAACCAGCGCGCCAGCAGACTGGCCGCATGACCATCGGGATACCCGAAGTGGGCGTCGAGCACATCCAGCTTCCCTTCGCGCCGCAGACGCGCCAGCGTGCCGCGCGCGCCGAGCGCCAGCAGCACGCCGTCGAGATTCTTGAACAGGCCGGGCACCGACAGGAAGCGCGGATGCAGCACCGTGACGCCCTGCTGCACCTCGACCCGCGGCACGTCGGGCCGGAAGTGCGGCCGGATCAGACGCAGCAGCGACTGGAACGGAAACCAGGGCACCGGCGCGACCACGGTCAGCGGCAGCTGTGCGCCTACGCGGAACATGCGCTCACGGATGAACACGCCCGCCTGCGGCTGCGCACTGTTCGGGAACAGCGTCGAGAATACGACGATGTGCGGCCCGTCCTGCGTCATGCAGCGGCACGGCCGGTCAGCCGGCCATAGACGTCGCGATAGCGCGCGACCGAGTTCGTCCAGTTGCGTTCGGTTTCGACATAACGACGGCCCGCCTCACGCAACTGCGGCCAGCGGTCCTGCATGGACAGCAGACGCAGCACGCTGCGCGCCAGATCATCTGCGTCGCCGGCACGGAACAGCATGCCGGTCTCGCCGTCGCGGATCAGCTCCTTGTGACCGCCAACGTCGGACGCCACCAGCAGCAGGCCCTGGGCCATCGCTTCAAGCGGCTTGAGCGGCGTCACCAGATCGGTCAGACGCATCGAATGGCGCGGATAGACCAGCACGTCGACCAGGCTGTAGTAGCGCTGCACCTGGGCGTGCGGCACGCGACCGGTGAATTTCACGTGGTCCTGCAGGCCGAGTTCCTGCGTCATCTTCTTCAGGTTCTCTTCCTGCGGACCACCGCCGGTCAGCAGCAGCGCGACATCCGGTGCCTGCTGAAGGATGGCCGGAAGCGCGCGCAGCAGCAGGTCCAGACCTTCGTAGGCGTAGAAGGAGCCGATGAAGCCGAGCACCCGCTTGCCGGTCAGACCCAGTTCGGCGCGCAGCGCATCGTCGCCGGGCACGCCGAAGGCGAAATTGTCGATGTCCACCGCGTTCGGGATGACGGTGATCTTCGACTCCGGCACGCCACGCGCGATCAGGTCACGCCGCAGGCCCTCGCAGATCGTCGTCACCGCATCGACCGTATGCACGGCGCGCGTTTCCATCGCGCGCGTCGCCCGGTAGCGCAGGCTGCCTTCGGTGGTAGTGCCGTGGTCGACCGCCGCGTCCTCCCAGAAAGCGCGGATTTCATAAACGACCGGAATATCCAGCCGGCGCCCGACCAGCAGCGCCGGAAAGGCATTCAGTACCGGCGAATGCGCGTGGATCACGTCCGGCTTCAGTTCAGTCGCCACCTCGAGCAGACGCTTTTCCAGCGCGCGCATCTGTGCGCGCTCGCGCAACACCGGCACACGGTCGATCGGGCCAGGCGTCCACGGCGTGCGGTGGAAGGTGAGGCCATCAACCTCCTCGACCAGCGGGCCGGGCGCGGTGTGCTTGACGCTGGTGACGTGGTGCGTGTCCCAGCCGAGCTTGCGCTGCTCGCGCAGGATGGCGGCGGTGCGGAAGGTGTAGCCGCTGTGCAGCGGAATCGAGTGATCCAGTACGTGCAGGATGCGCATCGGTATCGGTGTCTCTTTCAGGCGGCGGCACGGATGGCCGACGCTTCCTGGTTGCGCAGGAAGGCGTCGAACATGAGCAGGGTCCACAGCGACGCGCTGTAGTCGCGCAGGCCGGACTGGTGCGCGTCGACCAGGTGTTCGAGATAGGGGCGGTTGAACCAGCCGGTGTCGGCCAGACGGCTGCCGAGCACGGCATCGCGCACGCGCTGTTTCAGCGGGCCACGGAACCAGCGTGCCAGCGGCACCGAAAAGCCCATCTTCGGCCGGTACATGATGTCGTGCGGCAGATGCGGTTCGAGCGATTTCTTCAGCAGGTACTTGCCTTCCTGCCCGCGTATCTTCAGCGAGGCCGGCAGCGTGGCCACCCATTCGACCAGCGGATGGTCCATCAGCGGTTCACGCACTTCGAGCGAATGCGCCATGCTGGCGCGATCGACCTTGGTGTTGATGTCGCCGACCAGATAGGTGTTCAGATCGAGGTACTGCACCAGCGACAGCGGTTCGTCCGAGGTATGGCGCGCCGCGTGGCGGTGGAACACCTCGACCGCGTTGTAGCCACCGAGCGCCGCCTTCATCCGCGGGCTGAACAGCTGGGCGCGCATCGGGTCGCGCAGGATGGACACCGAGTGGAAATAGGCTTCCACCGAAGTGCGCGCCAGCGATTCGAAGGTGCTCTTGGCGCGGAACACACGCGGCGCCCAGTCGGCCTTTGGATAGATCTGACCCAGCGTACCGAACAGCGGCTTGCGCACGCCCAGCGGCAGGCGCGAACGCAGGCGCTCTTCCATCAGGTGCATGCGGTAGCGGCGGTAGCCGCCGAAGCTTTCGTCGCCGCCGTCGCCGGACAGCGCCACGGTCACGTGCTTGCGCGCCAGCTGGCACACGCGGTAGGTCGGCAGCGCCGAACTGTCGGCATAGGGCTCGTCATACAGCCAGGCCAGCGTGTCGATCAGGTCGAAGTCGTCGGACGCGACCATTTCGACGCGGTGGTTGGTGCGGTAGCGGTCGGCCACCTGCTGTGCGAACTTCGATTCGTCGAAGGCCGGATCGTCGAAGGCGATCGCACAGGTGTTCACCGGCGTGTCGGAGGACTGCGCCATCATCGCGACCACCGCCGACGAATCGACGCCGCCGGACAGGAAGGCGCCCAGCGGCACTTCGGAAATCATGCGCAGGCTGACCGATTCGCGCAGCCGGCGTATCAGCTCCTCTTCAGCCTGCACCTCGTCGATCTGTTCGACCTGGCCGAAGTCGACGTCCCAGTAGCGGCGCGGCGCCGGCGGCGTCTCGCCGCGGCGGATGCGCAGGCTGTGTGCCGGTTCCAGCTTGAAGGCGTGGCGGTAGATGGTGCGCGGGTCAGCCACGTAGCCGAGCGCGAAATACTCTTCGACTGCCAGCGGATCGAGATCGAGGTTCAGGCCGCCGTGCGCGGTCAGCGCCTTCAGCTCGGAGCCGAAGATGAGCTGGCCGTCGGGCAGCAGCGAATAGAACAGCGGCTTCACACCGAGGCGGTCGCGCGCGAGGAAAAGCACGTCCTGATTGCGATCGAACAACGCGAACGCGAACATGCCGCGGAAACGCTCGACGCAGGCTTCGCCCCACTGCTCCCAGGCGTGCACGATCACTTCGGTGTCGCTGCGCGTGCGGAAGGTGTGGCCGAGCGCGGTCAGCTCCGGAATCAGCGACTGGAAGTTGTAGATCTCGCCGTTGAACACGACGATGACCGAACCGTCCTCGTTGGCCAGCGGCTGCTGACCGCTCGCCACGTCGATGATGGACAGCCGGCGGTGACCGAGACCGACGCCGGGTTCGAGGTGCAGATCGCCCTCGTCCGGACCGCGGTGATGCTGCGCCTCGTTCATCCGGTGCAGCACGTCGCGACCTACATCACGCCGGTTGCGCGTGTCGAAAATGCCAACGAAACCGCACATGCGGGAAATCCTGTCAGGTGGTGGAGCTGCCGGGGCGACCTTGCTTCGCGGACAGCGCAAGATAGGCGTCGCGATACGCGGCAACCATGGCTTCAATGCTAAAGGAGGCCTCGATTTTCTGCCGTGATGCACTTCCGTGCGCATCCCGCAGCGCCGCATCGGATGCGTATTCCTGCACGCAGGCCGACAGCGCCGCGACGTCGCCGGGCACGAACAGCCGACCGTTGATGCCGTCGTCCACCAGTTCCGGCGTGCCGCCGACCGCAGTGGACACGATGGGCAGACCACAGGCCATCGCTTCGAGGATGGTGTTGGAAATGCCTTCGCCCAGCGAGGGCAGCACGAACAGGTCGAAGGCCTGCATCAGCTCCGGAATGTCCTTGCGCTCGCCAGTGAGCCAGGCGCGGTCGGCCACTCCGGCTTCGTCCAGCAGCGCCTGGCAGCCGGCGCGCTCGCCGCCGTCGCCGACGATGACCAGGCGCAGGCGCTCGCCACCCGGCTGCCGCGCAGCGTCGATGAAAGCGCGCACCAGGGTCGGGTAGTCCTTCACGCCGACCATGCGACCGACGCTGCCGATCACGAAGACGTCACCGCGAAAGGTCTCGGGCAAGACACTGCGTGAGGCATCGACACGCGGCCGGAAGCGCTGCTTGTCCACCCCGTTGTATATCTGCGTAACGCGCGCTGCATCGACGCCGATGGCTTCGCGCAGCCAGTTCTGCAGATCGCGACTGACCGTCAGATAGCGGTGGACGAAGGGACGCACCAGCCGGCGCAGCCGGTTGTAGCGCGTGTTGCTGCCGTCGAGGTCGAACACGTCGCGTCCGTGCTCGCCGTGGATGCGCACCGGCACGCCGGCCAGCCAGCCGATCAGCACCGCTTCCAGCGCCGACAGATTGCGCGTGTGCAGGATGTCGGGACGCAGCGCACGCAGCATCTTCCACAGTCGCAGGTAGTGCGCCGGGTCCTTGCCCGGTGCCTTCTTCACGTCGTGGAAGGTGACCCTCCCGTCGCGGATGCGCTCGACGAAGTGCGAGTAGCCCTGCAGACAGACCACGTGGTGCTCGAAATCACCTGGCGGAAAGTTGTTGAACAGGTTCACCATCCCGTTCTCCATGCCGCCGGTGCCGAAATGATGCACCACGTGAACGACCCGCTTCACGGCGCAGTCGCCTTGCCCAGGTGCGGTTCGATCACGGCGGCGAATGCGGCCAGCCGCGCGCGCGCCGCCGGATCCTCGCCCTGCTGCGGCGTCCACAGCACCACGGCGTAGCCGCTGTCCTCGCCGTCGAGCAGCAAGGACCGGGCGAACATGAGCTTGGCGCGCACGCTGCTGACGGTGGGCTCACCGCCGACGACAAACCAGTCGTGAATCAGCAGGCGCAGCGCGGTCGAGCGCAGGCGCGTCTCGCGCACCGGGTGCGCCGACGTGTCGATCACGCGCTCGCCGACGTTGGACCACGTGTCGTGCTCCTGCCGGATCATGAAGTTGCGCGAATTGATCAGTTCGGCGTCCTGTCGCTGGCGGCCGTACCAGGCCAGGTGAACGGCCACGACCTCGTCGCCGCGACGGTACTGCACGGAGCGCTCGCGGTCCGGGTTCTGGAAGGTGGGCCGCCAGTCGGTCAACGCCGGCCCGGCATCGAGCGCCCAGCCATCGCCCGGTTCGGCCGGCAGCGCCAGTTGCGGCGACGCCGGCAGTTCGCGCTGCGCCAGTTGCGCCGCGTAGAGCGGCGGCAGCAGCAGCACGAGCGCCGCTGCAGCCGCCGTCAGCGCGGTGCGCAGCATAGATACCGGCCGCAGCGCGACCGAGCCGGCGTCGGGCGCGACATCGTCGGCTTCCTTCTCCTGCCAGAACGAACCGACCCAGAACAGCAGCAGCATGATGACGCCGAAGAACACCCAGCCGTAGATGATGTGGTCAACACCAGTCGCCAGCTTCATGTCCGAATAGTGCGCGAGCAGCACGATCATCAACGCGCGGAAGCCGTTGGCAATGATGGGCACGACGAAGGACGCGACGATGAAGGCGGCGCGACGCCACAGCGTGCGATAGCTCAGGTAGGCGAACAGCGCGCCGACGGTCAGCGACGCGATCAGGTAACGCAGTCCGCTGCAGGCCTCGATCACCGACCAGCTGCCGGACGGCAGTTCGAAGAAGGTACCTTCGCGATAGACCGGGAAGCCGAGCAGTTGCAGCGACGCGACGGTGAAGTCGGCCGTGTAGTTCATCAGCGGCACCATCAGGCCTTCGCCCATCGGTACGCCGAGGAAGAGGAAGGCCAGCGGGTAGGCGATGACCCAGGCGACACGCCAGCCGAGAACGGCGACGACCAGCGACGGAATGCTGGCGACGAAGGCCAGCTGGCGCACCACCTGCACGCCGGCGACGTCGGCCACCAGCCAGCCAGCCAGCGACGCGGCCAGCGCAGCCAGCCCCCACGCGCTGGGTTGCGGCACGTGTGCCGCCAGCGCCGCCCGCTTGCGCCACACCAGCCAGAGGAAGATGGGCGGCACGATGAGGCCGTGCGCGAAGGTTTCCGATCGCCACCAGATCTCCGCCATCGATACGGCGGTACCCCAGTAGAGCCACAGCAGCAGTGCGAACAGCAGCAGGAATACCGGCCCGGCCGTCCGCCAGGACGCAGCACTGCGTCCGGTATCAGCCGCGGGCATGGAGGACGTCGGGTTGTACATCGGGTGTGCTTCCGTGTTGGGTTGAACGCGCCGGAGCAGGCGCATCGAGCCAGGCATCGAGCGCAGCCAGAGCGCTGTCCCAGCGGTAGACCAGCTCGATCCGGGCACGCGCCGCCTGGCCGATCGCCTGCGCGTAAGCAGGATCGAACAATGCCAGCACGCGCTCGGCGTAGCTGGCCGCGTCGGCGGCGAGGAAATCGCGCCCCGGCTGTGCGTCGAGGCTGGCCGACAGCGTATGCCAGACGACCACCGGCCGCGCCAGCGCCATCGCTTCCAGCACCTTGTTCTGGATGCCGCGCGCGACGCGCAGCGGCGCCACCGCGCAGGCAGCGTGGGCGACCCAGGGGCGCACGTCGTCGACGCGGCCGGTCACCGTGACGAAGCCGGTCTTCTCCAGTTCGCGCACGGCAGGCGCCGGATTCATGCCGACGACGAAGAAATGCGCGGCCGGCTCGACGGCACGGATGCGCGGCATCACCTCGTTGGCGAACCAGCAGGCGGCGTCGATATTGGGCCAGTAGTCCATCGCACCGGTAAACACGACCGGCTTCACGCCCGAGGCGTACGGGTTCGCGCCGGCGTTCGCCGGGTTGAAGAAGTCGACATCGACGCCATTGGGCAGCGCCTCGACGCGCCCCTTCAGCGTGGGCGCCAGCGATTCGAACAGCGCCACCTCGGCTGGCGTGACCAGCAGGCTGCGGTCGGCGGCGGCAACCACGCCCGCCTCGAAATCAAGCAGCGTGCGCGCTTCGCGCCGGTACAGCCAGGACATCGGCCACCGGTGGCGCGGCGCGTACTCGGACCACTTGGCCGAATCGACATCGACCAGATCGACGATGCGGTGCACCTGCGGATGGCGGTCGAGGTACTGCGCCATGGTCGAGCAGAACACGACCGCCTTCGTGATGCGGTGGCGGGCGATGGTGTCATCGACCCAGCGCTGCATCGCTGCCGACCGGTAGTAGACGACGCTGAGCGCTTCGCGGGTTGCCAGCGCGCGCAGCGACAGCAGCTTGCGGCTGCGCGGGGCGATGGTTTCGGTGTGCAGTTGCACGCACATCGCCGCCAGTTCGGGCAGGTGAGGCAGGTCGGCCGGGTCGTCGACGAAGGTGCCGACGTGCAGCGCATGGCGACGCGCCAGATGCTTCAGCAGGTGGAAGGAGCGGATCTTGTCGCCCTTGTTGGGCGGAAAGGGCAGCCGATGGGCGAGGAAGAGCAGCGGCTCCACGCCGGTCAGCCCAGATTGCGGACGATGAAGGGCCCGATCGTGTTCGCGAAGCTGCGCGGCATGCGGCGCCACACTTCGATCATCAGCCTGTACTTCGGGTTCGACGGGTTGTTGCGCGGCAGGCTGTCGCGCTTGTACAGGCAGTACTCGTAATGCAGCGGCGTCGGTTCGAAGCCCCAGTTCTTCTTGAACGAATAGGAACCGGTGCCCTGCTTGCTGCGACCGTAGTCGAACACGCGGATGCCGCGCTCGCAGGCGTGGCGCATCAGTTCCCAGTACTTGAAGTCGTTTGCCGCGAGGTCGCGCGCCGCCACCGCGTCGCCGGCGTAGTAGGGCAGGATTTCGTCTCGGAAATAGAAGCTCATGACGCTGCTGAGCAGCGCGCCGTCCGGCCCTTCGACCGTCATGACCGAACAGCGCTCGCCGAAGGTGCGGCGCAGCGTGTCGAAATAGCGGCGCGACATCGCCGGCGTGCCGTGGCGATGCACGTTGTCCGAATACAGCTCGAAGAAACGGCTGTTGTCGGCGTCGAACACCGCCTTCAGGCCGTTGTTGATGCCCTTGCGCACCATCGCGCGCTGCTTGCGCGGGATGGCTTTCATGTTCTCTTCGACGTCCGGCGAAATCTGCTTGCGGAAGGTGACGTACAGGTCTTCGGTCGGCCAGTCGGAATGGCGCGCCTCGACGTTGCGGAATTCGAGGTGATCGACGCCGAGCGACTGCGCGATGCGCTGCGCTTCCGTTTCGAGCGCCAGCGCCGCTTCGTCGTCATCCGCCGCGACACCGCCATAGACCCCGAAGGGCAGCGATACCAGCGAGTGGCCGAACAGCCGGCTCTTCACCTGGGCCAGCGGCAGCACGCCGCAGATGCGACCGCCACGCTCAGCCAGCAGGTAGTGCGTCGCGTGACCGAACACGTCGCGCATGATGTCGCGCCACTCGAACAAGTGAAAGAAGCTTGCCGTCGGGCAGGCTTCGACGAAGGCATTCCAGTTCGCGCGATCGGCGTCGGCCGGGGCGCGTACGGTGACTGCAGTCATGAATTCCGCCTCAGGCCGCACGGGCGATCTCCGGAAACACTTCGTCCATCCGGCCCCAGCGGAAATCACGCATCAGGCGGGCAAGACGGCCTTCGGTGCGGTGCAGGTTGATGTAGTGGCGGAAGCGCGACTTGGCATCGACGCCCTGCACGCGCGGCTGGTCGGCGTCGATTTCCCACGGATGGCAGTAGAACATCGCCGGCTTGCCGTCGCGCTTGTTCACCTGGCTCAGCAGCCAGCGCGAGGTGGCATAGGGCAGCAGGCGGAAGTAGCCGCCGCCGCCGGCCGGCAGGTTGCGGCTGCCCATGCGCACGGTGGTGACCGGCACTTCCATCAGACCGTCGCGCGACGCGAACGGGAAACGCGGCGCGTCCGGCATGCCGTAGTGGTCGTGCTTGACCGGATAGATGCTGGAGCTGTAGCGGTAGCCCGCCTGCGCGACGCAGTCGAGCGCCCACGGATTGGTGTGGCCGATCGAGAAACTGGGCGCACGGTAGCCGCGCACTTCGACACCGGTGATGTCTTCCAGCACCTTCTTGGCGCGCGTGATGTCATCGAGAAATTCGGCCGGCGACTGTTCGGTCGCACGCAGATGGGCGGTGCCGTGGCTGGCAATCTCGTGCCCGGCAGCGGCGATGCGCCTGACCATGTCCGGATGACGCTCGGCGATCCAGCCCAGCGTGAAAAAGGTGGCCCGGTTACCGCTGTCAGCCAGCAGCGCAAGGATGCG
The DNA here is from genome assembly GCF_000385375.1 of Methyloversatilis discipulorum. NCBI lineage: Bacteria > Pseudomonadati > Pseudomonadota > Betaproteobacteria > Nitrosomonadales > Sterolibacteriaceae > Methyloversatilis > Methyloversatilis discipulorum. The sequence continues at coordinate 3,680,056 of NZ_ARVV01000001.1, forward strand.
CTCGACATTGCGCTCGACGCGGCATTCGATCGAATCCCAGCGGCTGCGCTCGATATAGGGCGCCAGCGCCGACACCTGGAAGTAATCCTCGACGTCGACGGTAAAGGCGTTGCGGATATCGGTCCGGGCGCTCATGTCAGTGCGTGCTCCGCTGCAGCAGCCAGTCGTGCAGGTCGGCGGCGATGCGCTGGGCGGCATTGCCGTCCCAGTATTCGGGCACGCGACCGCGCTTGCCGCCGGTGGCGAGGATGTCGTCGAGGCTGCGCACGAACAGCGCCTCGTCGGCGCCGATGACGGTGTTCGTGCCCTGCTCCACCGTGATCGGCCGCTCGGTGTTCTCGCGCAAGGTCAGGCAGGGCACCGACAGCGCCGTCGTCTCTTCCTGCAGACCGCCGGAGTCGGTGATCATGACGGTCGCACCACTCATCAGGCCGAGCATTTCGAGATAGCCGAGCGGCGGCAGCAATGCGATGCGCGGATTGTCGAGCAGCGCACCGAGGCCGAACTTCTCCAGATTGCCGCGCGTGCGCGGATGGATCGCGAACAGCAGCGGCAGCCGTGCCGCCGCCTGCGTCAGCATCGCGGCCAGACGCTTCAGTTGTTCGGGATCGTCCACATTGCTCGGACGATGCAGCGTCACGACACCGTAGCGGCCGTCGGCGATCAGCGCCGGGTCGATGTCGTGCTCGGCCAGCGTCTTCGCCGGCGGCACCGCCAGCGCGCGGCTGGACAGCAGCGAATCGATCATCACGTTGCCGGCGAAATGCACCCACGAGGCGTCGACGCCTTCGCCAGTCAGATTGCCAAGCGCGCTGCGCTCGGTCGTGTACAGACGGTCGGAAATGCGATCGACGAGGATGCGGTTGATTTCCTCCGGCATCGCGCGGTCGCCGCTGCGCAGGCCGGCTTCGACATGCACCACCGGCACGTGCTTTTTCACCGCGACCAGCGCGCAGGCCAGCGTCGAATTGACGTCGCCCACGACCAGCACGCAGGACGGCTTGAGTTCATCGACCAGCGGTTCGAAGCGTTTCATGATCTCGGCGGTCTGCACCGCGTGCGTACCGGAGCCGACTTCGAGATTGTGGTGTGGCGTCGGCAGACGAAGCCCGCTGAACAGTCGCTCGTTCATCGCGTGATCGTAGTGCTGGCCGGTATGCACCAGCACCCACGGAATCGTCGGCACGTGCTCGTCGAAGGCGCGCAGGATGGGCGCCATCTTCATGTAGTTCGGCCGCGCCCCGACGACGCACAGCACCGGAGCGATCACCTGGGCAGCGCTCATTCCGCCTCCTTGTCCGCCTGCTCGGTCGAGCGCTCGGCGATTTCATACAGCAGGGCCAGTGTCTGTTCGAGCGTGCGCTCCATCCGTGACAGGCGTTCTTCGAGATTGCCCGCCTGATGCGCGTTCACGTAGTCGCGCACCCGCTGCGCCGAGTCGGCGTCGAGTCGGAACTGCGACATGTCGAGATCGAACAGCGCCGGCGAACCGCGCAGCCCGGCGCCGTTGAAAGCGGCGTGCGCCGCCGTGTCGGACGGCATCGGGCCGTCCGGCCGCTTGGCCATCGCGGCGGCAGCCGCGGCGTCGCCCGCTTCGTCCTTGATCTCGCTTACCACGCCGGCGACGTCCTGCGCAGTGAAGGCGGTTGCTCCGCCGAGGAAGCCGGCCAGCATCAGGCGGTCACACAAGGTGTTGATGCGCCGCGGCACGCCCTCGGTCGCCTTGAAGATCGCTTCGTGCGCGCCGGCCTGGAAAGCCGGGGACCCGCGCCAGCCGACGTGCTTCAGGCGGTGCTCGATATAGGCCTCGGTTTCGGCCGCGTCCATCGGCCCGAGGTGGTAGGACGCGATAACCCGCTGACGCAGCTGCTCCATGTGCGGGCTCTGCATCGTTTCACGGAATTCCGGCTGACCGACCAGGAAGCTCTGCAGCAACGCGTGCTCGCCGAGCTGGAAGTTCGACAGCATGCGCAGTTCCTCGACCGCGCGCGGTGTCAGGTTCTGCGCCTCATCGACGATGAGCAGTGCGCGCTTGCCGGCAGCGGTCAGCGACAGCAGGAACATTTCGATCGACAGCAGCAGGTCGGCTTTCTTCAGCTGCTTGTTCGGCAGGCCGAAGGCGGCAGCGACCAGTCGCAGCGTGTCTTCGGCGTCGAGGTGGGTGCTGACCAGCTGCGCCGCCACCACCTTCTTCGAATCAAGCTTCTGCAGCAGGCTGCGCACCAGCGTGGTCTTGCCGGCGCCGATCTCGCCGGTGATGACGATGAAGCCTTCGCTCTGATGCAGACCGTACTCGAGGTAGGCGAGCGCGCGCCGGTGGCCCTTGCTGCCGAAGAAGAACGACGGATCGGGATTGAGCTGGAAAGGCTTGCCGGAAAGACCGTAGAAAGACTCGTACATGGATCTCGATCGTTGGGTACCCGCCCCTCAGGGCTTCGGTGGCGCTGCACGGTTCGGCAGCCTGCGCATCACGGCGCCCGCGTCAGAAGAAGCGCGTACTCACCGTGGCGATCAGTGCATTTTCGTCTACATCGCCGGCGGCGACTGTGCCACGCATCATGCGCAGACCAATGGAGCCGCTGGTGTAGGCACCGAGCGCCGTGGAATAAGTCGCATTGAAGACGTTGCGCTCGGTCGTCGTGCGGGAGGTCACACGACCACTGGTGTCGAAAGAGTTCAGCGAAAAGTTCAGCGAGCTGACTGGCGAGAGCCGGTGCGACAGACCGATGGTCCAGCCCTTCTGGACAATGACCGAAGCCTCGGCAAAATCGCCGACCAGGGATCCGCCGACGGAGCCGATTCCGCTGTCGTTGGTCGACTGGTACATCGTGAACGACAGCGTGTTGCGGGCACCGGTATGCACCACGCCGAGCGACCAGCGCGAGCGCCGGTATTCGCGGTCGGTCAGGATGGGCGAATCGAGCGAACCGTAGCCCGGGATACGCCCGGCCAGCGCATCTGCACGGATCGCATCACGCCGCTCTTCCGGATCGGCGATGCTCGCGTAGGGCTCGACGAAGGCCAGCGTCTCGTACAGATCTTCCAGACCCGAACCTTCGAGCAAGGTGTCGATCCGGCTCACGATGTTGCGCGTGTAGGCCGCGTTGAAAGCTGTCCTGGGCAGACGATGCGACAGCTTGTAGTTGGCGGTACTGCCGTACGGCCGCTCGTCGTAATCAAGCGACAGAGCCGTGCGCTGCGACGGACGCCAGTCCAGGCCGCCGCCATAGGTGGCGCCGTCCCGCCGATTGCCTATCGTCGACTTTTCGTAGCCGTAGCGGCCGGTCAGTTCGATCTGGACATCCGGTTTGTAGATCAGCGAACCGACGATGCTCTCACGTTCGCTGTTGTTGGCATTGCCCGAGTCGGTCACGCGCGAACTGAGCACGCCCTTCCAGCTCAGCGTCGCCGGAGCGCCCTGCAGTGTGCCGGAGAACGTACGGGTGGTCAGTGCGCCCTCGCGGCGCGACGATTCACTGCGCGCGATGGTGTAGCTGGATTTCCATGTCGCGATGTCGCCGAGCCGGACCGTGCCGCGCATCGACGGCGACAGCGAGAACACCCGCGTCTCGGTCGAATCGCCCAGCGTGCTGTTCAGCAGGTTGGGCTGGGCGTTGAACACCGATCGCCGACGCTGCGTCTGACTCGCCTTGGCGTCGAGGAAGAAGAGGTCGTCGACGACCTCGAACGACCCGTTCGCGCTCATGTTGTTCGCGATGCGCGACGGGAAGGTGTCGTCCGCGTAATACATCATCCGCGGCGAGTAATTGGCATTGAGCTTCAGGCGCGGACTGCTGCGTCGCAGATCGACGGTCGGCGTGACTTCGGTCAGCACGTCGCTCGACGGCGCAACCGGCGAGAAGTTGATGTTGTCGGACACGATCATCTGTACCGACGCGCTGGTCGACAGGCGCCAGCCTTCGGCATGCGCCGAACCGAAACCGCTGGCGATGCCCAGGATGGCCAGGGAGATCGGGCGAAGCATCGGTCGTCCTGTCCTCATTCAACCCGCCTTGGCCGCGTCGCGATAACCGGTTTCGGAGCCGTAGCCGTAACCGTAACCGTAGTAACCGTAGTAGCCATCGGTACGGGCATAGCGCGCCTTGTTCAACACCAGCATCTTGACCGGGCAGCCCTGTACCTTGGCCAGCGCCTGCTTCACCATCGCGTGCGTGGTGCGCCCGGCCTCGACCACCATGACCAGTTGCCCCATCGATTGCGCAAGCACCGGCGCCTCGGTGGTCACCATCAGCGGCGGCGAATCGAAAATGATGATGCGGTCCGGATAGCGGTGCGCCAGTTCGACCAGCAGCGAACGCATCGCACCGCTGGCCAGCAGTTCGGTCGCGTTCTTGTGCGGCATGCCTGCCGGCAGCAGCGTGAGCTTCTCGACATTGGTACGGAGCAGCACGTCGGGCAGACCGACATCCTCGTCGAGCAGCACGTCCATCAGGCCCTTAGCGGGCGGCAGACCGAGCAGGTTCAGGATGGAGGGGCGCGCCACGTCGGCATCGACCAGCAGGACACGGTTGTCCAGTTCCATCGCGATGCTCATCGCGAGGTTGATCGAATTGAAGCTCTTGCCCTCACCCGGCACCGAACTGGTCACCATGATGAGGTTGCCGTTATCGACCGGCGCTGCACCCTTGCCGTGGGCGTTGGCCAGAATGGGGCGCTTGATCACGCGGAATTCTTCGGCGATCTGCGAACGCGGCGCCGACGGCACGACCAGACCCATCCCGTCGAGCCGCGCCAGATCGAGTTCGACGTAGCGGGATGAATCAATGGACGTTCCGCTCGCCACCTGCACCGGCGCGGCGACTTCACCCGCCGGCGGTACGGCGGCGACAGGTACCGCCGCAGGAGCGGGCGCGAGAACAGGCGCAGCCGCTGGCGGCGCCTCGGGCGCCGCTGCCGGTTCCTCGCCGATATCGACGCCCGCCCGCTTCAGGTGGGCCATTCGTTCGATTGCTTGTTCGATGATGCTCATGATCTATCCTCAGGCGCTGCGCATCACGAGCGACACGAAAGCCAGCATCGCCACATAGGCGGCCACCAGCCCGCCAAGACCGCCGAAGAACACGACGCTGCGGCGACGCTCGTAACGCTTGCGCTCGTTCGCGAGCAGCATGGACACCGAACCCAGCACCGGTACGCCGGCCACCTCGGCCAGCATCCGGCCGTCGTGGAACACCGGTCGCAGTTGCGATACGGCGAACGATGCTGCACCACCGACGACGATGGCCGCAGCCAGCACGACGGTCAGCAGGATGAGCCGGTTGGGCGCCGCCGGCTTGGGATCGACACGCGGCGGCTCGATCAGACGGAATTCCGCCACGCCGGTCGCGTCCATCTCTTCCGAAATCGAGGCCGATTCGCGGCGCGATACCAGGTTGTTGTAATTGGTCCGATGCACCTCGTAGTCGCGGTTGAGCTGGCTGAACTCCGCTTCCAGTTCCGGCACCAGTCGCGACGACTGCTTCAATGCGTCGAGACGCGTCTGATACTCGCCGACCCGCGCGCTCAGCGAGGCAACCGAGGCCTCGGCCGAAGCCAGTGCGACCTTGATCTGCTGGTAGACCGGATTGGGCATCTGCGCACCGCCGGTCGCCGCGGGCTTCGCTTCGGGCTTGGCGTCCGCCGGCTTGCTTGCGGCCTCCTTGGCCGCTTCGGCCGCGTGCTTTTCGATGATCTGCTTGCGCTCATCCTCGAGATTGCGGATGCGCGCGCGCAGTTGAAGAATGTCCGGGTGCTTGTCGGTGTAGCGCTGCAGCAGGCCTTCGACCTCGTTCTTCATGCCGGAGATGCGCATGTCGATCTCGGCGGTCGACGGGCCACCCGGGCCGGAGGGCGCGAAGGTCATGGCCGAATTGTCGGCACTGATGGTCGGTTCCTCGCCCAGCAGCTGGCGCTTCAGCGCATCCCGCGAATTGGTCGCCTCACGCAGGTCGAGCTGCGCCTGATTGAGCTGGGCCTGCACCTCGCCCAGGCTGCCGAAGTAGTCCTTCTGTCCGCCGCCCGGTCGCTCGAGGTTCTTGAGCTTGAACTCCTTCAGCCGGTTTTCCGCCTCCAGAAGCTTGGCCTCGTAGGCCTTGATCTGCTCTTCGATGAACTTGCGCGCCTGGTCCGCATCCTGTCGCTTGCTGCCGAGGCCGGATTCGACGAACAGTGTCACCATGGCCTGCACCACCTTCTGCGCCCGCGCCGGCTTCTGATCGCGATAGGACACGATGTAGAGGTTGTCGCGGCCGGAACTGGTGAGCTTCACGCTGGCAATCAGATCGTCGATCAGCTTTTCGCGTTCGGTCTTGGTCTTGGCCTCCAGATCGAGGTCAGCCATGCGGATCAGCTTCTCGATGTTCGGCCGGCTGATCAGCGTGCGGCTCAGCATGTTGATCTGCTGGTCGAGATTGGGCTGAACGGCGAGGCCTGACATCAGCGGACGCAGGATGGACTGGGTGTCGACATAGATCTTCGCCGACGCCTGGTACTGGTCCGGCAGCACGAGCACCACGCCCATGCCGATGATGCCGACCACCCAGGCGACCAGCAGCCCTATCCAGCGATAGCCCCACGCCGACCTGAGATAGCCAGAAAACTGGCGCAGAAAATCATCCACAGCTACACGATCCTTCCGGCGGACGCCTCATGACTGAGCTGCTCAGAACCAGCTCTGCGGAATGATGAGAATGTCACCCGGCTTGACGTCGACATTGGCCGTCACGTCGCCGCGGCGGACCAGGTCCTTCAGGCGCACGTTGTACTGCTTGTCGCCCTCGGAGGTCCGCAGGATGGTGGCCGCGTTGCCGTCGGCGAATTCGGTAATGCCGCCAACCGCGATCATCACGTCGAGCAGCGTCATCTTCTGCTTGTAGGCCAGCGCCTGCGGCTTGGCCGCCTCGCCGATCACGCGGATCTGCTCGCTGTAGGGACCGATGCCGCCGGCGACGATGACCGTCACGATGGGGTCACGGATGTACTTCGACAGCACCTGCTCGATCTCTCGCGCCAGCGTCGTGGGATCGCGGCCGGCAGCCGGCAGATCCTCGAACAGGGTGCCGGTGATCTTGCCGTCCGGGCGGATGGTGACCGTGGACGAGATTTCGGGATTGCGCCAGACGACGATGTTCACCGAGTCACCGGGGCCCAGGATGTAGTTGTAGTCGTCGCTGTAAGCCTGAGTCGGCGCGGCCGGATAGGGCGACGACGAGCAGGCCGTGAAGGCAAGCGGCACGAGCAGCAGCGCAAGCACGCGCAGTGCGGACATCAGACGGTCAGAACTCAACATTGCATCCTCCACAGGACAGCAGCCAGACAAGCCGCGAATCATAGCCAACGCATCCGGACGCGCGCTCTAATGCGTCACGACCGGTCAGATGTTGTACCGCAACGCATCGACGATGGGCGTACGCGAAACCTTGCGTGCCGGCAGCAAGGCCGCCACCACGGTCGCGCCCAATCCCACCGTGAAGGCCAGCAGCACGGTTTCGGGCAGCACACGTATCGACGCCGTGTACCCCACGTTCGAGTTCGGCGGCGGCGGCATCGGAATGCCCACCTCGCTGATCGCCAGCGCGACGAGCACCCCCAACACCACGCCGATCGCCGCGCCGGTCAGACCAAGCAGGGCATTTTCGGCGAGCACGAGCCGGAATACGTATCCTCGCGAATTTCCGAGCGCCATCAGCGTTCCGAATTCACCGACGCGCTCGAAGACACTCATGTTTACAGTATTGAAGACGCTCAGCAGCACCATGATCAGCACGATCCATTGCAGCACGCCGAACTGGGTGCGGTAGAGCTCCACGGTCTTCGAATAGAAATCCGAAAGCTGCACCCAGTCGCGGATGTCGAATCCCAGCGACGCCAGCTTGGGCACCAGCAGATCCTTCACCCGCCAGGTGTCCGCTGTCCGGTGCAGCAGCAGCACGATGGCGTTGGAACCATCGCGCGCAACCAGATTTCGAGCCGCCGCGATGGGAATCCTTACGGCACGGGCGTCGAAATCTTTCGAAAAGCTCTGGAAAACCCCGACCACCGCAAATTCCGTCGTGTTCAATGCGCCGTCGGCAGTGTTCATGATCAGCGTGACGGTGTCGCCCGGCGCCAGTGCCAGGGCCTTGGCGACGCCATCGCCGATCAGGATGCCGCCGGTGTCGCTGTCGCGCAGTGCCCGGCCAGCGGTGATCCGGACGAAGGTGCCGAGCCGGTTTTCCTTGTCCGGCTCCACACCCTCGCCCATGACCGCCCAGTCCGCCTTGCCGTTGTTCAGCAGGCCAGTGAAATTGACGCGCTGCAGCACCGCATCCGCCTCCGGCATGCGGGCAGCAAACTCGGCGACCTTGTCGGCGTCGTCGATCATGAACTTCTCGGGCGAACGCGCACCCTGCTCGTAGAAGCCGCTGCGGAAGACCTGCACGTGGCCGAGCTGGCTGTGTATGGTCGCTTCGCCCAGCTGCGTCAGCACATCGGCGACGAAGCCGCCGCTCAGTATCAGTCCGGCAACGCCAAAGACGATGGCGGCCAGAGTCATCGCTGTCCGCGATTTCTGCCGGAGGATGTTGCGGAGCGCGAGCTTGAACATGGCGTTCAGCGACTCTGCCGCAGTGCGTCGACGATATTCATGCGCGACGCTCGCCAGGCGGGGTAAAGACTGGACACGAAGGCACTGACCACGGCAATCGCCAGTGCCTTGGCGACGATGCCGAAAGTCAGGCGGATCTCGCCGTCGAACCCCTGCTCCATGCCGGGCGGCGGCGGCAGCGGAATGCCGACCGCCGAGATGGCCAGCGCCAGCGCACAACCGATGACCACCCCGAGCCCGCCGCCGACCAGACCGAGCATCACGCCCTCCGACATGAAGATGCGCCGTATGCGCGCCCGCGTCAGGCCCAGCGCCATGCAGGTGCCGATCTCGCTGACGCGCTCCATCACGCTCATCGACAGCGTGTTGGAAATGCTGAGCACGATGATCATCAGAATGATGAACTGCACGACATTGACCTGGCTGGCAAACAGATCGCGCGTCTTGTTGTAGAAGTCGGACAGGCGATACCAGGGCACCAGTTCGAAGTTCGCGGCCGGCAGCACCTTGCCCAGTTCGGCCAGCTTGGCGTCGGTCTTGTCGGTGTCGTCGAGCAGCACCAGCCACTGCTGCGCGCCATTCACCCGCACCAGTTGCTGCGCCAGCGCCAGCGGCATGCGCAGCGCCGAATCATCGTATTCCTTGCTGACGGAGATGAAGATGCCGACGACCGGCGCCTCGACCGCATTGACGTTGCCGGCGGCGGTCGTCGTCATCAGCACCACGGTGTCGCCGACATTGACGCCCAGGTTGGCCGCCAGTCCCCGCCCCATGATCATTTCGTTGACGCCGTCGGGCGACAGATTGCGCCCGCGCGATATCGTGACCGAACTCGACAGCACTGCCTCCGCCTTTGCAGAGACGCCCTGGCCGAGGAAGGCCAGCGTGTTGTCGCCCTTGCTCGCGAGCCCGTTGAAGCTGAGTCGTGGCGCCACGACCTTGACGCCTGCGCCCTGCTCGACCTTGCGCTGCGCTGCGTCCTCACCATCGATGACGAAACCGAAGGGATCGGAGGTGCCCCGTTCCACATACCCCGGTCGAACCACCTGGACGTGGCCAAGCTGCGACTTGATGGTGGATTCGCGCATGCCCTCCATCAGCCACTCGATGAACCCGGCTGACAGAATCATCGCAATCACGCCGAAGCTCACCGCGCCAATGGCAATCAGCGTGCGTCGCCCCTGGCGGAGCACGCTGCGCATCGCAAGCCAAAGGTCGAGCAGCCAAAACTTCATGCGAATTCAAGACTTCAGATGCTAAGGTATTGCCAGCATAACAGTTTTTACCTCACCATCCGATGTCCCGGAAGCGTGCCCCGCAGCCAACGGACATACAAGGCGACGCCATGAGCTCTGCTTTCAATTACGACGAGGCCTTCAGCCGCAACCTCGGCTGGTTCACCGAGGCCGAACAGGCCAGACTTCGGCGCAGCACGGTCGCCATCGCCGGCCTCGGCGGCGTCGGCGGCGCCCACCTGCTGACGCTGGCCCGGCTCGGCATCGGACGATTCCGTATCGCCGATTTCGATACCTTCGGTGTACACAACTTCAACCGGCAGGTCGGGGCCATGATGAGCACGGTCGACCGGCCCAAGATAGAGGTACTGGCCGAACAGGCGCGCGACATCAATCCCGAGGCCGACATAACGTGCTTTCCGGAAGGCGTGTCGCCGGAGCAGCCGGACGCCTTCCTGCAGGGCTGCGATGTCTATGTAGACGGCCTCGATTTCTTCGCCTTCTCCGCCCGCAGGTCCACCTTCGCAGCCTGCCATCGCCTGGGTATCCCGGCAGTGACGGCAGCCCCGCTCGGGATGGGCACCGGATTGCTCGTGTTTTCGCCGCGCGGCATGACTTTCGAGGACTACTTCCAGCTGGAAGGCCACGACGAGACCGAACAGGCGCTGCGATTCCTGGTCGGTCTGGCGCCTGCCGGACTGCATCGCCCCTATCTGGTCGAGCCCTGGCGCATCGATCTCGCGGCGCGCAAAGGCCCGTCGACGATGATCGGGTGCAATCTGTGCGCCGGCGTTGCCGCCGCTGAAACGGTCAAGCTTCTGCTCGGCCGCGGCGAAGTCCGGGCAGCGCCTTGGGCACTGCAGTTCGACGCCTACCGCAACCGGATGGTGCGCACCTGGCGCCCCGGCGGAAACCGGCACCCGCTGCAGCGGCTCATCCTTGCGCTCGGTCGGCGCCAGTTGCTGAAACAGATCAACGCGCGCTGAACACGCCGCCCACCGGAGAACCGAATGCCCACGATAGACAAGATCCTCGACCTCGCACGCTGGGCGCCGAGCGGCGACAACACCCAGATCTGGCGTTTCGAGGTGCTCGCCGACGATCACGTGCGGGTGCACGGTTTCGACACCCGGCACTGGTGCGTCTATGACCTTGAGGGGCACGCCAGCCAGATTGCGGTCGGCGCGATGCTGGAAACACTGTCCATTGCAGCAACTGCCCACGGCCTTCGCGCCGATATCGTTCGTCGGCCGGACACGCCGGACACTCATCTGCAGTTCGACATCAAGCTGGTCGCCGACCCGTCAGTCACACCCGACCCGCTGCTCCCGTGCATAACGACGCGCTCGGTGCAGCGCCGTGCGATGGGCAGCCGACCGTTGACGGACGAGGAGCGGCAAGCGCTCGAAGCAGCCGTGCTTCCCTACCGCATCGTCTGGTTTGGCGCATTCCGGGATCGGCTGCGCATCGCCAAGCTGAATTTCGACAGCGCGCAGATCCGCCTGACCATTCCGGAAGCCTTCCAGACCCACAGCCGCGTGATCGAGTGGGGCGCACGTTTCAGCGAGGACCGCATCCCCGAAGCAGCTGTCGGCGTCGACCCGCTCACCGGCAAGCTGATGCGTTTCGTCATGGCAAGCTGGAGTCGCGTCGAATTCTTTAACAGGTGGCTCTTCGGCACTTTCGCACCGCGGCTGCAACTCGATCTGATTCCGGGCATCGCCTGCTCGGCGCACGTCTTCATGATCGCCCCGACGCGCCCAGACCGCATCGACGATCACATCGCAACGGGCCGTGCCATGCAACGGCTCTGGCTGACGGTAGAAAAGCTGGGGCTCCAGTCACAGCCCGAGATGACGCCGCTCATCTTCAACCAGTACGCGCGGGCCGGGCGGCGATTCACGCAGAACGGCGACGCACTCGCCCGCGCCGACGATCTGGCGCAAAGGCTGGGCAGCCTGCTGCCGGGAGAGGACGTCGGACGAGCGGTCTGGGCGTGCCGCGTCGGACGCAGCCGAAACATCCCCGGCCGCTCATTGCGCCTGCCTCTTGAACGACTGCAGAACCAGGAAGAGTCTTGAAGCAGGACTGTCGGTGGACTTTACACGCGGCAGCAGAGCGCATCCGCCGACCGCCAGAAACCAGCCAGACACAGATTTTTTTGTTTTAAATTCAAAGAGCTAAAACACCACACAAAAACTGGCCCGCCGATTGCTTATAGCCAACCGTGGTTCTCCCAAGCCAACAAACGGAGTCAATGAAATGATCAAGTTCAAGCAAATTGCAGTTGCAGTGGCACTGGCAGGCACTTTCGCTGCCGCGCACGCTGCGCCGGTTTCGATCACCACGCCGAACGGCAACGTGAATGGCATCACCGCCTTCGACTGGGCACCGTCCCCGGTTCTGGCGCAAGGCGGCAACCAAGCCTTCGTCAACTTCATCAACAACCCCGCTGGTGGCACCGTTGAAGGCCTGAACGGTGGCATGGGTTACGGTTTCAACGTGTTCTCGCAAGGCCGTCTGGCCGTGCTGCAGGGCGGCACCGGTGCCGCTGTGAGCGGCCTGTACAACGGTTCGGGCAGCACTGCCGGCAAGTACGAAATCACCTTCGAACTGGCCTACCAGGAAGTCGTGACCACCGCCGTGAGCGTGCCGGGCGCCAACATCGCCGTGTTCGACTTCGCCAAGGTCCAGACCAACAACTACTTCCGTGTTTACGTGAAGGATCTGGATTCCGACGCAGCCGCCAACTACGCAGCCGGCACCGGCTTCAACACCGGCACGCTGGTGTTCGACGGCACGATCGCTCCGGGCGGTGCTGGTTCGGTGTCGAACTTCAATGCCAACACCGGCGCCCTGGGCACGGTCGGCAGCGATGGTCAGCCGCTCAACGGCACTTCGCCGCTGTCCGGTACGCCGTCGGTGACGGGTTCGGGCGCCACGCCGGAATTCGACCTGCTGACCGTTCTGCCGAACTTCATCGACACGGATTTCTGGAATGAAGAGCTGATCTCCTTCCTGGTGACCAACATCAGCCAGAACCTGCCGTTCCAGTCGGTTGATCCGTCGGCCATCATCGCCGGTGAAGTGCCGAACATCGGTGCAGTGAATGGCGGTACGGTCTGCGGCCCGACGGGTTGCGTTGCAGCCGGCCCGGACATCATCTTCCAGACCGACTTCAACGGTCCGGTGCAAGGCATCCCCGAGCCGGGCACGCTGGCTCTGGCCGGTCTGGCACTCGGTGGTCTGGCTCTGGCCCGCCGCCGCAAGGCCTGATTCAGGTAGTCGAAGCAGCATGAAAAACGGGAGCGAAAGCTCCCGTTTTTCTTTTGTGCGTTCGAAATCGCACGTTCCGAACCCGTTATTGCCCAGCCAGCCCGCTCTATGCCGATGCAACCAGCGCGTTCAGAATCGAGCGGGTATTGAAACTGGCGAAGTCCTGCTGGACCGCCTCGGCAGCTCGCCTGAAGTCCGCAGCTTCATCCCCGACCATGCGCCTGAGTGCGGTCCGCAGCTGTTCGTAGCTCACGTTGCCCGCACGCAATGAAATCCCCGCACCGGCATCGACCACACGCGACATGGTGAGGAACTGATCCATGTTCGAACACAGACCGATGACCGGCGTGCCGGTCGACAAGGCCTGATAGACCGTCGCACTTCCGCCATTGCAGATGACGAAATCTGCGCGCGCAGCGGCTTCGAGCCCCGGCAGATAATCGGCAACGAAACAATGCGGTCCGGGCGAAGCCACGTCCGAGCGCCCCGCCGTAGCCGTCATCGCATTGACCTGCACATCGGCCAGCGCGCGAAATACCTCCGGCAGCAGATCGACCCGCCCGGTGGAACCCAGCGTGACATAGGCAAGCGGCCCGGACGGCATCGACGTCCACCAGTCCGGCAGCGGCATCGAGGGCGACCAGATGATGGGCCCGATGAAATGGTGGTTGGGCGGACAGTCCGGACGCACCGGCACCAGACCCGGCGTGTCGGCGTAAAGCGTCAGATCGCCGTCGGTGTAGGCATGGCGCACATCGGGAAAGCCGCTCAAGCCGTGCTTTCTGCGTACCGCGTTGAGCGGCCCGGCGTGCAGTCGGAAGGCGAGCGGCTGCGCCAGCCGGAAAATCGGCTCTGCCAGCGCGGGTCCGAGCACACGGGTCAGAGTGATGTCCGGCAAGGGAAAGCGAGAATGCGCCGACCACGGGCTCCAGTGTGCATTGCAGAGCGCGAAGTAAGGGATGCCGACCAGGCGCGCCGACACGCTCAGCGACAGACGGAAGTCGCCGATGACCACATCGGGACGTTCGCGCTGCAGCAACGCGATGTCGGCCTCGACATAGCGCTCGAGCTCGGTGCGGGTATAGAGCGGTGCGCCGGCAGCGAGGCGATCGAGAAAGAGCTTGGCCGGAATGCTCTCCAGCCCCAGCCTGCGAAGATCCGTTCCGCGGAAGCACAGATCGAAGGCCGGTGCGGACGCGACCGACACCTCATGATGCGCCGCAAGACCCGATGCCAGCACGACGGGCCGGGCGACATGCGCGAGGGATACCGCCTCCGCCGCGAACAGAACGCGGCGGCGGGTCGACATCAGGCGCCCCCGGCGCGACCGAACAGGCCGAAGCGCGTCAGTTCGGCGACGGTCTGCTGATAGCGATCCTCCGATGGCTGCCCGCCCGCCCAAGCGGCGAACTCCGCCATGCCCTGATCAAGCGTACGCGCCGGCTCGTAACCGAGCACTGCGCGCGAGTGCGCCAGATCGGCAACGCACCCGAAGATGTCGCCGACACGGAACTCGCCCTTGTCCTCCATCGTTACCGGCTTGCCGACTGCACGTGCGAGCGCGTTGGCGATGTCGGCGATCGTGCTCGCCTCGCCGGCGCCGACATTGAAGACGGAGCCCGGCGCCACGTCGGCGACCAGCGCACGCATATTCGCCGCAACCACGTCGGACACATGCACGAAATCGCGCACCGGCAGGCCGCCCTCGTACACCGAGATCGGCTGACCGGCGCAGATGCGCGAATAGAAGATCGATACCACGCCGGTGTAGGGATTCTTCAGCGACTGACGCGAGCCGAAAACGTTGAAGTAACGCAGCACGACCGCCGGAATACCGAACGTGTTCGCCGCGTAGCGCACGTAATCTTCCTGATGCTTCTTGGTGATCGCATAGACCGAGAACGGCTCTGACACCTTGTCTTCCGGCGTCGGTACCGCGTCGAGATCATCGCCGCAAACCGGGCAGGGCATCGCGAACTTGCCCGCCTGCAGGCGCTCGCGCGAGCGAGCACCCGGAAACTGGGCGCCGTGCTCACGGCAGACATAGGCACCCTCGCCGTAGATCGCACGCGACGAAGACAGCACCAGCCGCTTCAGCACATGGCCACCCTTTACGATGCCCTCGATCAGGGTGGTCGTACCCAGCCCATTGACCCGCGCGTAATGGGTCATGTCGTACATGCTCTGGCCAACGCCGGTCAGCGCAGCGAAGTGGTAGACCGAGTCGATGCCGTCGAGCGCGCGCGCGACGTCGTCGGCATTGCAGACGTCACCGACCTGCAGTTCCACCTCAGGCGCGAGATAGGCCGGCCGTTGGCGGCTTTCGCCATGTATCTGCGGATCGAGAATGTCCAGCGCACGCACGCTGTGGCCGGCGGCCAGCAGCGCGTCCGCCGTGTGTGAGCCGATGAAGCCGGCACCGCCCGTGATCAGCACTCGCATGTGGCACCTCCGCCCGAATCAGAAGGAGTAGCGCAGCTCGCCGTAGTAGCGGTCCGAGTTGCCGAAACGCCCGAAATAGCCATTGGAATTGCCGCCGAACAGATCCGCACCGAACTGCGCGCGCCAGTTGGACTGCACGCGCCAGATCAGCTTGGGGCGGAACATGTAGTCGTTGCGTACCAGCGACTGCACCCACAGCAGTTCGCCTTCGAGCCGCTCGTCGAACTTGTGGTTGTACAGCACCGCCATGCCGTTCTCGCGCCGGCTCGCCAGCAGGTCTGGCGCCTTGTCCATGTGGGCGCGCTCGAAGTACTGGAGATTGAGCCGCGACTCCGACATGAAGGGAATATCGATGCCGATCGCGTAATCGACCATGTCCTGACGGACCAGTCCGTCGGGCCGTGCCGACAGCGGCGACACAGGGAGGTAGCGATCGTAGGTCAGCACCGCTTCGGCCTTCAGCAGAAAGCTGCCGAAGTCCTTGGTCAGCGTTGCACCATACTGATGAATCCAGTCGTGTCGCGGCGTGTAGACCACCGCAGTCGGGGCGACGAATCGACGACTGAAGGTCGGATTCACGTCCAGGCTACGGTAGTAGAAGGCAGCCAGATCCCAGCCCTGTACCAGGGTACCGACTCGGAGGCCGTAGTTCGAGTTGCTCAGCTTGCGATCCGGTCGCACCTGCGCGTCATAGGTCGCGCTGATGCCCTGCAGGTCGGGTTGCGTCAGGTAGAAATCGCCGCCGAAGCGGCCGATGTTGTCGACGCTCACGTAGGGCACCCAGATCAGCTCGGCGCGCCAGTCGTTCTTGAAGTACTCGGCGCGTGCCGCCCACTGCGGGATGCGCTGCTGGTCGAATTCCTGCGTGAAGAATTCGCGCATGTCACGCGC
Source organism: Methyloversatilis discipulorum (assembly GCF_000385375.1). NCBI lineage: Bacteria > Pseudomonadati > Pseudomonadota > Betaproteobacteria > Nitrosomonadales > Sterolibacteriaceae > Methyloversatilis > Methyloversatilis discipulorum. The sequence continues at coordinate 3,696,484 of NZ_ARVV01000001.1, forward strand.
CGACACCACGTCGGCGAAGAACAGGCCGACCATTTCGCCCCACACGATGTGCTGGCGACCAAGGCGCAGTTCGACGTCGCCGACCGGCATGTCGAGATAGACCTCGCGCCACGCAAATTCGCTGCGCCGGTCGTCCCGTACCGCGGCCGGGTAGAAGTCGCTCTCCCAACCGTAGGCAAAGTCGTAATCGACGCGGCCCACGGCCTTCCACTTGATGCCCTGACCGAAACTGCCGCTGCGGCCGAGTTCGTTGCGCCAGCGCGCCTTCGACCAGTGGCTGTCGCCAGCCACCGTACGCGCCAGTTCGAATTGGCTGAAGCCGCGCCAGCCCGACATCGACGACGAGGCCTCCTCATCGGCCTTCGGCTTGCCCTGCGCATCGCTGGCTGCTTCGGGCGCCGGTTCGACGAACAGGTCATCGAGCGGATCGGCCGCCAGCGCGGGCCGGGCAACGAGCAGGATTGCCAGCGTCAGCGCTGCCAGGGGCAGGCGGCGCAAGGCGGAAAGTAAATCGAAGTGCGTCATGAAGCAGCCTGCAGAGTGGCGGATTTCGGGGGTTTGACGTAGGCCCATTCACCCGGTGATTTCTGTACGCCGAGCGCGGTCAGTTCGCCGTCCTCGATGCGTACCAGACGGTCGGCCATCGACATCACGCGCTTGTCGTGAGTGGAGAAGATGAAAGTGGTCTTCATCGTGCGGTTGATCTCGCGCATCAGCTCGAGTATCGAATCGCCGGTCTTTCGGTCGAGGTTGGCGGTCGGCTCGTCGGCCAGCACGATTGCCGGCTGCACCGCCAGCGCACGGGCAATCGCCACACGCTGGCGCTGTCCACCTGACAACTGGTTGGGTCGATGATGCATCTTCGGGCCCAGGCCGACGATGTCGAGAAAGTACTTCACCCGCTTCGCGCGCTCGTCCCTGCTGACCTCCGGCAACTGCAGCAGCGGATACTCGACGTTCTCGTAGGCCGACAGGACCGGCAGCAGATTGAAGGTCTGGAAGATGAAACCGATGGTGCGCGCGCGCAGACTGGCCAGTTCGTCCGGCGTCTGCCCCGACACGTCCTGACCGTTGATCAGGATCTGCCCCGAAGTCGGTGTATCGATGCAACCGATCAGGTTCAGCAGGGTCGACTTGCCACTGCCGGAGGGGCCGGCAATGGCAATGAACACGCCGTCCTCGATATCCAGCGTGATATTCTTCAACGCATTGACCTGCTGTCCGCCGAGCATGTAGCTGCGGCTCACATTCCGGATCTGGACGACGTTGTTCATCAGGAAGCCCGGTTCAGAAGACGGGTCATGCGCCCGGTGCTGGAGACAAAAAAATGAATGTTCCGAACACCCCGCTCGGCGTGCGCGAAGCCACCACCACCGGCCCATCGTCGCACCGGCGCAAGACGTTCGCGCGGATCCTTGCAACTGTTGCAGCTCTTGCGGCACCGTTCTGCATCGCGCCGTCCGCCTTTGCCCAAGATGCCGCGAGTATACTTGAAAAGGCCGACACCATCCGCTTCCCGCGGGAGCCCTTCCAGGTCGAGGTCAGCGTCACCTCGACCACGTCCAGCGGCGAAGAATTCCGCAAGTACCGCATCCTGTCCAAGGGCAACGAGAACACCATCGTGCAGACGGTCGAGCCGGCTTCCGAGCGCGGCCAGATACTGTTGATGAAGGCGCGCGACCTGTGGGTGTTCCTGCCCACCGTGTCGCAGCCGGTACGCCTTTCGCTGGCCCAGCGTCTGACCGGCCAGGTCGCCAACGGTGACCTGGCTCGCGCCAACTTCTCGGGCGACTACACGCCCAAGCTGCTGCGCACCGAGAAGCTCGATGGTCATGACCACCACGTGCTCGAACTGACGGCGGTCGATCGCGGCGTCACCTACTCGCGCGTGCTGCTCTGGGTGCGCACATCGAACAACGCACCTCACAAGGCCGAGTTCTATTCCCTGTCGGACAAGCTGCTGAAGACCTGCATCTATGATGAATACAAGACGCTGGGCGGCAAACTCCGCCCGACCCGTCTGGTCATGCAGGACGCACTGAAACAGGGCGAACAATCGACGCTCGAGTACGCGTCGATGCAGTTGCGCGACATACCCGACAAGGTGTTCGACAAGGAATACCTGAAGAAACTACAGTAAAGGTCAGCAGGCCACGCACGCGGGATGCACCCGCGGCGTCATACACGGTCGGACAACATCATGTTTCTGCTTGAAGTCGGAAACCTCAAGGAAAACTTCGCCAAGTACTTCGCGGTGGAAGCCGCGGTCGATGAGGCGATGAAGCACGAGGTCTATCGTGTCCGGCACGCAGTGTACTGCCAGGAACTCGGCTACGAAGCCACCAACCCCGACCTCGAGGAGACCGACAGCTTCGACGCGCACGCGCTGCAGATCGCGTTGCGCGCCCAGGCAAGTGGCCGCATCGTCGGCTGTGTGCGGCTGGTGCAGACAGACCCGGACGACCTCGCGAAACCACTCCCGTTCGAACATCTTTGCGAAACGGCAATCGACCGGAGCATCATCGACCCGGCCCGCGTCGACCGCCGGCGCATGGTGGAGATCTCCCGCCTCGCTGTACTGTCGGACTACCGCAAGCGTAAGGGCGACAGCAGCGGTCCGATCGCCATTTCGGAAGAGGACATGGGAACGCGGGACCAGCCCCGCTTCCCCTACATCCCGGTCGGCCTCTACCTCGGCCTGCTTGCCGCCGCGGAGTTGCACGACATCGAACATCTTTTCACGCTGACCGAGGCGCGCCTCGCCCGGCATCTGAGTGCGCTGGGCTTCCGCATCCACCTGATCGGCCAGGCGGTGGAGCACCGCGGCAAGCGCGTGCCGTCGGTCATCTACCGTAAGGAACTGATGGCACATCTGCCGCCGTTCATGCAGCCGCTGTACGACCAGTTGCTCGAGGAGATGCGCGGAAAATACAGGGCGCGGAACGCCGCATGAGCGCGTAACGTTTCCGGAGGGAGAAAAACAAAAAGGGCCGTCAGGCCCTTTTTGTTTGCGCGCAGAGAGCGCGTCTTGAATTCTGGTGGCCAAGGGCGGAATCGAACCACCGACACGCGGATTTTCAATCCGCTGCTCTACCAACTGAGCTACTTGGCCAAAGAGCCAGCGATATTAGTATCTGATCGCGTTTCTGTCAAAGGTTTTGCGTCGATCATTGCGCGCGCAGCATCGTTTCGGCAACCAGCGATATCTTGGCGATGATGAGCACGAGTTCAATCAGCAACAAGCCGAGGAAAGCCACGAAAGGCAGGTGGCGGTCAGGCACGAAGCGCGGCGTGACGTAACGGAACAGACGGAAAACGCGTGCGCCGACCTGATTGAATGCGCCGTAGATCAGGTTGCCGTGACGACGGCTGCCTGCGAGCAGGTAAAGCGCCGCCTGACCGATCAGCGTCAGCAGCACGATTTCGTTGAGCCCCTTCAGGACGACGACGGCGCGCAGTCCGATATCCAGCGTGTCCATGCCTGCCCTCAGACCGGCCACGGCAGCGCCGCGACGTCGTTCGGCACCGGTTCCACCACGCGCGGAAAGGACACGCGCACGATAAGCCCGCCATTGCCGGGCGCATCGAGCAGTTCGACCTCCGCGCGGTGCAGTTCCGCGATCTCGCGCACGATGGGCAGGCCAAGCCCGGAGCCCTCGACCTGCGTGCCGAGCACGCGATAGAAGCGCTCGAACACCCGTTGCCTGTCCTCGACCGGAATGCCGGGGCCGGTGTCCTCGATTTCCAGGATGGCGCGGATATCCGCCTTCAGTCGCACGGTGACAACCCCGCCGTAGGACGTGTACTTGATCGCGTTGTCGATCAGGTTCTTGAACATTTCGCCGAGCAGGACCGGATTGGCGTCGACGTGCAGCGCGACGTGCGCCCGCTCGAAGCCCAGGTCGATATGACGCCTGCGCGCCGCCGGCACCCAGTCGGCAATCAGCGATTCGAACAGCGCGTTCAGTTCCACCCGTTCGATCGCATGCACTTTCTCCGTGCTCGCTTCGGCGCGCGCCAGCGCGAGGAGCTGATTGATCAGGTGCCCTGCGCCAGTGGCGCTGACCAGTATCTGCTCCATGCAGGCACGGATCTGTGCCGGATCGTTTTCGAGCAGCGCCAGTTCTGCCTGGCTCTTCAGCCCGGTCAGCGGGGTGCGCATCTGGTGCGCAGCGTCGGCGATGAAGCGCTGCTGTGCAGCGAGATTCACCTCCAGCCGCAGCATCATGTCGTTCAACGCGTTGATCAGCGGACGCAGTTCTTCCGGTACGCGACGCACGTCGATCGGTGACAGGTCGGTCGGCCGCCGCTTCTCGATCACCGCCTGCAGCCGCTTCAACGGCCACAGCCCGCGGCCCAGACCGAAATAGACCAGCACGACGGCGATCGGAATGATGACGAACTGCGGCAGCAGCACACCGGACAGGATGCGCGAGGTCAGTGCTTCGCGCTTGTTCAGCGTCTCGGCCACCTGCACCGTCACGTAGGAACCGGGAATCGTGGTGACCGGCTGGAACATGTAGGCGATGCGCACGTCCTCGTTATTCACGCGGCCGCCGCGGAAATAGAGCTCGCCCGGCTTCCACGGCTTGTCGTCCGGTACGTCCGGCACTTCGCTGTCACCGGCCAGCAATTCGCCGGCACCGCCGAGCACCTGGTAGTAGATAATGTCTTCGCCGTCGATATGGAACAGATCGCGCATCTGCGGCGGCTTGACGAAGATGGCGCCGACCGGCGTGAAACGCACCTGCCGGCTCAGTTCGTAGACGCTGTCGCCGAGCACCTTGTCATAGGGCGCGTGCGCGATGTCGTCCGCCACGTTGTGGATGATGGCGATGCTGATCGGCCACACGAACATCAGCGGCGCGAGCATCCAGTCGAGGATTTCGCCGAACAGCGAGTTGTACTCACCAGTCCTTTCGCCGGATTTACCGCGACGGTTCTTCAGCTTGTCACGCGACGGCATCCGGTCTTTCCAGGCAGTAGCCCAGGCCGCGCAGCGTCACGATGCGCAGGCCGCTGTGCTCGATCTTCTTGCGCAGCCTGTGAACATAGACCTCGATGGCGTTGTTGCTCACCTCTTCGCCCCAGCCGCACAGATGGTCGACCAGCTGTTCCTTGTTGACCAGCCGGCCGGCGCGCAGCAGCAGCACCTCCAGCAACGCGGTCTCGCGCGCCGACAGTTCGATCGCCTGGCCATTGACGCTGGCCACGTGATCCGTCTGATCGTAGGCGAGGCTGCCGATCTCGATGCGGGTGGGCATGCCGGTGCCGCGCCGCGTCAGCGCGCGCACGCGCGCCTCGAGCTCGGGCAGTGCGAAAGGTTTGCACATGTAGTCGTCGGCGCCGGCATCGAGCCCGCGCACGCGGTCGTCGATGCCGTCCTGCGCGGTCAGTATCAGTACCGGCGTCGTGCACTTGCGCGCGCGCATGCGCTTGATCACCTCGATGCCGGACAGCTTGGGCAGGCCGATGTCGATGATGGCCAGATCGAAGCCCTGTCCATGCAGCGCCGCATCGGCTTCACCGCCGGTGGCCACGCTGTCCACCGCGTAACCGGCGCGGCGCAAGGCGCGCACCACCGCATCGGAAATGACCGGATCGTCCTCGGCAAGCAGGATATGCATAGCAAATCAGCCTTGCGGCCGCCTCCTCCATGAACGTCTTCTGCGTTCGCATTCGGGTTCGGGGTTTGAATAACCCCACCGGACACCAGTGTAAGGGAGATGTAAGCGCTCAAGAATAGTCTGCGCAGCGCTGTTCTTCTTTTGGTCCTCGGGGGCAAACCGGTCAGTCCGGCGCGCCCCGGGGAGCACCCTTCCCCTGCACGGGGTGCTCCCCACCCATTTTTCGGGCGTCAGTCCGAATCGCTCCCTCAGTTGTACTCGTTGCGCCGTCGCACATCCGTCGCGACTGCAGCCCGTGGACGAAAAAAGCCCGCACCGAAGTGCGGGCTTTCCGTGGTCTGGCAGACCGGGCCCGATCGCCTCTCGGCGACCGGAGCGGACATTACATGTCCATGCCCATGCCGCCCATGCCACCCATGCCGCCCGGCATGCCGCCGGCAGCCGGCTTGTCTTCGGCCAGCTCGGCCACCATGCAGTCGGTGGTGAGCATCAGCGAAGCAACCGAAGCGGCGTTCTGCAGTGCGGTGCGGGTAACCTTGGTCGGATCCAGCACGCCCATTTCGACCATGTCGCCGTACTCGCCCGAGGCGGCGTTGTAGCCGAAATTGCCCTTGCCTTCCTTCACCTTGGCCACGACCACGCTCGGCTCGTCGCCGGCGTTGGCCACGATCTGGCGCAGCGGCTCTTCGGCAGCGCGCATGATCAGCTTGATGCCAGCGTCCTGGTCGGCGTTGTCGCCGTGCAGGTCACCGAGGTTCTGCAGCGCGCGCACCAGGGCGACGCCGCCGCCGGCCACGATGCCTTCTTCAACGGCAGCGCGGGTGGCGTGCAGCGCGTCTTCGACGCGTGCCTTCTTTTCCTTCATTTCGACTTCGGTCGCGGCACCAACCTTGATCAGCGCAACACCGCCGGCCAGCTTGGCCTTGCGTTCCTGCAGCTTTTCACGGTCGTAGTCCGACGTGGCGGCGTCGATCTGGGTGTTGATATTGGCGACACGTGCGGTGATCGCGTCTTCGGTACCGGCGCCGTCGATGATGGTCGTTTCTTCCTTGCCCACTTCGATGCGCTTGGCCTGACCGAGGTCCTGCAGCGTGGCCTTTTCCAGCGACAGGCCGACTTCTTCGGCGATCACGGTGCCGCCGGTCAGGATGGCGATGTCTTCCAGCATGGCCTTGCGACGGTCGCCGAAGCCCGGGGCCTTGACGGCGACGGTCTTCAGGATGCCGCGGATGTTGTTCACCACCAGGGTGGCCAGCGCTTCGCCTTCGATGTCTTCGGCGATGATCAGCAGCGGACGACCGGCCTTGGCGACCTGTTCCAGCACCGGCAGCAGATCACGGATGTTGCTGATCTTCTTGTCGTGCAGCAGCACGAAGGGGCTGTCCAGAACGGCGATCTGGCGGTCCGGGTTGTTGATGAAGTACGGCGACAGGTAGCCGCGGTCGAACTGCATGCCCTCGACCACTTCCAGTTCGTCGTTCAGCGACTTGCCGTCTTCGACGGTGATGACGCCTTCCTTGCCGACCTTGTCCATCGCTTCGGCGATGCGGGCACCGACCGAGGTGTCCGAGTTGGCCGAGATCGAGCCGACCTGGGCGATTTCCTTGCTGGTCGAGCAGGGCTTCGAAATCTTCTTCAGCTCGCCGATGATGCCGGTCACGGCCTTGTCGATGCCGCGCTTCAGATCCATCGGGTTCATGCCGGCGGCCACGTACTTCATGCCTTCGCGCACGATGGCCTGGGCCAGCACGGTGGCGGTGGTGGTGCCGTCACCGGCGACGTCCGAGGTCTTGGAAGCGACTTCCTTGACCATCTGGGCGCCCATGTTCTCGAACTTGTCCTTCAGCTCGATTTCCTTGGCGACCGACACGCCGTCCTTGGTCACGGTCGGGGCGCCGAACGAGCGCTCCAGCACCACGTTACGGCCCTTCGGGCCCAGGGTCACCTTGACTGCATTGGCCAGCACATTGACGCCGGCGACCATGCGTTCGCGGGCGGAATCACCAAAACGTACCTCTTTTGCGGGCATATCTAACTCCTTGAGTATTCAGAAATTCAGAGCAAAGGAGGCGATCAGGCCTCGACCACGCCCATGATGTCTTCTTCACGCATGACGAGGAATTCCTCGCCTTCGACCTTGACCGACTGACCGGAATACTTGCCGAACAGCACGCGGTCGCCAGCCTTGACGGCCATCGGGCGAACCTTGCCGTCGTCCAGGATCTTGCCGGCGCCGACGGCGATGACCTCACCTTGATCCGGCTTTTCTGCGGCTGCATCGGGAATCACGATGCCCGAAGCGGTCTTGCGCTCTTCTTCCAGACGCTTGACCAGCACGCGGTCGTGCAACGGACGGATTTTCATGCAATGACTCCTTGAGATTGAAGGCGCGAACCAGTCGCGACGTTTGACGATATTCGGGGCGAAGCGACACAGCGCACCGCCGTGTTAGCACTCACTGCCAACGAGTGCTAATAGTAGTGGCGGGATGTTTCGATTTCAAGAGCGCGCGGACAATGACCGGCCGGATCAGCCGTCGGCCGTCTGTATCTGTTCGCTGACCAGGCGGTTGCGGCCGGCGCGTTTGGCCTCGTAGAGCATGGCGTCGGCGAGGCGGACGGCTGCGTCCTCGTCCTCGTGATCGGGCTGAGCCATGGCAAGGCCTATGCTCATCGTGACGACGCCGACCGCAGCAGTGGGGGACGCTTCAACTGCTCGCCGGATCTTCTCGCCGACGCGACAGGCGTCGTCCACAGAGGTGGCGGGCAGCAGCAGCAGAAACTCCTCGCCGCCGAAGCGGGCGACGAAATCGCTCTCCCGCAGCGCCGCCTTGAGCACCGCCGCGACGTGGCGCAACACCGCGTCGCCGGCCGGATGGCCATGACTGTCGTTGATACGCTTGAAGTGATCGATGTCGGCCACCAGCACCGCGTAGCCCTTGCGCGACCGCCGCATGCGGACGAATTCGTCGCGCAGGCGTTCGTTCGCCGCCAGCCGGTTGGGCAGACCGGTCAGCGCGTCGCGCCGCGCCTGATCGCGCAGTTCGTCGTTCAGCCGCGCCAGTTCGGCGGTGCGCTCGGCCACCTTGTGTTCGAGGTCGCGGTTGCTCGCCTCCAGCGCCTCGCGACGATGTATCAGGGTTGCCGCCATGCCGCGCAGCGCGTCGACGAGATGGCGCAGTTCGACCGATCCGGCCCCCACTTCGAGCGTGACACCCTCGTCGCCCTTCTCGATCCGGCGCGCCAGCGTCGCCAGCCGCTCCAGCGGCTGGCTCAGTCGCGACGCCACCACCCACGACAGCAGCAGCAGGATGGCCACCGCGAGCAGCGCAAACCCCAGCACCACCTTGCGCAGCGCCACCACGTCTTCCATCACGCGGTCGAGCGGCTGGCGGATGACGACCTGCCAGCCCAGCGGACTGGTCTGGATGATCTCGCGCACCGGTGCCATCGAGGTTACGTAGGCGGTGGTGCTCGACCAGTTGTCGATGAAGAAACCCGGACGCGTCGGGCGACCGCTCGGTTGCGGCACGGCGAGTCGACTGTCCTCCGGATAGATCACGTCGCCCTGCCCGTTGACGATGAGGATGTCCATGCCCACGCGCTCGGCGTTGCTCGGCCGCAGGACCTGCAGTACGGAGCCTGCCCAGTCCCAATGCACATGAGCGGCCAGCACACCGCGCAACTGCCCGTCCTCCCCGGACACCGGCACCGCGATGTCGATGAATCGCATCGGGCCCGCGCCTTTCTTCGGCAGCAGCTTGGCCAGCAGCAAGGCTTCATGCAGGTCGCCGATGAACACCCCGTCGAGCCCGCCCGCAAACCACGGCCTCTGCGACACGTTCTGCCCGAGCAGCAGATCGTGTGTGGCCGCCTGCACCACGCCGTCGAGGTCGGCAACGCCGATCCACGAATACTGCGGGTAGGATTTCTGCAGCCGCTCCAGGCTGCCGCGGAAGGCGCTGTCATCCAGCGGCTCGCGACGGAACAGTCGGGTGTCGGACAGCAGTTCGATCTCGCGGCGGCGCTCGTTCAGGCTTTCGGCCAGGACCGCGGACATTGCCGTCGCCAGTTCGTGTATCGCGTGGCCACGCTCGTTCAGCAACTGCTCCGCATAGACGTGGTTGATGTACAGATAGGCCGGAAGACCCACGATCAGCGCCAGGCCGCCGCACAGCAGCGCAAGGCGGTTACGGAAACTGCCGGGCATCAACGTCATCGGACTCGCTGTCTTGTACGTGCGGGAACCGAAACGATACGCGAACCGCTACGCGCACCCAAATGCACGATGGCGGACACCGGCGGCAGCCGACTCGCAATACACTCCCGACACACTTGGACTACGAACCTGACGGAGCATCCGCATGACCTCCCATCTCGAATCGCTGAAGCGGCATTCCATCGTCGTCGCCGACACCGGCGACATCGAATCCATCGCCCGCCTCAAGCCGCAGGATGCGACCACCAACCCGTCCCTGCTGCTGAAGTCGGCGCAGGACACCCGCTACCGGCCGCTGCTCGATACGGCGCTGGCGCAGGCGAAGGCCGCCGGTGAAGACCTGTCGGGCGCGATCGACCGGCTGTTCGTCGCCTTCGGCTGCGAAATCCTGAAGCACGTGCCCGGGCGGGTATCGACCGAAGTCGATCCGCGTCTCAGCTTCGACAGCGAAGCCAGCATCGCCAAGGCGCGCCACCTGATCGCACTGTACGAGGCGGCCGGCATCTCGCGCAGCCGTGTGCTGATCAAGGTCGCCAGCACCTGGGAAGGCATACGCGCGGCGGAAAAGCTCGAACGCGACGGCATCCACTGCAACCTGACGCTGCTGTTCGGCATGGCCCAGGCCATTGCCTGCGCCGACGCCGGCGTCACGCTGATCTCGCCTTTCGTCGGCCGCATCTACGACTGGTACTGCGCGCAGCAGAAGGTGACGGACATTCCGCTGGAGCAGGATCCGGGCGTCGCTTCGGTCACCCGCATATATAACTACTACAAGCAGCACGGCTACCACACCGAAGTGATGGGCGCGAGCTTCCGCAAGGTGGGTCAGGTCGAGGCGCTGGCCGGCTGCGACCTGCTCACCATCGCCCCCGACCTGCTGGACCAGATGGCCGCCCTGCCGGGCGAACTGGAGCGCCGGCTCGACCCGACCCGCACCACGCCGGCAGAGCGCGTCACGCTCGACGAACGTGCCTACCGCTGGCTGCACAACGAGGACGCGATGGCGGTGGAGAAGCTGTCGGACGGCATCCGCCGCTTCGACGTGGACGCGCGCAAGCTCGACGCCTTTGTTGCCGGCCTGATGCAATGAGCGAACAGCCGCCGGCCGACGAGCCGGACACGCCCTGCGTCGCCATCTGCAGCACATTGTTCGACGAGGTGTGCCGCGGCTGCGGCCGCACCGTCATGGAAGTGGCGAACTGGGTATTCATGACGGCGGAAGAGAAGCGTGCGGTATGGACGCGGATACGCGCCGAGGGCTATCCCCGGCGCGACATCCAAGGCCTGACCGACCGGCCTGAGCGGCGATAGCGACCGCTCAGGTGTGCACGTTCAGGAAGGCCTCGTTCAGCTTGCGGTCGTGATAGAAGATCGCGCGCCCGAGGTCTTCCACCATCCAGGTAATGACCGGCTTGTCCGGATAATGGATGTAGCCACCGGCGAACACCTCGTTGCGGTTGCCCGACGGGTCGAAGAAGTAGATCGTCGCGCCGCGCGTGATGCCGTGCCGCGTCGGCCCGATGTCCAGCGACACGTCGTTCTTCGAGATCAGGTCGGCCGCCCTGAGCACGTCGTTCCAAGTGTCGAGGATGAAGGAGCAGTGGTGGAACTTGCCCTTCTCCGGATTGCGGATGAAGGCGATGTCGTGCGGCTTGGTCGAGCAGGTCAGGAACACGCCCACCATCAGATCGCCGGCCATCACCTGCTCGGCGATCCTGAAGCCCAGCACCTCGGTGAACAGCTTCACCACGCCATCGACGTCGTCGCCGTACAGCAGGCAGTGGTCGAAGCGGGTCGGCTGCATGCCGATCAGGCCATCGGGCCAGGGGTCCGGATTCACGTCCGGCAGGCCGTTGCCCACCTTGTCCTTGCTCGCGAACAGTTCGATCGCGTGCCCGGTCGGCACCGTGAAGCGGAAGCGCCGGCCGGTATGCAGATGTTCGCCGGCCGGTATCCATTGCAGGTCGGTCGCCAGACGGCTGCCTTCGACCGCCGCCGCCAGACTGTCCAGCGTCGCCTCGCTGTCCACACGGAAGCCCATGTAGTCCATGCCCGGCGCATCCGCCTTGCGCAGCACCACGCTGTGGTGGTCGTGTTCATCCCAGGCCTTGAAGTACACGCGACCTTGCGCATCGCGCCCGGTCTCGATCAGGCCCAGTACCTGTCCGTAGTGTTTCACCGCCGCTTCCAGATCCGTCACCCTCAGGGCGACATGACCCGGACGCAGCACGCCGGTCATCGGCATATCTCCATCCTCCATCCGTTTATCGTGGCCCGGCTCGTGACCGGGCACCCAGCCAGTGCAATCGCCGTACCAGTCGGGCGGTCAAACGCAAGCCACTGTTCCTTCGAAGATTCATAAAAAATCTCGACATTTTTCAGCCGTGCTTTCATGATTTGGCGAAACCGGGCTGTCGGCCGATGCCGCATTTCCGGCAGCTTCCCTCACGAACGGATTCCGTCATGCCCCGCACACCGCACGGCCCGCTGACCGCCATCACCGACGCCATCGACGACCGCACGCTGGCAAAGAACGTCCACTTCGCGCCTGACAGTGGCCACATCCTGCTGTTCGGACAGCGCATGCTGCTGATGCATGGCGCTTCGGTGGCCACGCTGCGCCACGAACTGGTCGAGCGGCTGGGACTGGATCGCACCCGTGAACTGTTCACCCGCATCGGTTACCAGCAGGGCGTGGACGACGCGCGCTGCCTGCGCGAAGCCGAGGGCGGCGACCTGACACGCACGCTGGCGCTCGGCCCGCGGCTGCGCGAGATCGAAGGCTTCGTGCGCAACCAGGCTGTGGATCGCATGCAGTTCAATACCGACAGCGGCGAGTTCTGGGGCGATTACTACTGGCAGTCATCGTGGGAGGCGGAGGCGCATCTGCAGCACTTCGGCATCAGTGGTTCGCCCGCCTGCTGGATGATGACCGGCTATGCCAGCGGCTTCACGACGACGATGATGGGTCGTCCCATCCTGTGGCGCGAACTGGAATGCGTGGCCATGGGCCACGCGCGCTGCCGCGTGATCGGCCGGCCGCTGGAGGAGTGCGAGGACAGCGCCGACGACCTGAGCTTCCTGCGCATCGAGGACTTCGTGTCGGCGCCGCGCGGACGCCAGTCACCGGCCGATACCCCTGCGACGGCGAGCCTGCCCGATCTGGTCGGTGCCTCGGCCGGCTTCAACGCGGTCGCTCATCTGATACGCCGCGTCGCGCCGACCGACGCCACCGTGCTGTTCCTCGGCGAGAGCGGCGTCGGCAAGGAACGCTTCTCGAAAACCCTGCACGCCATCGGCCCGCGCGCGAACGGCCCCTTCATCGGCGTGAACTGCGCCGCCATCCCGGCCGAACTGGTGGAGGCCGAACTGTTCGGCGTCGAGCGCGGCGCCTTCACCGGCGCGCACGCCTCGCGACCGGGCAAGTTCGAGCGTGCGCACGGCGGCACCCTCTTCCTCGACGAAATCAGCAGCCTGCCGATGCCTGCCCAGGGCAAGCTGCTGCGTGCCCTGCAGGAAGGCGAGGTCGAGCGCGTCGGCGACACCCGCGTGCGGCCGGTGGACGTGCGCATCGTCGCCGCCGCCAACCGCGATCTGCGGGCCGAAGTGGCGGCCGGGCGCTTCCGCGAAGACCTGTTCTTCCGGCTCAACGTGTTCCCGATCGAGATACCGCCGCTGCGCGAACGGCGCGAGGACATCGCGCTGATGCTCAACGTGTTCGTCGAACGCTATGCAAAGCGCTTCCGCAAGCACATCGCCGGCCTCACCCAGCGCGCGGCCGAAGCACTGTGGGCCTACGACTGGCCGGGCAATGTGCGCGAACTGGAGAACATCGTCGAGCGTGCGGTCATCCTCGCCGACGACGGCGGCAACCTCGACGTGCAGCATCTCTTTTCCGGCGGCGAGCGGCTGACCCAACCGATGTTCAACCTGTCGGCCGGCGGCCGCCTCACGCGCGCCGCCGATGCGTCGGCGCCATCGACCGGCGCGCCGCCGGACGGCATTGATGCGCACATCGCCTCGCTGGTCGACGCTGGTCTTCGCTTCGACGAACTCGAACAGCGCCTGCTCGACCACGCGATGACGCGCACCGGCGGCAATCTGTCGGCAGCCGCCCGCCTGCTCGGGTTGAGGCGGGGGCAGTTCGAATACCGCGCGAAGAAGCGGGAAGCAGGGGCTGGCTGATGCCGCGCCGATGGTCGAGCAGGCTCGGCTCTTGCGGGAGCGACCTCTGGTCGTGATGCAGCATCAACGGGCCGCCGGCTTCGCTTCAGGCCGCCATTGCGAGCAAGCTCGCTCCAACAAAAGCCTGGCCGCGGCGGCTGATCCTGCACATTTCTGTGGGAGCGCCCTTGGCCGCGACAGGGCTGTCGCGAACCGTGGCTTCGTTTCAAAGGCTGCTGTCGCCAGCAAGCGCGCGGCCGTCAGACAGCGCTGATGATGCCCCCATCACTTCCACCCGATACCCCGCCGCCTGCCATCCTTCTATCCCGCCGCGCAGCGGTCGGGCATGGCGCAGGCCGGCCGCGTGCAGCTTCAGTGCCGCGCGCACCGCCGACACGTCGTTCGGGCAGGCGCAGTAGGTCACCAGCACGCCGTCCTTCGGCAGCCGGTGCGCGTGTGCGTCGATCTGTTCCAGCGTGATGCTCAGCGCGCCGGGAATGCGCACCGGCTCGGCATCGACGATGAGGCCAGAGCGCACATCGACCACCGTGACCGCGTCGCCGCGGTCGAGCATGGCCAGCAGTTCTTCCGGCGCCAGTCGCTCCGACTGCAGCTGACGCAGCGCCCGACGACGCTCGATCCAGCGCCAGCCGATGTAGAGCGCCAACAGCACGCCGACAAGGGCCGCTGCGTAGGCACCCAGTTCGGCCAAAGCATCGAGCACCGCCTCGATCTGCGTCGCGAACAGCAGGCCGATCACCAGCGCGGCGCCCGCCCACAGCACGGCGCCAGCAGTGTTGAACAGCATGAAGGCCGACGGCCGCATGCCCAGCGCGCCAGCCAGCGGCGGCGCAATCGTCGACAGCCCCGGCACGAACTTGGCGATCACCAGCGTCGCGATGCCGTAGCGGGTGAAGGTGGATTCGCTCTGCCGCACGCAGGTATCGGGCGACAGCGAAATGCGGCACAGCAGACGCAGCACGCGGTGGCCCTGCAGTCTGCCGGCGACGTACCACGCAAGGTCGCCGAGCGAGGACGCGGCCACCGCCACCAGCAATGCGAACACGCCGTACATCGGCTCGTCGACCACCCGCGCACCGGCCAGCATCACCAGCGGCATCGCCGGTATCGGCAGGCCCAGCTGTTCCGCCAGCACCACCAGGAAAATCAGCCACAGCCCGTACTGGGCCAGCAATTCGGTCACGCTCTTCTCCGGAATGAATTTCGGCCGTCACGATGACACGGATTCGTGACGGCCGAAAAGTCGTTCCAGACAGATGAGGACGATCGCCGGTGATTTCCAGCACGTCGTCACGGGGCGCCCGCGTCAGCCCACCGCGCGCAGCGTGCCCTTGCGTTCGGCCTCGATCAGCTTCTTCAGCAGCTTGCGCACGCGCACCGCGGCGATGTCGTTGCTCATCAACACCGGGTTCAGCGAGAAGAAATCGGTGGTGCCCATCTCGTCCTGCGTCGCCTGGATGACCGGGCCGTCCTCGTTCTCGAAGGCGGCGTGCATGGCCCGGATCTTCATCGCGTTGTATTCGGCGTTGTCGACGTCGTGGTTGCGCCGGGTCGCAAAGTAGTAATGCGTGCGGGTGGCCGATTCCGGTGTGCAGGTGTGCAGGTCGTACTGACCGGTGCAGTGATCGAGATCCAGCGGCCCCTCGCCCTGAATGGCGCCGACCGACAGCTGGATGTTGGCCGGCGGGGTCCAGGTGATGTCGAAGAAGTGGCGGGCGGGCGCGGCAGGATCCGGCAGGAAGTTCGCGAAGATGAGCATGGCCGGCTGCTGGCTCCACTCCCAGCGGGCGTTCACGCTGCCCGCGCCCTCCTTCACCGCCGGCACCAGCGGCGACAGCTGTCCGCGGGTGCTGATGATTTCGCTGTGCACGTGGTCGATGTGGCTCAGGTCCATCACGTTGTCGATGATGAGTTCGTAGTTCACGTCCATGCGCATATAGGTGTGCGCCAGCGCGGTCGAGGGCCCGTCGTCGAGCGGGCCGAAGTCCGGCAGCTTCGCCGGGTCGGCCAGTGCGGCCTCGCCCATCCAGATCCACACGAAGCCGTACCTCTCCAGCAGCGGAAAGCTGCGCACCTTCGCCGCCTTCGGGATCAGACCGTTGCCGTGCGGGTTGTGCGTGCAGGCGCCGCTGCAGTCGAAACGCAGCGCGTGATAGGCACACACGACCTCGTCGCCGATGCGCTTGCCCAGGTGCAGCGGCGCGAAGCGATGCGGGCAGCGGTCGTGCAGCGCGACCGGCACGCCATCCGCCTTGCGGTAGATGAGCACCGAGGTGTCGAGTATCCGGCGGTGGAACATGCCCTCCGCCGGCACCTCGCTCGACAGCGCGGCGACGTACCAGCAGTCCGTCAGGAATTCGACCTTCTTTTCCAGTGCTTTCGTTTCCATTCTGTTGTCTCCTCCGTCTTGTCGTGATGCGCCCGGCGGACACCGGGCGGTCCTGCAGGCCGGCTGGCTCCGGTCACAGATCGAGCACCAGCACAGCTGATTTCGAGCGCGAGCAGCACGGCGTGAAGCAGTCGTTTGCCGCTCTCTCCGCGTCGCTGAAGTACATGTCGCGGTGATCCGGTTCGCCAGCCAGCACGCGCGTCACGCAGGTGCCGCAGATGCCCTGTTCGCAGGACAGCGGCACTTCGACGTCGTGAGCGGCCAGTGCCGCCGCCACGGTCTGCCCGGCGGCCACCGGCACGACGCGGCCGCTGCGCGCGAGCTGCACGGCGAAGGCCTGGTCGCCGCTGCGCGCGCCGTCGGTCGCGGCGAAAGATTCGGCGTGGATGTTCGCGTCGGCCCAGCCGGCCGCGCGGGCGCTGTCGATCACGTGGTCCATGAAACCCGTCGGCCCGCATACGTACAGGTGCGTGTCGGCCGAGGACGCGGCCAGCACGGCCGCGGCATCAAGCTTCTGCCGCGCATCGCCGTCGTCGAAATGCAGGCGCACGCGGTCGGCCCAGGGTGCATCGCGCAGCCGGTCGAGGAAGGCGGCGCGCGCCGGCGAGCGGGCGCAGTAGTGCAAGGTAAAGTCGGAGCGGCCGTGCGCCAGCTGCTGCGCCATCGCCAGCATCGGCGTGATGCCGATGCCACCGGCGAACAGCAGCGAACGGCGCGCCGGCAGCAGCGCGAACAGGTTGCGCGGTACACCGATGCGGATGTGCATGCCGGCGTGCAGGTCGTCGTGCGCGCTGCGCGAGCCGCCGCGGCCGGTCGCTTCGCGCAGCACGCCCAGTTCGTACTGCCGCGCCTGCGCCGGGTCGCCGAGCAGCGAGTACTGGCGCACCAGGCCATTCGGCAGTTCGACGTCGATGTGGGCACCGGCCGCGAAGGCCGGCAGCGGCGTACCGGCCGGCGATTCGAGCACGATGTGGACGATGTCGTCGGCGACCCGCGCGTGGCGGGTGACGACGACCGGGATGTTCGGCGCGCTCATGTGCGGGCACCTTCGGCATGGGCGCGCGACCAAAGCGCGGCGCGGGGACTGTGCTGCATTCTTCCTCCGGATGTTCTTGTCGTGCGCGGCCGTCAGGCCACGCCGACTCCGGTTTTGCAACGAGCGTGCCAAGCTCATCCTGCAGCGCAAGCCATTGATTCGATGTCGATTACAAATATCAGCGCGGCATTCACCGCGCACTCCGGACGGCACTTCCGGATTTGTGAAATCCGCATTTCCGCATATGGAGAAGTGCCGCGGCACCACGACAGACGCACGCGACAGCGGCGAAAAAAAGCCCCGCCGCGGGGGGTACCGGGGCGGGGTGCTTCCCGACGAGCGGGAACGAGGAGTACTGCTCACATCATCGTTGGCGTCACGCGGACAGGCGTGACGGGGGCGGGCTTCAGTTGCCGCCGCGCATGTTCTGCACCTGGAACAGGTTGGCCGGGCTCAGCTTGGGATCGACCTTGCCCTTGAACTGGCCGGTCGTGCAGTGCTTGGCCTGCACGTCCACCATCGAGAAGGAGTCGTCGAGCGCAACACCGGTGCCCTTGTTGATCGGCAGGTGGAAGTCCGGGTGCGCCTTGCCGATGGTCCAGCTCTTCCACAGCTCGCCCTTGCGGTCGTACACCAGCGTGCGCGACGCGCCATAGACCTGCGCGTCGAAATGCATGATGCGCTTGCCGACCGGGTGGTTGCTGTTGACCGGCACCGCCTCGACGACGTGCACCTTGCGCAACTGCCAGGTGATGTCGGGGAAGCATTCGCCCTGACCGGTGAAGCTCACGTACTTGTAGCCGTCCTCTTCCTTGAATTCGTCCGACAGCTTCATGTCATTGTGCTTGTAGTAGGGCATCAGCAGGTTCTTCGTGCCGACGAACTTCCACTGCATGTCGGACACCCGGCTCTCATACCCCTCGAAGTCCTCGATCATCAGGTCGGAGCCGAGGAAGGAGTCGGTCACCTGGCCTGCCGCCAGGCGGCGCACGCGACGCTGGAAGCCGAGGTAGAGGTAGGCGTCGTCGAACTTGGTGTCGTCTTCGTACTTCTGTATCAGCAGCTGGGTGTTCTTCAGATCCTGCGGTTCCAGCACCTGGGCGTAGATGGCGCGGTAGAGATTGGCCGCGTTAGGCGATACCTCGGGCGTCGGCGCGTGGTCGGTGCGGTGCTTGAAGTTCAGGAAGAAGAAATTGAACTTCAGCGTCCGTTCGAGCTGGCCGGTCGTCATGTTGCGGTACTTCCAGTAGAACGGGTGGATGGCGGCGTTGTCGCCCCAGTTCGCGCCGTACTTGAAGTTCCACGCCACCTTTTCGCCGGCGCGCGGGTCGGAGGTGCTGGGCTCTTCCGGGAAAGGCCGGCCACCGGCAAAGCCTTCGATCTCGCCGGTCTTGGCCCCAAGCTTTGTCTTGTTCAGGTTCTTCCGGGTCGCCTCGACGTAGCCCTTGGGGTTGGGGAAGCTCAGCGTTTCACCAACCTTGATCTGGTACCAGCCGTTCTTCACCACCATGTACATGCCGGCGTCCAGCGCGTCCTTGAACTGGTCGACGTTGTCCTTGTTGATGGTCATGCCGGCACTGAGACCGGGGAAGGTCGGGAAGCCCTTCTTGTAAGGCTCGAAGGCGGTTTCGACATCGGCTTCGCTGGCGGCGAAGGCCTGGGTGCACAGTCCGGCTGCGAGCAGGCCGGCGGCGATCAGTTTGTTCATTGCGTGCGTCTCCTGTGAAGCCGGGGCGCACGCCCCGGCACTGCGGTGGAAGGTCAGAACTTGTAGCGAAGGGTTGCGTAGATCTCGTCCTCGGCCCACGCGGCACCGATCGGGCCGGCGCGGAAGCGGCCGAGAGGTTCGAGGCCGGCGAGGCCGCGCGAGAAGGCCTGGGTCGGATCGCCGCCGTAATTGCCCGAGGTGAAGGGCGGCCACGGATTGCAGGCGCGGCAGTCGTCGTACTTGTAGCGATCGTTGTCACTGCCCAGTTTCACGTTGGCGCCGATGGCGAACTTCAGGTTGTCGCTGAGCAGCCATTCGACCTGCGGAGCGGCCACCGTCGCCTGCGCGCGGAAGTCATGCGCGAAGATGATCTGCGGGCTCAGACGGTCGTTCTTCAGGAAGGCCTTGATCAGCAGCGTGCCGATCACGTTGTCCTCCCAGTCCGGGATGCCGATGCGGCCGCCCATCGGGCCGCGTTGGTCGTCGTGGTTGAAGATGTGCTGGTAGAACAGCTGACCGGAAATGAGCGTCGTGCGACGCGGATTGATGAAGGGGATGAAGGTCGGCCGGTCGACACCGATGACCGCACGGAACACGTTGTTCTTCGAGTAAAGCTCCGGCTTGGACGTGTTGGCGAATTCCTCGCCGTCGGTCAGCGCCGCCTCGACGCGCACCGCCGCGTTGGCAGCTTCCCACTCGAAGTCCATCGAACCGCCGATCAGGTTCACTCGCGGGAAGTGCATGTCGAACGAGATCAGGTAGGGCCAAGAGTCACGGAACTCGCCGGTGAAACCGTTGGTGCCGCGGCGCCCACCGCGCAGGCTTGGGAGCTGCGAGCGGTAGGTCAGTGCGTTCAGCGAGAAGGACAGACCGCTCTGGGTCACGCCTTCGTACTTCACGCCCAGTTGCGTGTTCTTCAGCTTCCAGCCCGGCAGATGCACGTCGGCCAGACCGATCTGGCCGGGGCCGAAGTCTGTCGCGAGATAGGAGCCAGGCACGCCCGGAATGTTGGCGAAGTTGGCCACCGTGCCGCCGTTGTCCCACAGGTTCTTCATGCCACGGAAGAAGCAGCCGGCGTCGAGGATGACGTTGGCCGTGCCGCACTGGCCGAGGTTGTTGGCGCGGAACTGGTCGAAGTTCCACACCACCTGCAGGTTGCGCTCCTGCATGGTTTCACTGCCGCCCATGCGGTACTCGGCCTGGACCATCCACATCGGAATGCGGATGTCTTCCAGCTCGTCATAGATGTTGTTTCGCGAGTAATCGACCGGGTTGATCACGTCGAGCACGCGGAACAGGTCGGTGCGGCCCCACACCACCTGCTGCTTGCCGATCTTGAGGAAGATCGAGCGCTGATCATCGAGCGCGAAGGTCTTCTTCACATAGGCTTCGCGGATGAAATCCAGACGCGAATTGAACTCGGGTGACTCCAGTTCCGACCGCTTCTTGTCGCCATAGCCACCGAAGTCGGTACAACCGCGGCTGTCGTAGTCGCAGGGACGCACCGGCACGCCGAAGGCGGCTCCGCCCTCCACATCGTGCCAGCGATCGCCGAGCACGCGCAGGCCGTCGTTCGGGTTGCGGTTCAGATCGAAGCCGAAGGAGGGCGTGTCGATCAGGCCGTTGTCACCGACCACGCCCTGACCGTGCGGCGTCGAGCGCGTGCCACCGAAGGCGCCGGCCGGATCGGTGGTGTCCAGGTTAATGGCGCCGCCGGCCTCCTTGCCGTATTGGTCGTCGTTGATGCGATAGACGCCGTCGAAGGTGCCCCGCAGCACGCCATGGAACTCCCAGCCGTTGCCGAGCGCCTTGTCCGCCTCGATCTGCAGCGTGTTGCGGAACTTCGAAAGACCGACAGTGCGGTTGGTGTTGTCCTTGCCGCGAAAACGGGTGTCGTTCTCGTAATAGACGTCGACCTTCCACTTGTCCTGGCTGCTGCCCAGGTCCGGCAGGTTGTCCTGCGCCATCGCGTTCAGTGCGGCGAGTGCGCACAGTGCCCCTCCCAGCCCGACACGGGCCGCGAGGTGGCTCCTCTTCTTGTATGTGTCCACCTTGTCCTCCTCCTGTTTGTCCTGCTATCGCACTGCTGACTCTCTCTGTTGTGGCCGGGCGGACGGACACCCGCCCGGCGGATTGAAGCTATCGGTCAGGCCGCCGCGCGGGCGACCTCGCGCGGCGCGTCGTCCTCTTCCAGCACACCGTCCTCGTCGTAGTGGGTGGCAACCACGAAGTGCGGGCGGAACACCACGCACCAGGCAGGCACGATGAGCATCGCGGCCAGCGCATTGACGACCAGCATGAAGGACAGCAGGACAGCGGCATCCGACTGGAAGCGCAGGTCGGACATGAAGATCCACATGACGACACCGGCGATCAGCGTCGCGGCGGTGAAGGACACGGCGTAGCCTGTGGTGGCGACCGCATTGACGACGGCGCGATGGATGTTGCGGGTGACCGCCATTTCCTCGCGGATGCGGTCCATGAAGTACACCGCGTAGTCGATGCCGACGCCGACGCCGACCGCGATCACCGGCACCGTGTTCACGCTGATGCCGATGTCGGCCCAGCCCATGTAGGCATAGGTCATGACGGTGGCGAACAGCATGGGCAGCACCATCAGCCAGCCGGCGTGCAGCGACTGGTAGTAGGCCATCACCAGGAGAAAGGCCAGCAGCATCACCGCCGGAATGATGATCATGTGGTCGGTGTGCAGCGCCTGGTTGGCCGCTGCGGTGACGCCGATGATGCCGCCGCCCAGTTCTATCTTCAGGCCGGGCACCTCGGCCTCGATGCGCGCCTTGCCCTCTTCGGCGAGCGCGACCACCCGGTTGATGGTTTCCGCCTGGTGGTCCTTGTAGAAGAACACCATGTTGGCTTCGTTCTCGTCCGGGTTGATGTACTCCTTCAGCGCCCCCGGAATCGGGCTGGACGCCATATAGGCGAACATCAGGCCGCCCACCTCGTCGGCGTTGTCCGGTATCTGCGCCCAGCGCGGATCGTCGTTGTGAGTGAGCTGGTTCACCACGCGCACCACGCCCGGCAACGCACGCGCGCCGCCCAGCGTCGGGTCGGACAGCATGTGCGCCTGGAAGCGCTCGATCGCGTGCATCACCTCGGGCCGCTTGATGCCGCCCTTCTCTTCGGTACGGGCGACGATGTGCAGCTCTTCCGAGCCGGGGAACAGCGTGTTGATGGCCGCCGTCGACACGTTGTAGTCGTGGTCGCGGTTGAGCAGCGGACTGCCGGGTTCGGACTCGCCGAGCTGCACCTTGGCCACGTACCAGCTGCCGACGACGACGCAGGCCAGCGACGCGAACAGGATGGCGCGCGCGCCACCGTCAGTGCCGCCGGTACGCGCCATCGCGTTGCCGAGGAAGTTGCGCACGCCCTCGTTGGCGTTCTCCATCGTCTTCGGCTGCGGCAGCACGGTCAGTGCCAGCGGCACCATGAAGTGCACCGTGAAGATGACCGAGAAACCCCAGAAGCCGGCGGCCAGGCCGAGCTTGTAGTTGAAGGGCGCGGCACCCAGCACCAGCACCGCGATGCCCACCGCGTCGACGATGATGGCCAGAGAACCAGGGCGGAACAGCGCATCCAGCGCGTTTCGCGCGGCCTGCTTGCCGTTCTTCACGATGGCCAGTTCCTCGTAGTAGCGCACCACCAGTTGCACGCCGTGCGAAGTGGCGCGGGCGGCGATCAGGAAGGGAATGGGCAGCGACAGCGGTTCGAGGTTGATGCCGGCCATGGCCATGAAGCCCAGGCCCCAGATCGACGACAGCGCAATGCCCAGCAGCGGCAGCGCGATGCCATAGAGGCGGCGGAAATACACGATCAGCAGCGTTGCCAGCAGCGCCAGCGTCCATGCCAGGATCTGCACGATCTGGTCGAGGTAGGTATAGACCCAGCCGGTCAGCACCGGATTGCCGGTCACGTGCACCTTGTGGCCGTCGCGCGCCAGCGTGTCGCGCACCTTCTGCAGCGCGGCGAAGGTTTCGACGTAGTCGAGCTCGCTCTCGTTGAGCTGCGCCTTGATCAGCGCCGCCTTGAAATCCGGCGACACCATCAGACCGAACAGGTTGGGATTGGCGATGACGTCGCGCTGCATCTGCGCGAGCTCGTCGGCCGAGTAGTTCTTCGCCGGGTCGTAGTAGGGCTGCGACACGAAGCTGCCCTCGGGGCTGAGGAACACCTTGCGCGCGGTGCGGTGGGTCAGCGAGGACACCAGGTTGTGGTTCACGCTGGGCAGGTTGTCCACGCCCTGCGTGGCTTCATGCACAAGTTTCAGCGTGTCGTTGTTGAAGATCGTGCCCTGCTCGACCTCGATCGCCATCACGATCATGTTGGCGCCGCCGAAGTTCTCCTTGATGCGGTTGTAGGTCTGGATGTAGCTGTGCTCCTGCGGCAGCAGGTCGGAGAAATCCGAATAGATGCGCAGCTTGGGCAGCGCCGCGGCGAAAGCCAGCGTTGCCAGGAAGATCAGGCTGAGCACGATCTTCGGGTTGGCGAAGATCCACTCTTCGGCCTTGTGCAGCGAGTGGGTGATGGACTTGCGGATCGGGGCGATCATTTCGCGGCTCCGGTTTTGGATGAGCCACCGTCGGCGACGGCACGCAGCAGGCCGCCAGGCCCGCCGATCAGAAGGGTGTTGTTCGCGGCGACCGAGGTGCCGGCCGCGAGCGGGACCGGCCGGGCGTCCGGGTAGGCCACGGCCACCCATTCCTCGCCCTGCAGACGCACCACCGCGCCACCGGCGCCGACCGCGTGCGGTGCGCCGGCGTGCATGAAGATGCGATACAGCGGTGCGCCGGCGCGATTCAGCTGCGGCGTCCAGGTCAGGCCGCCGTCGGTGGTGTGCACCACCTGCCCGGCCAGCCCGCTGACCCAGCCTTCGCTGGCCGACACGAACAGCGCCGCGTACGGGTAGAACTCCTCGGGCAGCGCACCACGCTTGGCCCAGGTCTGACCGCCGTCCGTCGTGACCACCACTGTGCCGAACTCGCCAGTGGCGAATCCGTTCAGTTCGTCGACCATCTCACCGTGGTGATCTGCAGGTCTTCCTGCAGGTCGGTCTTGACCCAGCTCTTGCCCTGGTCATCGCTGCGCACGATGAGCGCGCCGGTGCCGGCGACCCACCAGCGGCCCTGACGGTCGCAGTGCACGGCCAGCGCGGTGTGCGGTGCTTCCAGCGGCTGCGCGGTCCAGGCGGACAGCTGGGCGTCGGCCGTCCACAGCTTCCGGTAGAAATCGATGGCGATGAAGCGGCCGTCCGGGCACACGTCCATGCCGGTGATCGACGACGGCCCGGCGATGGGCTGCCGAGTCCAGCTGCGGCCGCCGTCTGAAGACACCAGCACCGCGCCGCTGCGGGTGCCGGCCGCGACCTTCTCGCCGTGCGCGGCCAGCGCCTGGATGGCGTCGTAACGCTGTACCGGCTTCTGCGCCTCGGCGCGCGCGGCCGACAGGTCGGGGGCCTGGGTGCAGCCTGTTGCGAACGGGGCGAGCGCAGCGCAGACGGCCAGCGCCCTGAATCCGTGATGGTTCATGTATTTCTCCTCCTTGCCCGGCTCTGCGGCCGGGTCGTCGATGGGCTAAGTCGTTTGGCGGTGCGCGGCTAGCGCCCGAGGTCCTTGGCGCTGACGCCGCCTATGCCCCAGTGGGACTTCGGCACCTCGACGATCATCACGCGCACCGCTTCACGCGGTGCGCCGACCGCCTCTACCAGCGCCTGCGTCACCTTCTCGATCACGGCGCGCTTCTGGTCCTCGGTCCGGCCCTCGATCAGGTTGATCTGTGCGAATGGCATGGTTCGTTTCTCCTGATTGCGAAGGGCGGTCAGACGAATCGGACGCTGGTCGAACCGAGCGACTGGATGCGCAGGCTGACGCTGTCGCCGGCCGCCACCGCGACCGCCTCGGTGATGCCGCCGGACAGGATGAGCGTGCCGGCCGGGATCTCCTCGCCGCGCCGGCCCAGCATGTTGGCCAGCATCGCGATCGCCGCCGCCGGGTGGCCGAGCACTGCTGCACCGGCGCCGAGCGCCACCGGCTGCCCGTTCTTTTCCAGCACGACGCCCAGTGTGCGCAGGTCCAGACCTTCGACCGGCGTGGCGGTACCGCCGACCACGAAGCGCGACGACGAGCAGTTGTCGGCGACCACGCTCTTCAGGTCGAACTTGAAGTCGCGGTAGCGCGAATCGATGATTTCGATCGCCGGCACCACGAAGTCGGTGGCAGCGAGCACCGCGGCGATGTGGCAGCCCGGGCCCCGCAGCGGCGCCTTGGTGACGAAGGCGATCTCCGGCTCGACCTTGGGGTGGATGAGCTTCTTGGTGTCGATGTCGCCGCCGTCGGCGACCGCGAAGTCATCGACCAGGAAGCCGAACACCGGGTCTTCGACGCCCATCTGCTTCATCTTGGCGCGTGAGGTGAGCCCCGCCTTCAGGCCGACGATGCGTGCGCCGCGCGCCAGCTTGCGGGCGCGTATCGCGTCCTGCACCGCGTAGGCGTCCTCCCAGTCCATGTCCGGGTGGTCGTCGGTGATCTTGGTGGTGTCGCGCGCTTCCAGCTCGCAGTTCTCGAGGCGCTCGGCGAGCAGCGCAATGGTGGTGCGGTCGAGGTTCATCGTTCAGCCCTCCGCCGCCGCGGTCGCCCGCTCGCGCGCCATCGTGATCGCGGTGTCCTCGATCATGTCCTCCTGACCGCCCACCATGCCGCGGCGACCCAGCTCCATCAGGATGTCGCGCGGCGCGATGCCGTACTTGGCACCGGCACGCTTGGCGAACAGCAGGAAGGAGGAGTAGACGCCGGCATAGCCCAGCGTCAGCGAGTCGCGGTCGATGCGCACCAGGTGCTCCATCATCGGCAGCACCAGGTCTTCGGCCACGTCCATGATGCGGTACAGATCGACGCCGGTTTCGATGCCCATCCGGTTGGCCACCGCGACGAACACCTCCAGCGGCGTGTTGCCGGCACCGGCCCCCAGACCGTTGGTCGAGCCGTCGATGCGGCTGGCACCGGCTTCGATCGCCGCCAGCGAATTCGACACGCCCATCGACATGTTGTGGTGGCCGTGAAAACCGATCTCGGTTTCGGGGCGCAATGCCTGGCGCACCGCGGTGACGCGCGCCGTCACGTCGTCCGGCAGCATGTAGCCGGCGGAGTCGGTCACGTACACGCAGTTGGCGCCGTAGCTTTCCATCAGCTTCGCCTGCGCGACGAGTTTGTCCGGCTCGATCATGTGGGCCATCATCAGGAAGCCCACGGTGTCCATGTCCAGCTTGCGCGCCAGACCGATGTGCTGTTCCGACACGTCGGCTTCGGTGCAGTGGGTGGCCACGCGTATCGTGTGCACGCCCAGCTCGTGCGCCATGCGCAGGTGGTCGACGGTGCCGATGCCCGGCAGCAGCAGCGCCGACACCTTGGTGTTCTTCATCGCCGGGATGACGGTGGAGAGGTACTCCTCGTCGCTGTGCAGCGGGAAGCCGTAGTTCACCGACGCACCACCGAGGCCGTCGCCGTGCGTCACCTCGATCAGCGGCATGCCCGCTTCGTCGAGGCCGCGCGCCACCGCCAGCATCTGGTCCAGCGTGATCTGGTGGCGCTTCGGATGCATGCCGTCGCGCAGCGTGTTGTCGTGCAGCGTGACCTTCTTGCCCTTGAGATTCATGGTCGTGTCCTTTGCGCTCAAGCGGGGACGGGCTCGAGCGAGAGCGAGCCGTTCAGGATTTCTTCGGCGAACATCTCGGCCGTGCGCGCGGCGGCGGCGGTCATGATGTCGAGATTGCCGGCGTACTTCGGCAGGTAGTCGCCGAGGCCGGCGACTTCCATGAAGATGGACACGCGGTGGGTGTCCATGTCGATGACCGGGCCATTGACCAGCCGGTAACCGGGCACGTAGGCCTGCACCTGGCGGATCATGTCGTGCACCGATTCCTCGATCTCGGCCGCGCGCGGCGCCGATTCGGTGATGCAGTGGATGGTGTCGCGCATGATCAGCGGCGGCTCGGCCGGGTTGATCACGATGATGGCCTTGCCCTTCGCCGCGCCGCCGACGCGCTCGATGGCGCCCGAGGTGGTGCGGGTGAATTCGTCGATGTTCTTGCGCGTACCGGGACCGACCGAGCGACTCGACACGGTGGCGACGATCTCTCCGTAGCTCACCGTCTGCACGCGCGACACCGCCGCCACCATCGGGATCGTCGCCTGGCCACCGCAGGTGACCATGTTCACGTTCATCTCGCGCTTGCCGACGTGTTCCTTCAGGTTCACCGGCGGCACGCAGAAGGGGCCAATGGCGGCGGGCGTCAGGTCGATCATCATCACGCCCAGCGCATTGAGCTTGCGCGAGTTCTCGGCATGCACGTAGGCGCTGGTGGCGTCGAAGGCGATCTGGATGCCGTCCGCCTTCACGTGCGGCAGCAGGCCGTCGACGCCGTCGCTGGTGGTCTTGATGCCCATGTCGCGGGCGCGCGCCAGGCCTTCCGACGCCGGGTCGATGCCGACCATCCAGACCGGCTCCAGCACCGGGCTGCGCTTCAGCTTGTAGAGCAGGTCGGTGCCGATATTGCCCGGCCCGATCAATGCACACTTGATCTTGTTCATGCAGGGATGTCCTCGTCTCCGGCGGCGTGCTTGCCGGCGGTCCAGCCGGTGTTCGCGAGCACGCTGCCGGCGGTTTGAAGGGGCTCGGACTCAAGCGTCGTTGCCAGTGAATCGTTCCAGCGGTTGAAGAAGCCGAACAGCGCGATCACGCCGAGCAGCTCGACGATCTGCCCTTCGCTCCAGTGCGCACGCAGGCGGGCGAACAGTTCGTCGCTCACGTCGTTCGGCTGGCTGGCGGCAGCCAGCGCGAAATCGAGTGCCACGCGTTCGGCATCGGAGAACAGCGGGCTGGTCCGGTAGTCGGCGATGGCCGCCATCTTTTCCGCGGCAACGCCGTGGCGCAGCGCGCTGGTGGCGGTATGCGCACGGCAGTACAGGCAGCCGGCCGCCATGCTGGCGACGTGACCGATCAGGCGCTTGAAGCCCAGATCGACCTCGCCCGCCGGGTCGTACACACCGCGGCTCAGCGCGATCAGGCCCTTCGCCAGCGCCGGCCGGTACGCCATCGTGCGCAGGCTGTTCGGCACGAAGCCGAGCGTGCGCTCGAAGAAGGCGAAGTCGGCCGCCATGTCCGGCGTGGACTCGATCGGCAGGGGCGCGATGCGTGCCATGGCGTCGGTCCTAGACGAAACGCACCGAGCAGCCGCCAAGGCCGCCGATGGCGATGCGCAGGCTGTCGCCCGCCTTGACCGGAATGAGGGCGGCGAGCGAACCGGACAGGATCACTTCACCAGCCTTGAGCGGAATGCCGAGCCGGCCCAGCGTGTTGGCGAGCCAGACGACGGCGTTGACCGGATGGCCGAGGGCGGCCGCGCCGGCACCGGTGCCGACGATGTCGCCGTTCAGCTCCAGCACCATGCCGCACAGGCCGAGGTCGAGATTGCGCGGAGACACCGCGCGGTCGCCGAGCACGAACACGCCGCAGGAGGCGTTGTCGGCCACCGTGTCCTGGATGCGGATCTTCCAGTCGGTGATGCGCGAATCGACGATTTCGAAGCAGGGCATCACGCACTCGGTAGCGCGCAGCACGTCGGCGCCGGTGACGCCGGGGCCCATGATGTCGTGCTTCAGGATGAAGGCGATCTCGCCTTCGGCGCGCGGCTGGATCAGCGAGTTCGCGGCGATCGATTCGCCCTCGTTGTAGATCATGCCGTCGAGCAGGTAGCCGAAGTCCGGCTGATGCACGTTCAGCATGTTCTGCACCACCTTCGAGGTGACGCCGATCTTCTTGCCGACGATGCGCTCACCGGCGTCCAGCCGGCGCGAAATCATGCGCTGCTGGATGTGGTAGGCATCCTCGATGGTGATGTCCGGCTCGCTGCTGGTCAGCGGCGCCACGGTTTCGCGGGTGGTGAGCGCGGCGTACAGCTCGTCGCCGTAGCGCTGGATCTTGTCGGCTTGCATCATCATCTGCTCCGTATCGTTATTGACCGCGCCGCGCCGCCCGCCGGGCCGCCCCAAGGGCGAGCGCAGCCCCCTTGGGGGGGCAGCGAGCGGAGTGAGCGTGGGGGTCTCATTCGTTTAGGAAGTCGCCCACCAGGCGCGCGAAACGCGCCGCGTGCTCGATCTGCGTCCAGTGGCCGCACTTGCCATACACGTGCAGTTGCGCGTTCGGTATCCACTGCGCCAGCGTGAGCGAGGTGTCGAGCGGGATGACCTGATCCTCGCGACCGTGGATCACCAGCGTTTCGTGCGGCAGCGCCTTGATGTCTTCCGCGCGGCTTGCCATCGCGTCGACCCAGCGCTGGCGAGGTGCCGGGAACATGGCGGAGAAGGATTCCTGGAAGCCCGGGCGGATCGACGCCTCGTAGCGCAGCTTCGCCAGTTCGTCGTTGGCCAGCGAGCGGTCGTAGGCGAACAGGTCGAGCAGGCCGCGCATCGTCTCGATCGACGGCGTGTAGCCCCACACCGCGTCGAGCGCCGGCGTGATGTCGAAGCGCACGCCGACGCTGCCCATCAGCACCAGGCGGCGGATGCGGTGCGGGTGACGGATGGCGACCTGGAGTGCCAGACCGCCACCGAAGCTGTTGCCAACCAGATCGGCGCGCTCGATGCCGAGCGCGTCCAGCATGCCGACGGCCTGGGCGACCCAGGTGTCCATGTCGTACCGAAGGTCGGGGCGGCGCTCGCTGTAGCCGAAGCCGGCCATGTCCGGCGCGATCACGCGGGCGCGTTCGGCCAGTGAAGGCATGACCAGTCGCCAGTTCGCCCAGGCGCTGACACCGGGGCCGGAGCCGTGCAGCATCAGCACCGGGAAGCCGCTGCCCAGGTCGTGATAGTTGGTCCTGATGCCGGCGGCGACGATGCTGCGGGCGACTTCGGGGTTGAGCGGTGCGTTCATGTCGTCGGTCCTCACAGCTTCACGCACACGTTCTTCAGCTCGGTGTAGAACTCGAGCGAATGCACGCCGCCTTCGCGGCCGATACCCGACTGCTTGGCACCGCCGAAGGGTGTGCGCAGGTCGCGCAGGAACCAGGAGTTCACCCACACCAGACCGGTGTCGAGTGCGGCAGCGACGCGGTGGCCGCGCGTGATGTCGGACGTCCACACCGAGGCGGCGAGGCCGTAGTTGGTGTCGTTGGCCATGCGGATCGCATCCTCTTCGCGATCGAAGGGGGCGATGTGGCAGCAGGGGCCGAAGATTTCCTCGCGCACGACGGCGGCGGTTTCCGGCAGACCGGTCCAGATCGTCGGTTGCACCCAGGCGCCGTCGGCCAGTTCGCCCGGCATGTCCGGTACGCCGCCGCCGGTGACGACGGTGGCGCCCTCTTCCACCGCGCGGCGGTAGTAGGACAGCACCTTCTGTCTGTGCTCGGCGGAGATCAGCGGCCCCATGCCGGTGGCTTCGTCCTCCGGCCGACCCATGACCAGCGCCTCGGCGCCCTGCTTCAACGCGGCAACGAAGCGCTCGAAGATCGGGCGCTCGACATAGACGCGTTCGGTCCCGAGGCAGACCTGACCGCAGTTGGCGAAGGCCGAGCGCAGCGTGCCGGCGATGGCGGCATCGAAGTCGCAGTCGGCGAACACGATGGCCGGGTTCTTGCCGCCCATTTCCAGCGATACCGGCCGTGCGCCGCCGGCGGCCGCCTTCATGATGGCTTCGCCGGTGCGCGTCTCGCCGGTGAAGGTGATGGCATTGACGCCCGGGTGGGTGGTCAGGAATTCGCCGGCCGAATCCGGGCCGAAACCATGCACCACGTTGTAGACGCCGGCCGGCACGCCGACCGCGTTCATTACCTCACCAAGCAGCGCCGCAGTCTGCGGCGTCTCTTCCGACGGTTTCACCACGACGGTGTTGCCGCAGGCCAGCGCCGGACCCACCTTCCAGGTCATCAGCAGCAGCGGCAGGTTCCACGGACACACCACGCCGACCACGCCGACCGGCTTGCGCAGCGCGTAATTGATCGCGCCACGGCCGTCCGGGGTGGCCATTTCGAAGAACTCGCCCGGCACGTTCTTGACCACGTCGGCGAAGATCTTGAAGTTGGCGGCACCGCGCGGAATGTCGAGGTGGCTGGCCAGGCTGACCGGCTTGCCGGTGTCGGCCACTTCGGCGGCGACGAAGTCGTCGAAGCGGCGGTTGATTTCATTGGCGACTGCGTACAGCAGTTCGGTGCGCTCGGTCACCGTCATGCGGCCCCACGGGCCTTCGAGCGCGGCACGCGCTGCGGCGACCGCGGCATTCACCTCGTCGCGCCCGGCTTCGCTGACCAAGGCGATGACGCGGTTGTCCAGCGGCGAGCGCTTGTCGAAGCGGCGGCCCTCGCGGCCGGCGACAAACTCGCCGTTGATGAAGTGGCTGATCTGTTTCATCGATCTCTTTCTTGTTGGAACGGCGCGTCAGCGCGCCGGGGTCAGGCTGAGCGCCGCGAGCGCGGCGCGGGCGCAGTCCTCGTCCTGCGTTTCGGAGCCGCCGGAAATGCCGATGCCGCCGATGCGCTCGCCGGCCACCACCAGCGGCAGGCCGCCGCCGAACATGACCATGCGCGGGCGCAGCGGCAGCCCCTGGCGGACTGCGTCGGAATGGGATGAGAGGGCGGCCGCCCAGTCGCCGGTCGGCAGGCCGAAGCTGGCGGCGGTGTAGGCCTTGTCGATCGCGATATCGACCGAGTGCAGCGGCGCGCCCGGCATGCGCAGGAAGGACACGAGCTGGCCGGCGCGATCGACCACCGCCGCATTGACGCAGGCGCCCACGGACGCCGCGTGCGCCACCGCCGCGCTGACCGCCGCCGATGCCGCCTCCCAGCCCACTGTCGATTGCCGTGCTGCCACGTCCATGTCGTCTCCTCCGCGGGGCCGCTGTATCGCGACCTCACGCTCATCGATATTCGATGGACTTAACGATATAAACCAATAATCTCGACGTCAACTATTTTTATCGAGATTTTTGGCTTTTCACGGAGAAAGTTCGGAACTAGAATGTCGGCATGTCCTTGCACGCCGTGCAGGGGTGCTCGGGAAAGTCTTTATGGAACAACTAATTACCGGTGACTTTGCGGCTAATGGCGAAGCCTACGAACCGAAGACGCTGGTCGATGGCGCGTATCGCCAGTTGCGGCGGGACATCATCGAAGGCCGTCACCCGCCAGGTACGAAGCTGCGCGTCGAGCACCTGAAGGACGAGTACGAGGTTGGCGCTGGGACGCTGCGCGAGGCACTGGCGCTGCTGGTGAGTGATTCGCTGGTGGTCGCCCAGGGCCAGCGCGGCTTCCGCGTGGCGCCGATTTCGCTGGCCGACATCGAGGACATCACGCGCACCCGCGTCATGCTCGAATGCGAGGCGTTGCGGCAAAGCATCACCAACGGCGACGAGGTGTGGGAAGGCAATCTGGTCAGCGCCTTCCATCTGCTGACGCGTGCGGAAGAAAAGCTGGCCGGCGACGTGGACGGAAGCGTGAACGAATGGGAAGAGCGCAACCGCGTGTTCCACGAAACGCTGATCGGTGCATGCACCTCGCGCTGGATACGCCACTTCCTGGCCATCCTGTACCGGCAATCGGAACGCTACCGCCGCATATCGGTCCTGAACCGGCCGGTACCGCAGGACGTGCACGAGGAGCACGAACACATCTTTAAAGCCGCCATCGCACGCGACGCTGACGAAGCGACGCGTGTACTGTCGGGCCACATCTGGCGCACCTTCCAGACCGTGGCCAGCGTGCCGCAGTTCGCGCAGGAACCGGCGAGGAAGGCGGCCAACGGCGGCTGAGGCCGACCTTTGCCGACCAGGGGTTGCAGCAAGGGGATTTCAGTTGTCGTGCCCGTCGTCCGCTTCACTGCCCTTCCCCCATCCTTCGCGCCTAATCAAATGCGCGATCCCTCCTCAGCAATGTGTGCCGCAAGTCGCCGAACGAAGGTCCCCAAACCGGTCAGTTCCGACATTTCTCCGAAGACGCCGGACGTTGCGGCGTCTCTGGACGACGTCATGACGCAGGCCGACGAGTAGACCTTCTCCTTGACCAGTCGCTGGCAAAGAATGTCGTATCGCCGCAGGTAAGATGCACCACGAAACTCCGGGAACACTGGGAAGTGAGGGCTCGTGTCCTTGACCGGATTTCTGGACTTGCCGCAATCCTCTACGAGCATGAGCCAGCCGATGAACGGCGGAGGCTGCTCACCGAAAGCACCCTCACGATAGGCAATCCATAAGTCGTGGCCGGTACCGATCGCCTCTTCGGCCCTATTATTGAAATTGTTTCCGAATGACGGTCCGATCTGACTTTTCAGTTCGATCGCGGCGATCAACCGCCCACCGTTCATTATCAACACGTCCCAGATCTTGGTCGGACGGAAATAGCCAGGAAGTGTGAGGACAGCGCGCTTGAGGTGCACCTCTGCCGATGGCAGCCCGTTCTTCGCAACGAGCGCCTGGATAAGCGGAACGAAGCCATCCATGTTCTTGCCCGAAAGGACGCCGCCACGTTCGCCGCGATCTGCCTTTCCGGATTGACGTTGACGCTCGGCAGCGCCACCGCGGCTTGTCCAAAACTCCTTTACCGCCCCGCGCGCACGGCGCTCGTAGTCGCACAATTCAAGAGCCATTAGGTCTCAGCGCCGCTGCGCATCCTCTTTTTCTATCAAAGCGATATCGCCCTCGCTCAGTCCGTAAAGTTCGGCAACAGCCCGATTGCACGCCGGAATGTCGAGAGCGTGAGCCGCCGCGCCAAGTCGCGATCGCATATCCGATGGAACATCCTTCCAGAACGGAAGCCTGATCCGCCGCAGATACTGCGCCTGAAACCGGAGAAAGCCGCCACGCATACGAGTGGAATACGAGGAGATGAAGAATCGCGTCAGGTCGGACAGCAAGACTGCCTGCAACGCCCGCAGATTCCATTCGTTCGCGGTCACGAAGTAAAGGTTGTGGTGTGGATAGAGCCGTCCATCATCGAACACGACCTGCGCGTGACCTTTGATGTCCGGAATCAGCAGCTTGGGCTCGGCTGCCAGAGATGGCGTAATCCTGTCTATGGTGCGGAACCACCGTGACGGGTCCTTCTTCGCCACGTGGCGATTCGCAATGATGTCGCGCCTCTGTTCCAGGAAAGCGCGCAACTTCGGATACGCGGCAAGATCGACCAGCCTTCCGTCGTCTTGGAAGGGATTGATAACTCCAAATCCGCGCCAACTCACTTCACCGCTGTCGATATCGCGCGTCATGGCAAGAGGCAGCTTGCGATCATCCTCAACGTCAAGTTCGTCCATGAGCCCGATGAAGGCTCTGTCGGCGCCCGTAGCAACGCCGATCCCCACTTTGCAGCCCGCCTTTTCCAGGGTGGGAAAGGCCCCTTCAAGACGACGAATCAGGGAAAGAGAATCCTCTTCGGCGAGCACCCATGGCTCGCCATCCGCGGGAAGACTTCTGATCAGACGGACATCGGAAGTTCCCTCGGAGCCACCATCCATCAGTCCGGATGTGAGCTCCGCCAATCTTTCAACATCCCTAACGACTGCAACGCGCGTCACTCCTGGCATCAAACGTGCGATCAGGGTAATCGCTGGGTATGCGATCACTTCGGAATGAAAGGCGGCTGCCTCGCTGAGATCGACATATGCCTTGAGCCGGAAACGCGTCGTGACGAGACGTCGCAAGGGCGCTCCGTACTTGTTCTTCATCCAGCGATCGGCACAGATGAAGCACAGCTCCCCGCCATCGGCGAGCAGTTCAAGCGCCCTCTGCATGAAAGGTACGTATAGATCTGCGCGATCGTAGAGCGTCGAGTAGCGCGCGCGGTACTCATTGAGCAGCGCTTCCGGAATCAACTCCTGCCGAACATAGGGCGGATTGCCCACGACGACGTCGAAAGCGCCCCGTATCGGCGACAACAGAAAGTCATCGCAAATGAGCCAGCGCCGGGCCAGATACAGCGAGCCCTCTTCCGTGTGACCGTAGGCCATAAGGGTCTGTACGACCTTGGCGAAAGTGGATTCATAAGTATCTCGATGCAGTTCGACCGCGCAAATGCAGTCCTCCAGCGCGAAGTCACGGCCAACCCTGCGAGCTGCTCTCAACAAGCGCTCGATTGCAGGTAGCAGGAAATCACCGGCACCAAATGACGGTTCGAGAAAACGGAGGCGGGTGAGATCCCGTTCTTCGGAGTACCCCGCAAGATCGAGCATGAAGTCGACAACCTCGCGACGCGTGTAGATCGCGCCACGCTCCTGGGTGCTCGAATCGTCCGCCAGTTGCCGGATCGCCGCTTCGACCGGGCAGTCGCCGAACAGACCGGGTTGGAATGCCAAAGGGGGCGTCATGGGAAGACCAGAGTTTCGCAAGCGCGAATACTACGGCTGAAAGCACTTCCGGTCATTCCTGCGCATGCCGGTCTGCCTCGATCCCGAGCCGAGAACCGGGTCGGAGCAGGCAGAAGACCTCTGCGGTCAGCCCTTTTCCGCCGCCTCCTGCTTCAGCGCCTCGACACTGCGCGCCATCTTGCCGACCACCTTCAGCTTCAGGTCACTGGTCGGATAGATGCGGCAGGCAAGCACGCACCGGCGGCGCTCGTCCTCCTCGCTGATTGCACTGCGGCTCATGACGCCAGCGGTGTAGGTGCCGGACAGCACTTCCACCTTGCACACGCCGCAGCCGCCCTGGCGGCAGCCGACCGGGATGCCACGGCCGCCCAGCGCCTCCATGCCGCGCAGCGCGTTCTGCGTGTCCGCACACAGATACTCGCGGCCGATGCCTTCGAGCACGATGCTGTACGAACGCCCCACGATCAGATCTTCCTGAACAGCGGGCTGCGTACCTGCTGCGCGTCGGCCGCCGAGAAGAACTTCTCGGTGTGGATGTCGCGCTCGAACAGCCGCCCCTGCATCAGTGCGTTGATGCAGGCGTCGATCATGACCGGCGGTCCGCACAGATAGGCCTGGTGGCCACGGAAGTCCTCGCGGAAGTGGGCCAGCGCCGCCTCGTGTGCGTAACCGCGGAAGCCCGCCCAGTCGCTGCCCGCCGGTTCGTCCGACAGCGCGGGCACGTAACTGAAGTTCGCGTGCGCCGCCGCCAGTGCGACGAAGTCGTCGTGGTAGTACAGCTCGGCGCGGTTGCGCGCGCCGTACACCAGCGTGATCGGCTGCGCGTAGCCCTTGGCCAGCAGGTCGAGAATCATTGACCGCGGGCTCGACAGCCCGGAGCCGCCGGCCATGAAGATGAGCGGCCTGGCGGCCGACTCGCGCACGAAGAAGCGGCCGTAAGGGCCGGACAGCTTCACCCGGTCGCCCGCCTGCAGCGACTCGTGTATCCAGGTGGTGCCGCGGCCGCCAGGGACTATGCGGATGTTCAGCTCGACTTCGTTGCCGTTCGACGGTGCATTGGCGAGCGAGAACGCGCGACTCATGCCGGCTTCGGCGCCGATGTCCAGATTGATGTACTGGCCGGCCTGGAAGTCGATCGGCCGGTCGAGCCGGATGAACAGCCCCTTGATCGTCGGCGTGAGCTGTTCGATGCGGGTCACCGTGCCGTTGAAATCCTCGACCGGAATGTTGCGCGCGTCCGGCTCCTCGTCGATGTCCGCCTCTATCGTCACGTCGCTCTGCAGCCGTGCGCAGCAGGCCAGGGTCTTGCCCTCCTCGCGCTCGAAATCCATCAGCGCGAAGTCGGACGCCTCGCCGTGGTCCACCTCGCCGTCGGTCACCTGCACCTTGCAGGTGGCGCACAGACCGTGACAACAGGCATGCGGCAGCCAGATGCCTGCCCGCAGGCAGGCATCCAGTACCGTCTGGTCGTCCTCGACCTCAAGCGTCTGGCCGAGCGGTTCTATGGTCAGCGCGTAAGCCATCAGCTGCACGATCCCTTGATGCCGGTCAGGCCAGGCGTGCGGAAGCGGATGGCGTCCTTGTGGCCGATGCCGTTCTCCGCCAGCGTGCGGTTGAAATGCGGCACCCACGGCTCGCCGGACTTCATCCACTCCACCTTCGACCAGTCGATCCTGGCCCAGTCCGGGTGATAGCCGTAGGCGCCGGGCAGCACCTTCTCGACGATGTCGCCGAAGCGCATGGTGGGCGGGAAAGGAAAGGTCAGCGGCGCGCAGAACATCAGGTGATCGTCCCAGCCGACGTACACGAGCTGGTTGCCGTGGAAGTTGTCGACCACGTCGCGCGGCACGCCGACGTAATCCTTCACTGCAGCGACTTGCATGTCTTCGTCCCCCTCAGTCGTTGCGCTTGGCCATGCCGCGCCAGGCTTCGAAGTTGCGATGGTCTTCCGAACCTTCGAACTCGCCGTTATCGTGACCGACGTTGAGCCGGTAGTAC
The DNA here is from genome assembly GCF_000385375.1 of Methyloversatilis discipulorum. Classification (NCBI taxonomy): domain Bacteria; kingdom Pseudomonadati; phylum Pseudomonadota; class Betaproteobacteria; order Nitrosomonadales; family Sterolibacteriaceae; genus Methyloversatilis; species Methyloversatilis discipulorum. The sequence continues at coordinate 3,734,000 of NZ_ARVV01000001.1, forward strand.
TCCAGCACCGCGGCCAGCGGATCGAAGCCGGGCGCAGTCGGGTCGGTGCCCTCCGGGAAGCAGTTACCCTGGTAGATCTGGTGCACCGGCAGCCAGGCCTGTACGTACTTCTCCGGCTCGTTGTCGAAGATGTGCTGGCAGTGGTCGGAGCAGAAGTGGTACTTGTTGCCCTTGTAGCTGCGCTCGCGGTAGCAGATCTTCGTCGGGTCGCCAGGCTCGGTGAACAGCATCGGAATCTGGCAGGTCTGACACAGCATGGGCAGCGTCTTGTTGTAGAAACGGTTGCCCTTTTCCTGCTGTTCGCGCCAGAACTCGAAGCGCGGCCGGTAGTACTTGTCGAAGGTGTCCGGGTACTTCTGCGACAGCCACTGCATTTCTTCTTCGGTCGGCATCCAGGTGTGGAAGTCGGTGGCGCCGCTGTAGTTGTAGAAAGCTGACCACACCTGGTGCGACAGGTGCTCCTTCTCCTGGCGGATCTGTTCGGCGCAGGCCGGCATCTTGATGCCGTAGCGGGCGAGGTCCTTGAACAGCGCGCCGCCGTTCTCCTCGAAATAGATTTCCCAGGCTTCCTTCCAGCTCATGACGCGCTTGGGCAGCATGTAGTCCATCATCATCGCGACGATGGACAGCAGGCGCACGCCGCGCCAGCACCACTTGTCTATCCAGCGCTGCATGATGGGCAGGTTGGCCGGGTCCTGCTCGAGGATGAACTTGATGCACTCCAGCCCCAGCGTCATGTGACGCGCTTCGTCCGACTGCGCCGAGAAGCCGAAGGTCATGGTGCCCATGTCGCCGTTGTAGGCCGCACCCGACACGAAAGGCACGAACAGCAGATTGGTCAGCACGTACTCGAAGGAGAAGCCGATCGACACGATGAATTCGAACGGACCGGCGGTGATCGCGTCGTCGAAGAAGCTCTTCGGGACCGACAGGTACCAGACGCGGTCGAACATGTGCGGCGCGTCGTGGAAGCCGTTGTAGTACTTGTTGTAATTCGACAGCGAATGGATCTGCGTCTGCGCGTGGCGCATTTCGTCGATCGCCTGCATCTGGCAGGCGACGCGCGCACCGGCGCCGGGGAAGGCGCGGCCGACGTGGGCGAAGCCACGATGCGCCATGTGCTCGAGCGGCGTCACCGCGGTCAGGAAGATCTTGATCGCGTTCAGGTAGCGCGCGTCGGTCACGCCGAGGTGGCCGTTGCTCTGGCTGTAGGCGTCGATGATGGCGTACAGCTTGCGCTCCTTCTCCGCCTGGTACTTCCAGTAGGCGTCCATAGTCAGCCGGAACGGGTCTTCCCACTTGTCCCAGTCGTGGATCTTGATGCCTTCGTAGTCGGCGTACGGATACACCTTCTCCTTCGGCTGATAGGTGGTGTCCCACGCCAGATCACGGGTCATCAGCGTGTAACGTTCCTTCAGGCCCAGCTTCTTCTTCGGTACCTGCATGTCCATCTGTACTTCTCCTCAATGACGGAGCGGGTGCGGCCTCTGCGGTGGGCCGTCCGTGTCCCGCGTTCTCCCTCGGGTATGACTCAGTCGTTCCAGTGCAGCGTGAATTCGTCGTCGCTTTCGTCGATATGGCCGGACAGCGATATCAGGTGCGTGTGCAGTTCCTGCAGGTCGAAGTCGCGGCCGATCAGTTCGGAGATCGACTCGCGCTTCACCGTCAGGTGACCTTCAGCGTCGATCTTGATCATCGCCGGCGACTCGACCGGCACCGCGTGCGGGTTGTCGGCGAGGATGGATTCGATGATCGGACGCGTGTCGTCGTTGGTCTGCAGCGCGATGAATACCTTGGACATGGCGCGACCTCAGGCCGGCACGCCGCACTTGGCGACGCGGGCCGCGAACTGCGTGGCGAGATCGTCGACCGCCGCGCCGGCACGCTCACCGAGCGCGCTTTGCGCCAGCGGCGTCACGGCCTCCAGCGCGCGCGCCTGCCAGGCGCTGACCCAGCCGCGCACCAGCGCCGCGTTGTCGGGCGATTCGGCGCAGGCGGTCTTGATCTGCGCATCGACCCACTTCGCGGTCTCGGCGTACCACTCGGTCATGAACTGCGTGAGCATGGCGACCGCGGTGCCGCCGCGCAGCGACAGTTCATCCTCGACCAGGGTCTTGTAGAACAGCGGGTACACGAGACCGTCGAGCACCAGGTTCTGCGCGATGAACAGCTCGAACCAGTCCTGCACCACCAGGCAGTCCTCGACATAGCGGCGCAAGCCCTGCCAGTCGGCGGCGTACAGCCAGTGTTCCTTCGCCGTGGCCAGCGACGAGGTGTCGCCGAGCAGCAGGCCGATGCGCGTCAGGTACTGGGCGATGGCCAGGTTGTCCATCGCGTGGAACATGCAGGGCTGGGTGATCGCCGTGCCGTAGCCGTAGGCGCAGATGGACGAGTTGTTCATGTTGGCGCCCCAGGCCACATGACGCAGCGGCAGCAGCATGTCGAGCGCCAGCCGGCGCACGTCCTCGGTCAGCAGCGCACCGAGGTTGCGCGACTCGACGAAGTCGAAGTTCGATTCGGCGGTGTCCTGCTGGCGCGCGCGCGCCAGCGTCCAGGCGCCGTAGTAGTACTGGCGAGGGTCCTTGAACGCGTACCAGTCCTTCATCGTGAGCCGGGTGCGCGAGGCGTCGAAGATTTCGCGGTCCGGGTCCCAGGTCGGGCGGTAGTGGAAGTTGGCGGTCGGCTGCAGGTCGAAAGTGCCTTCCTGATAGCGCGATGCGGGCTTGTCGCCGAAGCGCCGCGCGATATGCCCGTAGGTCTGTCGCTGCGGCTTGATTGATACGGTACGCAGATCGATCTGCATGCCTGTCTCCTCTGGTGTGTTCTTGTTCCGTCGTACCCGCGCTCACCGCGAGTCGCTGTTCAGTACATCGTCGAGTCGTGCCGACAGCGGCGAGTGCGGACCGGCATCGCTGCCGGGCTGACCGCCGGCGCCATCGAGCACGACCACGTCCTGCGCCGCGCAGAATTCGTCGAAAGCGGCGCGCGTGAGCATCATTTCGGCGAACAACTCCGGCTCGCCGAGTGCGAAATCGAACTCGACGAAGCCGTCGTCACGCTCGCCAGTGACACGCACGAACTTGCGGAAGGGATCGAATGCCGACGCCATGACGCTCACCTCAGGTGTGCACGTTGAGGAAGGCCTCGTTCAGCTTGCGGTCGTGATAGAAGATCGCCCGCCCGAGGTCTTCCACCATCCACGTGATGACCGGCTTGTCCGGGTAATAGATGTAGCCGCCAGCGAACACTTCGTTGCGGTTGCCCGACGGGTCGAAGAAATAGATGGTCGCGCCGCGCGTGATGCCGTGCCGCGTCGGCCCGATGTCCAGCGACACGTCGTGCTTCGAGATCAGGTCCGCCGCGCGCAGCACGTCGTTCCAGGTGTCGAGAATGAAGGAGCAGTGGTGGAAGCGACCCTTCTCCGGGTTGCGGATGAAGGCGATGTCGTGCGGTTTCGTTGAACAGGTCAGGAACACGCCCACCATCACGTCACCGGCCATCACCTGTTCGGCGATGGTGAAGCCCAGCACCTCGGTGAACAGCTTCACCACGCCATCGACGTCGTCGCCGTACAGCAGGCAATGGTCGAAGCGGGTCGGCTGCATGCCCACCAGGCCGTCCGGCCACGGGTCCGGGTTCACGTCCGGCAGGCCGTTGCCCACCTTGTCCTTGGTCGCGAACAGTTCGATCGCGTGCCCGGTCGGCACCGTGAAGCGGAAGCGGCGGCCGGTATGCAGATGTTCGCCGGCCGGTATCCATTGCAGGTCGGTCGCCAGACGGCTGCCTTCGACTTCGGCGGCCAGCCTGTCCAGCGTGTCCTCGCTGTCAACGCGGAAACCCATGTAGTCCATGCCCGGAGCATCCGCCTTGCGCAGCACCACGCTGTGGTGGTCGTGTTCGTCCCAGGCCTTGAAATACACCCGACCCTGAGCATCCCGCCCGGTCTCGATCAGGCCCAGTACCTGCCCGTAATGCTTTACCGCGGCTTCCAGGTCCGTCACGCGTAGCGCGACATGACCCGGGCGCAGCACGCCCGTCATCGGCATTTCTCCGTCCTCCTTTGTTGTGTGGTGCGTGCTGCGGCGCACCAGCGGTTCGGAAAGGCAGGAAGCAGGAGAGCCCTTGCCGAAACACCGGATGCAGCCGTCAGCCGCACCCTCTCCTATCCAAGAAGCGTGCCATACTCGATAATCAACAAAAATCTCGATATTTGGCGGTTTTGGGCGGGCGAGAGTACAGTCCTCTCGTCCACTGCTTGATGAGTTGATGAAGCACCCGAAGAGGTGTTCACCAACTGATGAACGCGTCAGGCGGAAGAAGACCGGCCACTCGGGTCACCCGGCATCACGGAAGAAGCCGGACCGGCTCGCAGGAGGTCGAACAGGCGCTGCGGCGCAACATCGGCACGCCGGCCTGGCGTGACCGGCACCGGTCTGGAGGAGGCACGGGCAATGGGTACGATCAAATACCCGCACAACAGCGATCTGCGTCGGCTGGTCAGGTTCTCGGCCGACGACGGACTGATCTGGCTGGCGGAAAACCGCATGCTGCTGATGCATTGCGTCGCCATGTCGGCGCTGCGCGCGCAGCTCATCAGGTCGGTCGGGCCGGAATCGGCGCGCCGCATCCTGACCCGCATGGGCTACGAATCCGGCATGCGCGACGCCGAACTGGCGCGCACGATACGGCCGGACCAGAACCCGATCGAATCCTTCTTCGTCGGCCCGCAGTTGCACATGCTGGAAGGCAGCGTGCAGGTGACGCCGGTGCACATCCATATCGATGTGCGCAGCGGCGAGTTCGACGGCGAATTCCTGTGGGAGCACTCGTGGGAAGCCGAATTCCATCTGCGCGAATTCGGTCAGGCCGCCGACCCGGTGTGCTGGATGCAGATCGGCTACGCCTCGGGCTACACCTCGGCCTTCATGGGCCGCATGGTGCTGTACAAGGAAACCGAGTGCGCCTGCTGTGGCGCCAACCACTGCCGCATCGTCGGCAAGCCGGTCGAGGAATGGGAGGACGGCGAACAGTACGCCCGCTATTTCGAGCCGGAGAACCGCATCGCCCACCTGCCCCCGGCCGCCTGGGCCGGTGTCGCCCAGCGCGACGACAAGGTCGATGCGCCGACCCCGCCCGACCTGATCGGCAGTTCGGCCAGCTTCCGCCGCGCCTATGAACTGATGCTGCGCGCCGCCGGCACCACGGTGACCGTGCTGCTGCTGGGCGAGACCGGCGTCGGCAAGGAACGCTTCGCCCGCGTGCTGCACCAGATGAGTCCGCGCAAGGACGCGCCCTTCGTCGCGGTCAATTGCGCCGCCATCCCGAACGACCTGATCGAATCCGAACTGTTCGGCGTCGAGAAGGGCGCCTTCACCGGCGCCCACGCCTCACGCGCCGGCAAGTTCGAGCGCGCCGAAGGCGGCACGCTGTTCCTCGACGAGATCGGCGAAATGCCGCTCGCCGCCCAGGCCAAGCTGCTGCGCGCGCTGCAGGAAGGCGAGATCGAGCGGCTCGGCGACGAGCGCACGCGCAAGGTGAATGTGCGCGTGGTGGCCGCCACCAACGTCGATCTGGCGCAGGCGGTGAAGGAAGGCCGCTTCCGGCCCGACCTGTACTACCGGGTGCATGTATATCCGATACACATCCCGCCGCTGCGCGACCGGCTGGCCGACCTGCGCCTGCTGGTCGATACGCTGGTGGCGAAATTCAACCGGGCCCACGGCAAGCATGTGCAGGGCGTGTCGGACAAGGGCTTCCAGGCGCTGCACGCCCACCACTGGCCGGGCAATGTGCGCGAACTGGAAAACGTGATCGAGCGTGGCGTGGTGCTGGCGCCGCAGCAGGGCTGGATCGAGGCGCACCACCTCTTCCTGTCTCTGGAAGCGGTGCTGGCACGCGAATCCGGCATTTCCGCCTGCGGCAAGCTGGAAGAAGGCTGCGGCGACACGGTGCGCGAACATCTGGTGGAGCAGATCCTGCGCAGCGGCATTCCGCTGGAGGAGCTGGAGCAGCAGCTGATGAAGGCCTGCGTCGATCAGGAGGGCGGCAATATCGCCCGCGCCGCGCGCCGGCTCGGCATGTCGCGGCCCAAGCTCAGTTACCGGCTGCAGCGCAGCGAAGGCGAAACCGAAGCGGCGGATTCCTGAGCCGGCACGCTCAGAGCAGCTGGAAAGCCAGGATGGCGACGATGGTCGGCGGCAGCGCGGTCACGAACAGGCCAAGGGGATTGATCGCCTCGTCGTCGAAATGGCCGCGCAGGATCGCGAAACCGGCCGGATTGGGCGCGTTGGCGATCACCGTCAGCCCACCGCCGGTCACGGCACCGGCTACCAGCGAGTACTTGAAGGCCTCGTCCGTGCCCTCGACCAGCGAACCCAGGTAGGTCAGTGCGGCGTTGTCGGTGATCGCGGTCAGCGCGGTGGCGCCGAAGTAAAGCGCCGTGCTGTCCATGCCGGTCAGCGCGGCCTGCAGCCACCCCTGCTGCAGCGCCCCCAGGGTAACCAGGCCGGCGAGGAAGAAGCCCACCATCAGGCCCTCGCGCAACATCAGCCGGTCGTGGTAGTGCCGGTAGGCCTCGGCCACGCCGAGGAAGAGCAGGAACAGTCCGACGAACACCACCGGATGGTGGGCGAAGTAAACGATGCCGGCGAGAAACAACACGTGCAGAAGCATCAGTGAGCGCGGCACGGTGCGGTCGCTGCTGCGCGTATCCACGTGCAGCGACCTCAGCTCGCGCGCGAACAGCAGCGTTGCCACGCCGGCATTGACGAACACGGCGATCGCCGACTTCCAGCCGAAGTGGCCCAGCATGTACCACATGTCCCAGTTCCACTTGCCGGCCACCATCAGCACCGGCGGCGCGGCGAAGTGAGTGAGCGTGCCGCCGATCGACACATTCACGAACAGCGCGCCCAGGGTGACGTACTTCAGGCGGTGCGAAATCTTCCTGCTGTAGACGTTGTCGCGCAGCATCAGCGCCGCCAGCGTCATCGCCGCCGGCTCGGTGATGAAGGAGCCGAGCAGCGGAAGCACGGACAGGCAGACGAAATGGAAGGCGACGCTGTCGGGCGCCGGGATGTAGCGCGCCAGCATGCGAGCGCCCGCCTTGCACAGTTCGAGCACCGGCCGGCTGGCCGCCACCACCATGATGACGAACACGAAGGCCGGCTCGGTGTAGTCCAGCGCTTCCAGATAGCCGGCCGCACTGCCGGCGCCACCGGTGAGCGCCACGAAGGCCAGCAGCACGAAGGCCCAGAAGCCGAACACCACTTCGACCTCGCCGAGCAGATGCCAGATGCCGGCGTGACCGGGCTGCAGATGCGCGAGGTGCTCGAAATACCGGGTCAGGAAGGTGTGTGCGACGGCGACCGCGAACAGCGCAGTGCCGACCGTCTGGAGCGTGCCCGGAGTCATCGCGAATCCTTGCTTCGGCTGGGTTGGAATGAAGGCGTGCGCAGGCGTCGTGCGGTGACGCCGGGAGCTGCCTTCGTCGGGGTGCTCATGCGACGGTGTGCCGCAGCAGCTGCAGGCATTCGACGGTCGAAGCAAGATCGGCGGCGAGATAGTCGTCGTCGGTGCGCAGCAGCGGGTCCGCCCCCAGATCGAGCAGCAGCGCCAGCATCACGTGCCTGCCGCTCGACGCGCAGTACATCAGCGTGGTGGCACCGGTGTCGTTGCGGTTGTCGAGGTCTATGCCGGCGCCGGCCAGCGCGCGCACGACATCGACGTTGCCGCCGACACAGGCCAGCCACAGCGCGTTGTTGCCGTCGGCGTTGCGGCAGCCGACGTCGGCGCCGGCCGCCAGCAGTTCGTCCACCAGTGCCGCCTCGCCGTCGAGCGCGGCCCGCATCAGCGGCGTCAGTCCGTGCGCGATCGCACCATCGAGATTGCGCGGGTCGAAGCCATTCGATTCGATCAGCGCGCGCAGCGCCGGCGATGCGTCCGGCGGCAGCGCACAGCCGTCGCGGCCGACCGCCAGCCGGTCGAGCGCATTGGCCAGCGGCGCGTGGCCACCATCGACGCTGTACACCTCGGGGTAGCGGAAATCGCTGAAGCGCTCGGCCCAGCTCTGGCTCGCGTTGCCGTGATAGCAGTAGATGAGCACCGGCGTCGGCCGCGCCACGGTCTGCAGCACATCGCCGAACGCGGCGTCGCTCAGGTGGCGTGCGCCGTCGATGTGGCTGCGCTCGAAACTGGCGCGGTCGCGTGTGTCGAACAGCGCCAGCGCCGGCAGACGGCCGCTGCGGTGGCGGGCGATCAGATCGGCCGCCTGGGCGGCGGAAATGCGGCGGTAGGTCGTGCTCACTGTTCAGCCCTCCGGCCGATGCGCCGACGTCCTGACGGACCTCATGCGGCCATCGGCTCCTGTTCGGCACCCGCGTAGGCAGGCGTGGTTTCGATGCGCGCGTCGTCGACGGCGCGGCCCATCGTGAAGTGATAGATCGTGCGAAAGCGCTCGTCTTCGAGGCCGAGCAGCTCGTGCACCGCGTCGTCGAAGAAGCAGCCGATGCCGGTGCCGCGCAGCCCCAGCGCTTCGGCTTCGGTATAGAGCTGCTGGCCGATCAGGCCGGCCTGACGGTGCAGCGCGCGGTAGGCGGCCGGCGATGCTTCAAGTGCGGCATCGAATTCGCACAGCATGCCGAGCGCGAAACACGAGGTCGATGCGATGTCCTGATGGCAGTGCAGGCTGCGCGCCAGCCGGGCCAGCGCTGGCGGTGCCATCGTGGCGAGCAGGCGCAGGTCGCTGCGCAGACCGTCGACCGGCGTCAGCGGATACAGCGCAGCGAGCAGCGGCAGCACACCGCCCTCGGCCGGACCGCGCGGCAGCAGATAGACACCGGGCGCAAGGCCGTCGACCCGGTGCACGAACAGCAGCAGATCGATCCGGCGCTCGTCAGGCAGTGCGTCCCAGGGTGCGGCGCGGCAGGGCTGAAGACGCTCCAGCACGCCGTCGAATTCGTCGCGCGTCATCATGTGTCGGCCGTCGAAACGCTGCGCACTGCGCCGCCCGAGCAGCACATGCCCGACCGAGCGGCCGCACGGCGCCGCCACCGCGCGCGACTGCGCCGGCAGCTCACCACGCGGCAGCGCATCGCGCGTCGCCTCGGCGATGTCGTCGATCACCGGCCAGCGGTACATCGGATGTGCGTCTATCGTGCTCGCGCGCCCGTGCCAGCGCTCGACCGTGCGCACCGGCAGCGGCCCGGGCAGATGGCCGATGCCGACCCCGAACAGCAGTTCGGCCTCTTCCACTTCGGTGGCCTGGTCACGCCGCGCCGGGAAATCGGGCAGGCGATCCAGCCCCAATGCAGCCGCCAGCAGATCAACGCGTACCGGCTGCACGGCGAGCGACCAGCCGAGCACGGCCGCCGCGTTGCGCAGTGCGGCCGTCGCGTGGCCGACGTCGAGCTGGCAGTAGCGGAAGGCGCGTTCGCCGTACTTCCATGCCTCGCGCCACATGACCGAACTGAGCGCGAGGTGCAGGCCGGGCGCGCCACCGGGCTCGAAGGCGGCGCGCTGTTCCAGCGCGTGCACTTCGGGCAGGTAGTGCCAGAGGCCATCCTCCAGCCCCGGCACGCCGACTGCGAACACCCAGCCCTCGACCGGGTGCAGATTGCCGCTGGACGGATTGGCGCGCACCGCCCAGCGGTCGGGCCCGGTCGACTTCCAGGCGGTCAGGCCGAGAGCCAGATGCAGCAGCGCACCCAGTGCGGACAGCGTGCAGGGCAAGGGCGGCAGACCGGTGTCGAGCATGCGCCAGTCCAGACGCAAGCGGGCGGTGACCGGACTGTCGTCGTCGGTGGCCAGCGGCAACGCCATCCGCGGCGCGCCTTCGTAGTGACGGAAGGGCGATGGCTGCGCGTCCCAGTCCAGCGTTTCCGGGCCGGCAGCGTAGCCGGCAAAGCGGTGGATGGTGCGACGGTGGTAATCACGCACGCGGCTGCGTGCGCGCACGGCGTCATTCGTCATCGTCGTCGTCGGCACCGTTGCGCCGCGGCACCGTTTCCGGGTCGCAGATGATGGGGCGATAGATTTCGATGCGGTCGCCCGGTCGCAGCGCAGCGTCCTTCTTCACCACCTTGCCGAACACGCCCACCTTGGCCCTGTCGATGTCGATGTCCGGACAGCGTTCGAGTATTCCGGAGCGCAGGATGCCTTCGGACACCGTGCAGCCGTCCGGCACCTCCACCTGCATCCACACACGGTCGGTCGGCCCGACCCACGCCACGCCTATCTTCATCGCGTCGCCCTCATCCAGTCCTCATTGCGCAGCCGGCGCCGGCACGCCAGCCGGCTGCCGCGATTCCGACCAGTGCTGCAGACGGCGCCGTGCGGCGATCAGCAGCCCCAGCACGAGGAAGCCGCCGGGCGGCAGGATCATGAACAGCGCCCCGGCGTCCGCCACCTTCGTTTCGAGAAAGGCGAACTGCGGACCGAGCAGCAGCGACGCGCCCGCGAACAGCGTGCCGGCACCGGTCACCTCGCGCACCGCGCCCATCAGCGTCAGCGCCAGCGTGAAGCCCAGCCCGGTGGCCAGCCCGTCGAACGCCGACAGCGCCACCGCGTGACGCGACGCAAAGGCCTCGGCCCGACCGAGCACCGCGCAGTTCACGACGATGAGCGCGATGAAGATGCCGAGCACCTTGTACAGGTCGTGGAACCAGGCGTTCAGACACAGATCGACCAGCGTCACCATGCCGGCGATGAGCACGATGAACACCGGGATGCGGACCTCGTCGCTGACCCAGTGCCGCAGCGACGAGATGAGCACGTTCGACATCAGCAGCACGGCGGTCGTCGCCAGCCCCATGCCGAGCCCGTTGGTCGCGCTGCTGGTCACCGCCATGGTCGGGCACAGGCCCAGCATCTGGCCGAGCACCGCGTTGTTGTCCCATACGCCGTCACGCATGACGGCCTTCACGTTCGGGCTGTCGCTCATCACTGTCCTCCTCCGGCGGGCGCCGCGTCGCCGATCAGCTCGGCCCGGTGTGCGGCGAAGAATTCAAGTCCCTTCCTGACCGTGCCGACCACCGCACGCGGCGTGATGGTCGCGCCGGCGAACTGGTCGAACACGCCACCGTCCTTCTTCACCGCCCAGCGGGCCGGCTCCGGCTGCTGCAGCGACTTGCCTTCGAAGGAGCGTATCCAGTCGTTGCGTGCGACTTCTATCTTGTCGCCCAGACCCGGCGTCTCGGTGTGCTTGGTCACGCGCACGCCGACCACGCGGCCGTCGACGTCGACCGCCATCAGCAGCACGATGCGGCCGCCATAGCCGTTGCCCGACATTTCGTACAGCACCGCCCGCAGCGCGCCGCCCTTGCGCGCCCGATGCACGGTCAGCGCAGCGCCGTCGGGGCCGGCCAGCTGCAGCGTATCGGTCAGCAGATTGTTGTCCGCGTAGCCGGCGGGCAGGATCTGTTCCAGCTGCTGACGGGTGTCGTCGGCAGCCGCCTGTTCGATGCGCTCGGCGGTCGCGCTGTGACTGAACGCGAGCACCGCGGTGGTCACCAGCATCACCACACCGAGCGACAGGCCGGGAAACCAGACGGTATCGGGTAGGCGTCGTTCGCTCATCGCGGAAGCTCCTGCACGCGTCGCGCCGGCAGCGACTTGCCACGGATGCTGCGGCCGAATATGCGTGGCCGCGCCCACAGGTCGAGTACCGGGGTCACCGCATTCATCAGCAGCACGGCGAAACCCACGCCCTCGGGATAACCGCCCCAGGTGCGGATCAGCCAGGTCAGCAGGCCGGCGCCGAGGGCGAATATCCACTGCCCGAACGGTGCGCTGGGCGAGGTGACGTAGTCGGTCGCGATGAAGAAGGCGCCGAGCATCGCGCCGCCCGACAGCAGGTGGGCCAGCGGCGGCAGATAGTGGTCGGGCGCAATGCCATGTGCGATCGCCGCCGGCAGGCACAGGCCGGCCAGGAAACCGAGCGGTATGCGCAGGCCGATCACGCGTTTGGCCACCAGGAACAGTCCGCCCAGCAGCACCCACAGCGACGCGGTCTCGCCAAGGCTGCCGGCGCGTTCGCCGGACGCGCCCTGAGCGGTGGCGAAGCCGGACATCGCCTCGGCCAGTACCGTGCCGCGCCCCAGCTCCGTCTTCACGTTGCCGAGCAGCGAAGCGCTGGTGTAGGCGTCGGGCACGCCACCTGACAGGCCGATGTGCACCGCCTGCATCAGATCTGTACCCTGGCTCAGCATCTGCGGATTGACCCACTGCGTCATCAGCACCGGGAAGGACACCAGCAGCACGGTGCGCCCGACCATGGCCGGGTTGAACACGTTACAGCCGAGACCGCCGAACACCTGCTTGGCGATCACGATGGCGATGACGCCGCCCAGCGCGCCCAGCCACCAGGGCGCCCACGGCGGCATCGACAACGCCAGCAGCCACCCGGTCAGCGCCGCCGAGCCGTCGAACAGCACCGGCATGACGCGCCGCCCGGCCCAGCGCAGGCACAGCGCCTCCGACAGCACGCAGGACAGCACGGTCACGGCCCACAGGCAGAATGCCGGCCAGCCGAACTGCCAGAAGCCGGCCAGCGTGGCCGGCAGCAGCGCCAGCATGACCAGGCCCATGATCTGGCCGCTGGTGCGCGAAGCCACCGCATGCGGTGACGCATGTATAGGGGTGTTCATGCGGTGGTCTCCTTGCGGGCCGCTTCGGCGGCGGCCGCCGCCGCCGCGCGTTCGGCCTTGCGCCGGGCGTGTGCCTCGGCCTTCTCGCGCGCTTCCTGCTCGACGCGGGCAGCGCGCGCCTCGGTCAGTTCACGCACCCGGTCGAGCTTGCGGCCCTCGCGCTCACGCGCCCACAGCTCGCCCTTGCCGTGGTTGAAGTACTGCACCAGCGGAATGCGCGACGGGCAGACGAAGCCGCAGGCACCGCAGGTGAGGCAGTCGCCCAGGCCGATGTCCTCGGCGCGGCCCAGTTCGTTGGCGTGGATGAGCGCCGCCATGTCCAGCGGCATCAGCCCGACCGGACAGGCACTCACGCAGCTGCCGCAGCGTATGCAGGCGCTCGGTTCGCGCTCGCCGACCTCGGCGGCAGTCAGCGCCAGCGCGCCGCTCGATCCCTTGACCACCGGCGTGTCGATGTCCGGCACGCCGACGCCCATCATCGGACCGCCGACCACCACCCGCGCCGGCGCGCCACGCAGACCGCCGCAGCGTTCGAACAGCCAGGACAGCGGCGTACCCAGACGCACACGCAGATTGCGCGGCGCCGTCACCGCGCCGCCGGCCACGGTGACCACGCGTTCGGTCAGTGGCTCGCCGTAGCGCAGCGCGCGCTGCACGGCGTAGGCGGTGCCGACGTTGTGCACGACGATGCCGACGTCGGCGGCGCGACCGTCGGCCGGCGCCTCGATGCCGGTCAGCGTCTGGATGAGCTGGCGGTCAGCGCCCATCGGGTAGCGGCTGGGAATGCGCACCACCGACACCTCGGGGAAGGGGTGGGCGGCCACCTTCATCGCCGCAATCGCCTCCGGCTTGTTGTCCTCGATGCCCACCAGCACGCGCTGCGCGCCGGTCGATCGCATGATCAGGCGTGCGCCCTCGATGATGTCGGCCGCGCATTCCTGCATCAGCCGGTCGTCACAGGACAGATAGGGCTCGCATTCGCTGCCGTTCAGAATGACGGTGTCGATCTGGCTGCGCCGTCCCAGCTCCAGCTTGACCGCCGACGGAAAGCTGGCGCCGCCGAGACCGACGATGCCCGCTGCGGCAACGCGGCGCGTTATCTCGTCCGGCGCCAGCGTGATCGGATAGGGCTCGGCGTGCCGCTCCGTCCATTGATCCAGCCCGTCGGGATGCAGCGTGATCGCCGGCCCCCCCAGACCGGCCGGATGCGCCATCGAGGCTTCGCCGATGGCGGCGATGACGCCGGAGGTCGGTGCGTGCAGCGGCGCCGAAATGCGCCCTCCGGCTTCTGCGATCAGCTGGCCGCGCAACACGGTGTCGCCGATCTTCACCACCGGCCGGGCCGGTGCACCGGAGTGCTGCGACAGCGGGATGACCAGCGCCGGCGGCAGTCCGGCGTCGACGATATCCAGTGTCGCCGCGGGAAACTTGTGGCTGTCAGGATGCACGCCCCAGCGCTGGAGCAGGCGGCGTATCGGCGGAATGACGATGTGTGCCATGGCTCAGGCCGCCAGCGCCGGTTTCGGCATCACCCAGGTACCCACCGTCAGCGGCATCGGCTGCATCGTGATGGCGCCGGTCGGGCACTTCTCGGCGCACTGGTTGCAGCCGGTGCAGGCGTCCTCGAACACACCGTGCAACTGCTTCATCGCGCCGATAATGGCGTCCGACGGACACAGCCGGTAGCACTTGGTACAGCCTATGCACAGCGCGTCCTCGATCACCGCGATCAAGGGCACGTCATCGACCTCGTCGGCATCGAGCGCGATGCCCAGGTGCTCGGCGATGGCCAGCGCCACCACCTTGCCGCCGGGCGGACAGCAGGTCGGCGACGCGGTGCCGGCGACGATGGCCTCGGCCGCACCGGCGCAGCCCGGAAAGCCGCACTGGCCGCAGTTGGCGGCCGGCAGCATGTCCTCGACCTCCTTCACCCGGCTGTCGCCCTCGACGGCAAAGCGCCGGGCCGCCACGCCGAGCACGATGCCGAGCCCGGAGCCGATCGCAGTCAGACTCATGACCGCGGTAATCATCTGTTCCATCGCGCTACCTCCCGTTCGGTGCGGCGCATCAGCCGCCGCCTGCCGGCACCAGGCCGGTGAAACCCATGAAAGCCAGCGCCAGCAGGCTGGCCGTGATGAAAGCGACCGGCGGTCCGGCGAAGGTCTGCGGCACGCGCATCAGCGCCAGTCGTTCGCGCAGGCCAGCGAACAGGATCATCACCAGCGTGAAGCCGGCGCCCGAGCCGAAGCCGCCGAGCACGCTCATGCCGAGGCCATGACCGGCCTGCGCGTTGAGCAGCGGAATGCCGAGCACCGCACAGTTGGTGGTGATCAGCGGCAGATAGATGCCGAGCACGCGGTGCAGGTCGGGCAGCGTCTTGTGCATGGCCATTTCGACGAACTGCACGACGGCGGCGATGACCACGATGTAGGCGAGGATGCGCAGGTAGCCGAGCCCGAAAGGCAGCAGCAAGGCGTGTTCGAGCGCCCAGGCGGCCATCGCCGACAGCGTCATCACGAAGGTGGTGGCCAGACCCATGCCGAAGGCGCTGTCGATCTTCTTCGACACGCCCATGAAGGGGCACAGTCCGAGAAAGCGGACCAGCACCACGTTATTGACCAGCACCAGGCCGATCAGGGTCATCAACACTTCGCTCATGGCGACCTCCTGACCGGCCTCAATGCATGCGCTGTGCCAGATGACGTCGTCACGGGTGGTGAGTGCCCGGCGCGGCGAGCCGCTGCTGTTGTGATCGCACGCGACCCGCCCCCGCGCGTACACGTGCGCATGCATGCGTGCGCGGCGACCGCGTCGGCAACGCGACAAACTCGACAGACGCTGTCGCGACAGCCGGACATGCGCCGGTCGAAAATCCACAAGTGGTTGATCCAGATCAATTTTCAAAACCGGCCCGCAACTTGCTGAGAGGGATGCAACCCCCTCATGCAGGAGAAGCCGACATGAATCGCCCGATCTATCTGGACTACGCCGCCACCACCCCGGTCGACCCGCGTGTGGTGGGCAAGATGATGCCCTGGCTGTTCGACAACTTCGGCAATCCGGCCAGCCGCTCGCACGCCTATGGCTGGGCGGCGGAGGAAGCCGTCGAACTGGCGCGCGAACAGGTGGCCGCGCTGATCGGTGCCGATCCGCGCGAAATCGTCTGGACCTCTGGCGCGACCGAGTCGAACAACCTGGCGATCAAGGGCGCGATGCAGTTCCACGCCGGCCGCGGCAGGCACGTGGTGACCGTGAAGACCGAGCACAAGTCGGTGCTCGACACGGTGCGCGAACTGGAACGCAGCGGCTGCGAAGTGACACTGCTCGACGTGCAGGAGAACGGCCTGCTCGACATCGAGGCCTTCCGCGCCGCGCTGCGGCCCGACACCGTGCTCGCCTCGGTCATGTTCGTGAACAACGAGACCGGCGTCATCCAGGACATCGCCGCGCTGGGCGCGATCTGCCGTGAGAAGGGCGTGCTGTTCCACGTCGATGGCGCGCAGGCCACCGGCAAGGTGGCCTTCGACCTGGACGAACTGCCGGTCGACATGATGTCGCTGTCGGCGCACAAGACCTACGGCCCGAAAGGCATCGGCGCGCTCTACGTGTGCCGCAAGCCGCGCGTGCGCATCGACGCCATCATCCACGGCGGCGGCCACGAGCGGGGCATGCGCTCGGGCACGCTGCCGACACACCAGATCGTCGGCATGGGCGAAGCCTATTGGCTCACGCGCGAGAACATGGGCGCCGAGAACGAACGCATCCGCATGCTGCGCGACCGCCTGCTGAACGGGCTCAGCACGCTCGACCAGGTGTTCGTCAATGGCGACATGGAACGTCGCGTACCGCACAACCTGAACATCAGCTTCAACTTCGTCGAAGGCGAATCGCTGCTGATGGGCATGAAGGACATCGCGGTGTCGTCCGGTTCGGCCTGTACCTCGGCCAGCCTGGAACCGTCCTACGTGCTGCGCGCGATGGGCCGCAGCGACGAACTGGCGCACAGCTCCATCCGCTTCTCGATCGGCCGCTTCACCACGCAGCAGGAGGTGGACTCGGCAATCGAGCAGGTGTCGACCGCGGTGCGCAAGCTGCGCGAACTGTCGCCGCTGTGGGACATGCACAGCGCCGGCATCGACCTGTCGACCGTGCAGTGGGCATCGCACTGAGGGCATCGCACTGAGGGCCTCGCACTGAGGGCCTCGCACTGAACACCTTCCTCCACAACGACTGAACGGAGAACAACCATGGCATACAGCGACAAGGTGCTCGACCACTACGACAACCCGCGCAACGTCGGGTCCTACGCGGCGGACGACGAAGGCGTCGGCACCGGCATGGTCGGCGCGCCGGCCTGCGGCGACGTGATGCGGCTGCAGATCAAGGTCGGCGCCAACGGCATCATCGAGGACGCCAAGTTCAAGACCTATGGCTGCGGCTCGGCCATCGCGTCGAGTTCGCTGGTGACCGAATGGGTCAAGGGCAAGACGCTGGACGAAGCGCTGGCGATCAAAAACACCGAGATCGCCGAAGAACTGGCGCTGCCGCCGGTGAAGATCCACTGCTCCATCCTCGCCGAAGACGCGATCAAGGCGGCCGTGGCCGACTACCGCACCCGGCAGACCGCCCCCGACACCGTCGAAGCCGCCTGAAAGGACACGCCATGAGCACGCTTGCCGAAAGTACCGTCGCCCCGACCACCACGCTGCCGCTGCCTTCGCCGATCAAGTTCTGCGAAGCCGCTGCAGCAAAGGTCGCCGACCTGATCGCCGAAGAGGGCAACCCGGCGCTGAAGCTGCGCGTCTATGTGACCGGCGGAGGCTGTTCCGGCTTCCAGTACGGCTTCGCCTTCGAGGAAGGCGTGAACGAAGACGACACGCCCATCGTCACCGACGGCGTCACGCTGCTGGTCGATCCGATGAGCATGCAGTACCTGATGGGCGCAGAGATCGATTTCGAGGACGGCCTGGAAGGTTCGCGCTTCGTCATCCGCAATCCGAACGCGACCTCGTCCTGCGGCTGCGGCAGCTCCTTCTCGATGTGAGGTGACGGACATGACCATCACGCTCAGCGAGGCCGCCGCGCGGCACGTGCAGAAAAGCCTGGTCAAGCGCGGCCAGGGTGTGGGCCTGCGGCTGGCGGTGAAGACCAGCGGCTGTTCCGGCCTCGCCTACGCGATCGAGTTCGCCGACGCGCTGCAGCCCGAGGACATCCAGTTCGCCAGCCACGGCGTGACGCTGCTGGTCGACCCGAAAAGCCTGCCCTTCCTCGACGGCACCGAGCTGGACTTCGTGCGCGAAGGCCTGAATGAAGGTTTCAAGTTCAACAACCCCAATGTGAAGTCGGCCTGCGGCTGCGGCGAAAGCTTCGGCGTCTGAGTTCGCACCACGTAAACCGGAGCACGCCAACATGGCCCTGCTGCAGATCGCCGAACCGGGCATGAGTGCCGCGCCCCACCAGCACAGGCTGGCCGTGGGCATAGACCTGGGCACTACGAATTCGCTGGTCGCGACCGTCGCCAGCGGCCTCACCCGCGTGCTGCCGGACGACGACGGGCGCATGCTGCTGCCGTCCGTGGTGCGCTACGCCGAGGACGGCATCGTGGTCGGACACGAGGCGCAGTCGGCGCAGACCGAGGACCCGTGCAACACCATCGTTTCGGTCAAGCGCTTCATGGGTCGCTCGCTGGCCGACGTCGACGCGTCCACCACGCCCTACGCACTGGTCGACACGCCGGGCATGGTGAGCCTGGATACGCGCGCCGGCGTGCGCTCGCCGGTCGAAGTGTCGGCCGAGATACTGCGCACCTTGCGCGACCGCGCCGAAGCTTCGCTCGGCGGCGATCTGGTCGGCGCGGTCATCACCGTGCCCGCCTATTTCGATGACGCGCAGCGCCAGGCCACCAAGGACGCCGCGCGCCTGGCCGGCCTGAACGTGCTGCGCCTGCTCAACGAACCTACTGCAGCCGCCATCGCCTACGGTCTGGATCGTGCCGCCCACGGCACCTTCGCCATCTACGACCTCGGCGGCGGCACTTTCGACATATCGGTCCTGAAGCTTTCACAGGGCATGTTCGAGGTGCTGGCGACCGCAGGTGACGCCGCGCTCGGCGGCGACGACTTCGACCACCGGATCGCCGACTGGCTGCGGCAGCAACTGGCACTCGCAGCGCCTTCCGCCGGCGAAACGCGCATGATGCTGGCGCGGGCGCGTAGCGCCAAGGAAGCGCTGTCGAGTGCCCCGGTCACGAAGATTGCACTGACGCTGGACGACGGTCGCAGCGTCTCCTTCGACCTGTCGCGCGAGCAGTTCGAACTGCTCACCGGCGACCTGGTGTCGCGCAGCATGGCGCCGGTGCGCCGCGCACTGCGCGACGCCGGCGTCGCCGCCGACGAGGTCGACGGCGTGGTGATGGTGGGCGGCTCGACGCGGATGCCGCAGGTGCGCGCCGCAGTGCGCAAGCTGTTCGGCCAGGAGCCGCTGACCGATCTCGACCCCGACCAGGTGGTGGCCATCGGCGCCGCGATACAGGCCGACGTGCTGGCCGGCAACAAACCGGCCGGCGAAGAGAGCTGGCTGCTGCTCGACGTATGCCCGCTGTCGCTCGGACTGGAAACGATGGGCGGCCTGGTCGAGAAGGTGATTCCGCGCAACTCGACGATACCGGCCGCACGCGCGCAGGAATTCACGACCTACAAGGACGGCCAGACCGCGATGGCCATCCACGTCGTTCAGGGCGAACGCGAACTGGTGAGCGACTGCCGTTCGCTGGCGCGCTTCGAACTGCGCGGCATCCCGCCCATGGTGGCCGGCGCGGCGCGCATCCGTATCACCTTCCAGATCGACGCTGACGGCCTGCTGTCGGTGTCGGCGCGCGAACAGACCAGCGGCGTCGAATCGCACATCGAGGTCAAGCCGTCCTACGGTCTGAGCGACGCGCAGATCGCCGACATGCTGATCGACGCCTACGGCAAGGCCGACAGCGACATGGCGGCGCGCATGCTGCGCGAGGCGCAGGTCGAGGCGCGCCGGCTGGTCGACGCCACCGAAGCGGCGCTGGCCGAAGACGGTCACGCACTGCTGACGCACGACCAGTTCGTCGCCATCCAGGCCGCGATGTATGCGCTGGCCGAAGCGCTCGAAGCCGGCGACGACAGCACCAAGCTCAAGCTGCTGAGCGAGGCGCTGAACGCCGCCACCACCGAGTTCGCCGGCCTGCGCATGAACGCCGGCATACGGCGCGCGCTGTCGGGCACCCGCGTGTCGGAGCTGCAATCGTGAGCACGCTCACCGTACTGCCGCATCCGCAGCTATGCCCGGACGGCGCCCGCATCGAGGTTGCCGCCGGCACCTCGATCTGCGACGCGCTGCTGGCGCACGACATCGCGATCGAGCACGCCTGCGAGAAGGTCGCCGCCTGTTCGACCTGCCACGTCTATCTGCGCGCCGGCGCCGCCTCGCTCAACGAAGCCGACGACGACGAGGAAGACCAGCTCGACGACGCCTGGGGCGTTCAGCCCGCCTCCCGCCTCGCCTGCTGCGCCCGCCTCGGCAGCGCCGACGTCACCATCGAACTGCCGCTGCACACGCGCAACCTCGCGCGCGAGTAAGCAGCCCCCTGCCAGCAAGGGTTCTGTGGGAGGGGTCTTCTGACCCCGACAGCAGCCTGGATCGAAGCCGGCGAACCTCAGCGGCCGCATCGCGGCCAAGGCCGCTCCCACAAAAAATTCCCTGTCGACGGCACGGGCGAGGGTTCTGTGGGAAGGGTCTTCCGACCCCGATAGCAGCCTGGATCGAAGCAGACGAACCTCAGCGGCCGCATCGCGGCCAAGGCCGCTCCCACAAAAAATTCCCTGTCGACGGCACGGGCGAGGGTTCTGTGGGAGGGGTCTTCCGACCCCGACAGCAGCCTGGATCGAAGCCGGCGGACCGCAACGGCCGCATCGCGGCCTGTATCGAAACCCAAGGCAGAACACCTGTTGCAAACGGGACATTCACGACAGCCTCGCCACGGGCGACGGACATGTCGCATGCGCGACATCGTGACACGCGCGAAACCTCCATCAACATCAATCACTTGCATCGCGCCATTACCGTGGCACAGCGCTTGCTGAATGCTCTGCAGGAGGTCCGACGACATGGCAGCCGCATTCATCATCAACGACACCACGCTGCGCGACGGCGAGCAGACGGCCGGCGTGGCCTTCACCGCCGACGAGAAGTGCGCGATTGCGGACGCCCTCGATCAGGCCGGTGTACCGGAGATGGAAATCGGCATCCCGGCCATGGGCGCTGCCGAGATCGATGTGATCGAACGCATCGCGACACTCGGCCTGAACGCGCGACTGATGGTGTGGGCGCGCATGACGGACAGCGACCTCAAAGCCGCGCTGCGCTGCCCGGTGGACATCGTGCATATGTCGCTGCCGGTGTCGGACCTGCAGATCGCCGGCAAGCTGCGGCGCAACCGCGACTGGGTAATCGAGCAGATCCGTCCGCACGTCGAGCGCGCACTCGATGCCGGCGTCGAGGTGAGCGTCGGCATGGAAGACGCGTCGCGCGGCGACATCGACTTCCTCTGTCGCGTCGCGGAAGAGGCGCAGATGGCCGGCGCACGCCGCATCCGCATCGCCGACACGCTGGGCATACTCGATCCCTTCGGCACCTATGTGCTGGTGTCGCAGCTGCGCCGGGCGATCGACCTCGAAATCGAGATGCACGCGCACAACGACCTCGGCCTGGCCACCGCCAACACGCTGGCCGCCTTCCGCGCTGGCGCGACGCACGCCAACACGACAGTGAATGGCCTCGGCGAGCGCGCCGGCAACGCGCCGCTGGAAGAGGTGGTGATGGCGCTGCGCCACGTCCACGGCATCGACAGTGGCGTCTCGTCGCAGTCGCTGCTGCCGATCTCGCGCCTGGTCGAACGTGCCTCCGGGCGCGCCATCGCCGCCAACAAGAGCATCGTCGGCGACGCCGTGTTCACGCATGAGTCCGGCATCCACGTCGACGGCCTGATCAAGAATCCGCGCAACTACCAGAGCTTCGACCCGGCCGAACTGGGGCGCGCCCATCGTCTGGTGCTGGGCAAGCATTCGGGCTCGCACGCCGTGCTGGAAGCCTGTGCGCGGCTCGGGCTGTATCCGTCCGACGTGGAGGTCGCGCACATCATCGAGCGCATACGCGCCTACGCGACGGCCAACAAGCAGTCGCCGGATGCCACGCAACTGAAGGCCTTCTACCTCGAAGCGGCGCAGCCGCTGCCGGAGGCGTCATGAGCGGCGAACAGGGCACGGCGGGCGCGCTGTCGCCGGCGGCAGCAGCCGTACCCGGGCTGTTCGCGATGCTGCGCGAGGACGTGAACTGCGTGTTCGACCGCGACCCGGCGGCGCGCAACAAGCTCGAACTGCTCACCATCTATCCGGGCATACAGGCGCTGGTGGCGCACCGCTTCGCGCACGCGATGTGGCGGCGCGGTCTGCGCTACCTGCCTCGCCTGCTGTCCTTCCTGTCGCGCCTGCTCACCAATGTCGACATCCACCCGGGCGCGCGCATCGGCCGCCGTTTCTTCATCGACCACGGCGCCTGTGTCGTGATCGGCGAGACGGCGGAGATCGGCGACGACGTGACGCTGTACCACGGCGTCACGCTGGGCGGCACGACCTGGAATCCGGGCAAGCGTCACCCGACGCTGAGCGACGGCGTCGTGGTCGGCGCCGGCGCCAAGATACTTGGACCGATCACCGTCGGCGAGCGCGCGCGCGTCGCCGCCAACTCGGTGGTGATCGAGGACGTGACGCCCGGCATGACCGTGGTCGGCATTCCCGGCCGCATGGTGCTGCCGAAGAGCCAGCGCCGCATCACGGCCGGCGGCATCGACCTCGACCACCACCAGATGCCGGACCCGGTGGGCAAGGCCATCGCCTGCCTGCTCGAACGCATCGCCGACCTCGAGCGCGACGTCGTGCGCCTGGCCGGCGAGCGCAGCACCGCCCAGGGCATCTGCAGCGACTGCGACGACACCTGTTCCCAACCCGCTTTCGACGGCAGCACCCACGCGGCCGCCGCACACATAGGAGTGACCCGTCATGGATGATCTGACCCAGCGCCTGGCCAAGCTGTCGTCGGCCGAAGATTTCCTCGAATTCTTTGCGCTGCCCTTCGACCAGGGTGTCGTCAACGTGAACCGCCTGCACATCCTGAAACGCTTCTACCAGTACCTGCGCAGCGAGAAAGGTCTGGCCGACGGCGACGAGGGCGTGGTCTATGCGCGCTACCGCGGCCTGCTGTCGCGCGCCTATGAGGATTTCGTGAAATCCACACCGGCGCAGGAAAAGGTGTTCAAGGTGTTCCAGGAAGCGGACGGTCAGCAGCGCGTGTCGCTCGACAGCCTGCGCGCCACGCTGCCCTCGGTCGCCTGAGCGGAAGGACCCATCATGCACGACAGCGACATGTTCCTTGCCAGCGTCAACGCGCTCGAAAGCGAAGCGGCGCTGCATTACGAAAAGGCTGCTCGGCACGCGCTCGATGCGGGCGACACCGAGCTCGAAGCCTTCTTCCACAATCTGGCCGAGCTGGCGCGCATGGAGGCGCACGAGGCGCTGTCAGGCAAGCCGCTGCCGGTGGCCGCCAACCTGCCGCGCATCCGGCCGATCGAGATCGAGAAGCCGCGCACCGCCGTGAAGGTGATCAGCGACGAGATGCTCGACCTGCACATGGCGCTTGAACGTGCGCTGGACCTGAAGCGGCGCAGCCACAGCTACTACGCAATGATGGCCATCCTCGCGCCCGACCCCGGCCTGCGCAAGATGGCGCGCGCCTTCGAACACGACGACGCGGCCCATCTCGGCGAGATCGAACGCTGGATCGCCCGCCTCACCGCCTGACCCCCATCCGGAGAACCGCACCATGCCGAAGCCGCAGAAACACGTTTTCGTCTGTTCGCAGCAACGCCCGCCGGGCCACCCGCGCGGCTCCTGTGCGCACAAGGGCGGCACCGAGGTGCTGCAGACCTTCTGGGCGGAACTGCAGAAGCGCAACTGCTTCGACCGCGTCGCCATCACCTACTCCGGTTGCCTCGGCCCCTGCGACCAGGGCATCAATGTCGTGGTCTATCCGGACGCGGTGATGTACTCGAACGTGAGCAAGGACGACGTCGGCGAAATCTTCGACAGCCACCTGCTCGGCGGCGCGCCGGTCGAGCGCCTCTTGGCACCGGAGATGGTCTGGTGAATCTGTTTACCGGCGAAACGTCGGACGAGTACTTCGGCGGCACGGTGCCGCAGTCGGTGCGCCGCCTGTTCGACGAGGCGGCCGGCGCGCCGCCGCAGCGCATCGAGGCGCTGCTGTGGACGGCGCAGGCGAGCGCACCGGAATGTCTGCCGGTGTACTACCTGCTGTACAAGTTCCACGCCGGTCGCCGGCAGTTCGATCTGGCCGAGAAGGCCGCCACCCGCGGCATCACGGTGGCCGGCCGGCAGGCCGGGCTGGACGCCGACTGGCGTCGCGTGCAGCCCGGCGACGCCGATTTCGCCGCCACCGGCCCGGCGCGCTTCTGGCTGTTCAGCCTGAAGGCGCTGGCTTTCATCTGCCTGCGCAGCGGTCGCAGCGACGATGCGCGCGCGCTGGTCGAGCACATCGGCCGTCTGGATCCGACGCACGGTCTCGGCGGCGAAGTGATCGCCTCGCTGCTCGACGGCAGCACCGGCACACGCTGATCAGCGCGCGAACACCAGACAGCGGTTGTTGGCCGGCATCTCGTCATCGGCGAGCAGTGACAACCCGGCCAGCCGGGCCAGTGCCTCCACCGTTTCGAAGTCGCGTATGCCGCGATGCGGCGCGCCCTCGCGCAGCGAACGGTCGAAGGCCGCGTTGCTGTCGCTGGTGAAACGGCCGCCGTAGTTGAACGGGCCGTAGATGACAAGCGTGGCCGACGGCGCGAGCACCGCCCGCAGCGCGGCGAACATCTTCTCGACTTCGTGCCAGGCCATGATGTGCAGCGTGTTGGCGGTGAACACCGCGTCGAAATGCGCGACCGGCCAGCGGCCGCAGACGTCGAGTTCGAGCGGCAGCGGCGTGTTCGGCAGCGCCGCCTCGTCCAGCCACATGCGCAGACCGGGCAGCGCCTCGGCGCGCTCGCTGCACTGCCACTGCAGGTGCGGCAGCGCGGCGGCGAAATGCACCGCGTGCTGGCCAGTGCCGCTGCCGATCTCCAGTACCTGACGACGCCCGGCGAAATGCACGCGCAGGCGTTCGAGAATGACGTCGCGGTTGCGCTCGCACGACGGCGCGAACGGCTTTTCGGTCAGTGAACGAGTCATCTGCGCACTTTCGCATGAAGCAGCACGTCGCGCGGCTCGGGCGACAGATTGGGGTGCAGGATGTAGCGGCCGAGCCGCGCCTCCAGCGGCAGGCCGGCGCGCGCCAGCGTGCGCGACGAACGCTCGTTGTCGGCATCGCAGACGGCATCCACGCGGCACACCGTCGCATGACTGAAGGCTTCCTCCACCAGCGCCTGCAGCGCCTCGCAAGCCAGCCCCTGCCCCCACAGATGGCGCGCCAGCGCGAAGCCCAGGCGCAGCGCATGGCCCTGGCCGATCAGCTGGAACAGCCCGCCGGCCTCGCCGTCGTCGGCCAGCAGCACCCAGCTGCGGGCGACGTCGCGCTGCCAGCGCGCGAGTTCGTGCGAAATCTGCCGGCGCGTCTGCGTCAGTTCGGTATGCGTGGTCCAGCCAAGATAGCGCGTCACCTCGGCATCGCCGCTGATGCCGGCGAACAGCGCCGGCGCGTCGCCGGGCTGCGGCTTGCGCAGCCGGCAACGCACGGTGCGCAGTTCTTCCGGCCAGGCACTCATCGTCGGCTCATCACCGGCTCAAGGCGCGCGCAGCGCGCGCTGCAGCACGCAGGCGATGTGCTCGCCCTCGCGCTGCGCGCCGTCGCGTATCTGGTGGCGGCAGCTGCTGCCATTGGCGATCAGCAGCGCGTCGGCATCGAGCGCGCGCACCGCCGGCAGCAGCGCCAGCTCGGCCATGCGCATCGACATGTCGTGATGTTCCGCCTCGAAGCCGAAACTGCCGGCCATGCCGCAACAGCCGGATTCGATGGAATGGCTGTCCAGCCCGCGCACCAGTCCAAGCACCTTGCGCATCGCCTTCATCGCGCCGAAGGCCTTCTGGTGACAGTGGCCGTGCACTGCGGCGCGCGTACCGGGGGGCAGTTGCAGATCGAGCGCGAGCCGCTTCGCGTCGTGTTCGCGGGCGATGAATTCCTCGAACAGCAGCGCCGCCTTCGCCACCGGTGCCACGCGCTCGCCCAGGCCCAGCGCGTGATACTCGTCGCGCAGCATCAGCAGACAGGACGGCTCCAGCCCGATCACCGGCATGCCGCGTTCGACCAGCGGCGCCAGCGCGTCGAGCAGTCGGCCGGCTTCGCGTCGTGCGTCGGCGACCAGGCCCTGCGACAGCCAGGTGCGGCCGCAGCACAGCGGCGCTTCGCCGGCGGCAGGACGCACCACATGCACGCGACAGCCGGCGGCCACCAGCACATCGACCGCCGCTTCGGCGATCGCCGGATCGATGCGATTGGAGAAGGTGTCGACCAGCAGCGCCACCTCGCGCCCGCCCTCCGCACCGTAAGCCGGCAGCGTGTGCGGCGCGAGAAAGGGCCGCGCCGCGATGCGCGGCAGCGAACGCCGGCGGGCGATGCCGCTCACGCGTTCGATCAGCGCCCCCATCCCGGGCACTGCAGTGGCGAGCTGCCACGGCCGCTGCAGCCAGCGCATCAGCCCGAGCCAGCGCGGCAGCGTGGCAAACAGGCGCTCGCGCAGCGGCACCCGCCCCTGCGCCCGCCAGCGCTGAGCGCGCGCTTCGGTGCGCAGCAGCGCCATGTCGGTGCCGTTCGGGCACTCCCGCTTGCAGCCCTTGCAGCCGACGCACAGATCCATCGCCGCCGCCAGTTCGGCACCGACGAAAGGATGCGTGCCCAGCTCGCCGTTCAGCGCCGCCTTCAGCGTCTGTGCGCGGTGGAAGGTCGAATGCACCGGATCGCCGGTGACGCGGAAGCTCGGGCACATGACGCCGTTGCCGTCGCGCTGGCACTGGCGGTTGCCGATGCACACCGACGCCGCCTTGCCAAAGCTGCCGCCCTGCGCCGGCAGTTGCGCATAGGCGTCGCCGGCGCCGTAGCTGTCGTAGGCCGACCAATCGAGTTCTGTCTGCACTGTCGCTTCTCCGTCTGACGACGACTCCGTGCAAGACCGGTGCCAAGCCGCCCGCCCCGGACCTGTTCTTGCTTTTAGCGGATATCGATACCGAAACGGAGTCCCGCCATGCCTCTGCACGACTTTCACTGTCGCAAATGCGACAAGACCTTCGAACGCCTGGTGCGAAGCGATACGCAGATCGTCTGCCCGGCCTGCGGCAGCGATCAGGTGGACAAGCTGCTGTCTGCACCCCAACCGCCGGGCCGCAGCAAAGCCATCATCGCGGCCGGCCGCGCGGCGGCGGCGCGCGAAGGACACTTCAGCAACTACTCGGCGGCGGAGCGGGCGAAGGTGAAGTAGAGGCGGTGCCGGCAGTCCTGGGCGGCCTCAGCCGGCCGCTATCGCGAGCACGCTCGCTCCCACAGAACCCTCCCTGGAAGCCGCTCGGGCGCGCTGTCGTGGGAGCGAGCGTGCTCGCGATGCAGCCTGTGCAGCGCGACGACCTCGCTTCCAACAACCACAGTGGTCAGGTACTCAGTCCTCCGGACCGAAGCACACCGCGTAGTCGGTGCACACCCCGCAGCTGGGCGCCTTGCAGACGCGGATCTGTTCGCGCTCGCACAGCTGCTTGTAGAGGAACTTCTTCCACTTCATGTCCTGCGCATTGCGTTCGGCCAGCGAAGTGAAGCGGCCGTGCATCAGTTCGGACAGCATGGCGCGCGAGGTCAGGTCCATGTCCTGCCACAGGTGGTCGGCGCCAAGGCAGCCGGTGGCCACCGCATGCGCAAGCCACAGGTGATCCTGATCGACGATGGACAGATGCTCGCGCAGCAGCGTCACCACGTCGTCCATCTCGATCGCTTCGGCAAACTCGGCGGGCGTCGTCGCGTGCAGCGCCGGCAGCCACTCGGCACCGGGGAAATGGCGCGCCAGCAGGCGGCGCGTTTCCGACACGTCGATACCGTACAGCGGCAGGCACTGCAGCCCGCGCTGCGTCCAGCTGCGGCCGATCACGCCGGCGAGCACGCGCGGCACCAGATCGTCGGGCCGGCGCGCCAGCTTCAGCAGCAGGCCGCGGAAGCCGCCGGGCGCGGCCGGCAGTGGCCAGACGGGTCGCAGCGGTGCGGTCGGAAAGAGCGTAGGCATCGCCGTCGTCCCGCGCTCACACCTCGACCGGCGCGTGCGTGTAGCACTTCTTCGGGCAGACCTTGGAACAGGCCTGACAGCCCACGCAGTTCACCTGGCGCGAGATGGTCATCACCTTGCGCTCGTACTCCTCGTCGTCATCCTCGTTGTCCGGATCGACTACGACGATGTCGCCGTCCTCGGTGACACCGGCGAGCTGCAGCACGTCGTTGGCACAGACCTTCACGCAGCGCGCGCAGCCGATACAGGTGTCCTGGTTCAGACTGGACACGAACTTCGGCGTCCAGATTTCGCCGCTGGGCAGCGTGACGGAAAATGCAGCCATGATGCGTCCTTCCTCAGGCGGTCGCGGCCGCCAGTTCCTTGCGCGCAGCCATCAGCGACTGGTGCGCGTCGTAGGCGACCTGCGCGACTTCGAGGATCTTCTCCCAGTTGGTCGGCAGTTCTTCCGACAGATCGTGCAGGTCCATCTTGGCCTGCGTTGCCTGCGCGTTGAGCTTCTTCACCCGTGTCTTCAGTGCGTCGACGTCTTCCATCGCTTCGTCCTCAGCCCCAGTTGGCGACTTCGTTGTACTTGTTCACCATGCCGACGCCCTCGTCGACGAACTTCTGCCCCGCCTCGGCCAGCTTCGCGTAGGTCGGGAAACCGAAGCGGTGGGCGTCGCGCAGCTGCTTGTTCACCGCGATCAGGCGACCGGCGATCAGCACCATGCGGCCGAAGCCCTCGTGCGACATCTTCATCATCGGCGTCACCATCACCTTGGTGGCACGCTCGATCGACAACCCGACCGCGTTGTAGAACAGCTCGATGCGCCACAGCGTTTCCGGGTCCGGGTCGCCCATGATGGGCAGCGCGCGGCGCGCCTCGGCGCTCAGGATGTAGGGTTCGAGCAGCTGCGCGTCGCTCTTGCCTTCCCAGGCGCCGTGCATGTCCTGCGCGCGGTACTGCTTGATCAGTTCGCTCAGGAAGGGTGATGCCAGCGCTGCGCTGTCCTCGGCGCTCAGTTCCAGTGTTTCAGCCATGTTCTTCCACCTCGTCTTCAAAATCGAAACTGCGTGCTTCGTCCTTCTGCAGCGCCTTGCGCAGCCACGGCGGCGGCGTGCCGCGCAGCACTTCCTGCAGCTTGTCCAGGATGTCCATGATGGGCTCCGGCTGATTCACCTTGATCGGGTGGATCTTGCTGGCGACCACGCGCGCGGCGGCCGAGCCGCCGATGGCGGCGACATAGACGATGGCGACGTCCTTGATCGCCTCCAGCTTGGGCGCGAGCTTGTCCTCGTCGCCGTCCTCGTCCAGCTTGCCGCCGAAGTCGAAGTCCTCGACGTGGTGGTAGCCGGCCTTGTCGATCTCGTACACGGCGAGGTGTTTGGCCCAGCCGAAGTGCGCGTCGACGCGCTGCTTGTCCTGGGTGGCGAAGGCGATCTTCATGCGCTGCTCCTCGGTGGATGGGCGACCGGCTCAGGTGCCGGACGCAACGGTTTCAGGAATTTCGGCGGACGATGCGCAGCCGCAGCCGCCGCTGCTGCAGGCGGAGGCCTGGCTGACCTCGCTCGCCGCGACGATGCTCTCCTGCGGCAGCGGCCAGTCCTCAGGCGTGTTCACGTGCTCGTCGGCGAGGAAGGTGTTGGCCCAGCCGAGTATCAGTTCGCGCGTGCCGCGGTAGCCGACACGCAGTACGTGCGCCGCGCCCAGCCGGTCGAACATCGGCAGGCCCTCGCGCAGCAGCGGAATGCCCAGTCGCGCCGCCGGCTGCCGGCCATGCGCATGCGTGATCAGCAGTTCGGCGCCGGCCGCCTTGGCGCGCATTTCCAGATCCTCGAGATCGCCGAGCAGCACTTCGGCACAGGGCACGGCTTCGAGCACGCGCGACGGCGTGGTGCTGACGGCCGCCACCACTTCGGCGCCCATTTCGGCGGCGGTGGTCGCCAGTGCGTAGAGCAGGTCCGGTTCGGCGCCGATGGCCATCTTCCTGCCGCCGACCCAGAAGTGGGCGTCCAGCATCACGTCCAGCAGCTGGGTACGCGCACGGCGGTATTTCGGCGGCACCGGACGGCCGGACAGTTCCGACAGGTACTGCAGGAAGTCGTCTACCGCGGCCAGTCCGGTCAGCCGGTCGAATACGCGGAAGGGCACGCCGCAGCGTTCCTCGATCGCCGCCGCGGCGGCGTCCATGCGCGCGCCGACGGCGAGGGTGGCGGCCGCTGCGCCGACCCGGCGCAGCGTGTCGACGCGGGTGCCGCCCAGCGTGGTCGGCGTGAAGTTGTCCGGAATGTGACCGTCGAGCGAACCGGAAATATCGGGCAGCACCTGCACGCGCAAGTCGAAGGCTTCGATGGTTTCGCGCAGTTCCTCGATGTCGGCCGGCGTCAGGTGTGCGCCCGGCAGCAGGTTCACCAGGCCGGCGTCGCGATCGCAGGGCTGCGCGAAGGCGTCGATCACGGCCAGCACCGCCTTGCCCCAGCCGTCCTCGAAGGCGCCGACGTAGTCCGGCGTCGATACGTAGACGATCTCGGTACCGGTCAGCGCCTCGCCGTGCTTGCGGCGGATCAGGTTCAGGTAGCCATCGACGTCGTCGCCCTTGGTTTCGGTCAGACCGGTCGAGGCGATGGCGATCAGTGCCGGATTGGCGCGCTTCTTGATGTTCAGCACCGCCTGTTCGATGTTCTCCAGCCCGCCGAGGATGGTGCTCACCTCGTTCATCGCCGTGGTCTGCATCGGGATCGCCTCCTTGAAGTGGCGAACCAGCAGTACCAGGCCGAACGAGGTGCAGCCCTGCGAGCCATGCATCATGGGCATGCAGTTGTCCAGGCCCATGAAGGCGTAGCACGCGCCCAGAGGCTGGCTCATCTTGAGCGGATTGACCGTGCAGGCCTTCTTCGATTCGATGACGGTGGCCATGGCGTGATCCTCAGGCGACCGCCACGTCCCAGGGCGCCGGCCGGCGCACCTGTTCCCAGATCGGGTTGTACAGCGCCTTGTCGATTTCGCGCACCAGATCGACCATGCCTTCGTAGCCCGCGTAGGCGTGGTGGCGTTCCTGGTTGATGTCCAGCCAGGGCATCTTGGCCTTCAGCGCGATGAACTGGCTGCGCCCGCCGGACAGCATGATGTCGGCCTTGGCGTCCTTCAGCATCGCGTACATTTCACGCGGCGTCATGTCATCGATCATGTGCGCGTCCTGGCCCATCAGCTCCTTGATCTTTTCCTTGTCTTCCTTGGTCGATTTCTTGACGCTGGTGCCGACGATTTCCAGACCGGCTTCCTGCAGCGCGGCCACCACCGACCAGCTTTTCACGCCGCCGGTGATCAGCAGCACCTTCTTGCCTTCGAGCCGCGGGCGATAGGCAGCGATACGCTCGAAGGCACGCTTCTCCTCGACCGCGATCAGCGCTTCGGTGCGTGCCTTCAGCTCTTCCGGCGCGCCCTTCTCGACCAGCAGGCGGGCGATTTCGCGCAGCGTTTCCGACATGTCGCCGATGCCGTAGAACGAGCCTTCGAAGAAGGGGATGTCGTAGCGCTCGTCCATCTTGCGCGCGATGTTGATCATCGACTTCGAGCACACCATCATCGCCGCCTTGGCGCGGTGGCTGTAGGCGACTTCCTTGTAGCGGCCGTCGCCGGAGATACAGGACAGGATGCGCACGCCGAGCGCATCGAGCAGCGGCTTCACCTGCCACAGTTCGCCGGCCAGGTTGTACTCGCCGATAATGTTGATGTCGTAGGGCGTGACGAAGTCCGGCTCTTCGGTACCGATCACGTAGTCGAGCAGCGCTTCGGCGCCCAGCTTGTTTCCGAGGTTCTTCGGCCCGACGAAGCCCGGCGAATTGACCGGGATGACCGGCTTGCCGAACTTCTCCGACGCCTTCTTGCACACCGCTTCGATGTCGTCGCCGATCAGCGCGGTGACACAGGTCTGGTAGACGAACACCGCCGGCGGGTCGTACTTCTCGATGATTTCCTTGACCGACTTGAACAGCCGCTTCTCGCCGCCGTAGATGACATCCAGTTCGTTGATGTCGGTGGTGAAGCCGGTGCGGTAGAGCTGCGAGGTGCTGGACGAGGAATTGCGGTTGTCCCAGGAATTGCCCTCGCAGGCGATCGGCCCGTGCACCAGGTGGGCCACATCGACGATGGGCTGCAGCGCGACCTTGGCGCCGTCGAAGGCACAGCCGCCGGCGGCCGCACCGGGCGACAGCTGCTTGGTACAGCCCTTCTTCTTTTCCTTGGCCGACTTGTTCTGGTTGTGCTCGCAGGCAGGTTCTTCGAACACGTCCTGGATCTTTGCCGATACGCGTGCATCCATGGCCCACCTTCCTTCCTGTCAGGGTCGGCGCGCAAGGCGCTGTCGGAGCTCACTCAGCAGGATTGATGCCAGAGCAGGCGCACGGCGCAGAGGTCCCCGGAAATCAGTCATCTGCGGTCCGCCGGGTCGCCGGAGGGCAACCCGGCCCGACAAAGGCTGGTCGTTTTGCGACATGCAATGTCGGGTTTGGCGGACCGCCACGACGCCAGCACTACTCGATGCCCTCCATGCGCGCCTTGTTGTGGATGGCCGACTGCAACCGCTTGGCGATGCCCATCGGGCTGGCGTCGAAACTGCGATGCGCCTCGGTCAGCGCGTCCTGCGCGACCTGTGCTTCCTCCAGCGTCAGCGGAATGCGCCCGGCCACATGGGTGGCGCCCGGCACCGCTTTCGCGATGGCCTGGCGGTTCGGATGTTCGGACAGCGGAACCAGCCCGCCCGCCTCCGGCTTGCCCTCCAGACAGACCACGCCCTCGATCACCTCGACCCGCCGTCCGTCCATCGTCGTCTTGATCAGTACGCCCATTGCGACCTCCTTCGAATGAATGACAAAGGCAGAGAAGCGAAAGCCATGCCGCGTTTGGAACGAAGCTTGCTCGGACCGGGAAGACGACAGACAGGGAGAGTCCTCATGCAGATCGGCGTAGACAGTCAGCGCGCAGTCGAGAACAAGCGCGTGTTCGTGGTCGATGACGACGACGTGGTCGGCACCGCCTTGCAGTTCATGCTGGCCGACGAGATGGAAACCCATGTGTTCGCCGACCTCGCGTCGGCACTCACGGTGGCCGCGGCGACACCGCCCGATCTGGTGCTGCTCGGCGCCGGACTGCTGGCCGGCGACGCGGTGACGCGCCTGCGCGCGGTGCTGCCGCAGGTGCGCATCCTGATCGTCTGCAGCGATGCCGACGACGACGCTGTCCGTCAGGCGCTGGCGGCCGGCGCACAGAGCACGCTGCTGCGTCCGCTCAAGGTCGAGAACGTGCGGCGCAAGGTAGACGCCCAGCTCGGCCGGCGCGCGGCGCTGGAAATCCCGGTCGTCACCCGCTGAGGACGCGGCGATGAAGGTGACGATAGAGGCGCCGCAGATCGAGTCGATGGCCGACGCCTTTCCCGATCTGGCCAGCCTGCGCGACCAACTGCAGTACTGCGACAGGGTCGAGGTGCCGGTGTCGCGGCTGTCCATCGACGCGCTGCGCTTCCTCGGCCGGCTCTACGCCGACGCCGGCCCGGCCATGCTGGAGCGCGCGACCGCGCTGACCACGCTGGCCGACGCGCTGGAAGGCGACGGCCGCCGCTTCGACAGCAACGACCTGGAACAGCTGGTGCCGGCACTCGCCCGCCATCTGGCCGACGGTGCCATCCGCGGCTGGCTGTTCACCGCCAACCAGGTCACCCGGCCACTGCCCTGGGTGGTGAGCCGGCTCGACTACACGCCGGCCAACAACGAAGAGACGGGCAAGGTATTCATCGAACTGAAGGCCAATGTGAAGGCGACGCTGGCTACCTCGGTCATCCGCATCTACGGCGCGGACATCACCGGCAAGACGGTGGGCGAGGTGCTTGCGGCCAAGGGCTTCCTGAAGGAAACGCCGGCGCTGATCGCCGCCTGCGACACGGTGACCGCACGCTACATCGAGTGGCGCGCGCGCTACGGCGAACAGTTCTCGGCCACCGGCACCGGCTTCCACGCCGAAGACCCGAGTGCCACCCATCGCGACACCGACTGGTCACGCAAGGATCAGGTCGTGCTGTCGGCCAGCGGCGGCACGGCCCGCCTGGTCAATGACGAAGCCATCCTGCCGGCACGCACGCTGCTGCTCGAAGCACCGGGCGACATCCTCGGCCCCTATCTGCGCAAGGCGGCGAAGAGCAACCGCTACGAGGCGGAAGACGAGGTCGAAGCGTCGCGCGATGCAATCCCCGAAGGTCTGTTCTCGCAGCTGCCGGTGCATCCCTATGTGCTCATGTTCCACCTCGACCTGCACCAGCATCTGTGGGTGCATGTGGACGACATGGCGCCCTATGCCTACCAGCCCGCACTGAAGCAGAAGCTGGTGCTGCCGCCGGAACAGACCGACCTGATCGACATCCTGACCGCCGAGATGGACGTGCTGATGGACGACATCGTGGCCGGCAAGTCGGGCGGCACCACCGTGCTGTGCGCAGGGCCTCCGGGCGTGGGCAAGACGCTGACCGCCGAGGTGTACTCGGAAATCATCCGCCGGCCGCTCTACCGCGTGCACTCCGGCCAGCTCGGGCTGAACGTCGCGCAGATGGAAGGCGCGCTCAAGCAAGCGCTGACGCGCGCCCAGCGCTGGGGCGCGGTGATGCTGATCGACGAGGCCGACGTCTATATCAAGCGGCGCGAGGACGACATGACGATGAATGCGGTCGTCGGCGTGTTCCTGCGCGTGCTCGAGTACTTCAACGGCCTGCTCTTCCTGACCACCAACCGGGTGGACGACATCGACGAAGCCATCGTGTCGCGCTGCATCGCGCTCATCCGCTACCACGCGCCGGACGAAGCGGCACGCCGTCGCATCTGGCAGGTGATGGCAACGCAGTTCGGGCTCGCGCTGGACGACGGCATGGTCGAGGCACTGGCCGTGCTGTTTCCGGACGCCTCCGGCCGCGACATCAAGGGTCTGGCCAAGCTGGCGGCGAAGTACTGTCAGCACAAGGCCTGCGCGCCAACGCTGGAGGTATTCCAGCGCTGCGCCATCTTCCGCGGCATGGACGCCGCATACACCTCCCCCGCAACACTCAACTGAATGGATCTGTCATGGCACGCATCGGACTTTTCTTCGGCACCAACAGCGGCAGCACGCGCAAGATCGCGAAGCAGATCAAGAAGCGCTTCGACGACGACACGATGGCCGAGCCGGTCAACATCAACAAGGCAACGGTGGACGACCTGCTCGCCTACGACTACCTGATCCTCGGCACGCCGACGCTGGGCGACGGCCTGCTGCCCGGCATCGAGGCGGAATGCGACGACGAGAGCTGGGCCGAGGCGCTGGTCAAGTTCAAGGGCACCAGCTTCGCCGGCAAGACGGTGGCGCTGTTCGGCCTCGGCGACCAGGACACCTACGGTCACGAGTTCGTCGACGGTCTGATCCTGCTGTACGACTTCTTCAAGGACGCGGGTGCAAAGATCGTCGGCGCCTGGCCCACCGACGGCTACGACTTCACCGAGTCGCAGTCGGTCATCGACGACAAGTTCGTCGGCCTGGCCATCGACCAGGACATCCAGCCCGAACTGACGGCCGAACGTGTCGACGGCTGGCTTAAGCTCATCGCTCCCGAGTTCGGTCTGAGCATCTGAGCGCAACACGGCGTCGGTCGGCGACTGCGCCGACCGGCGCCCCCAGTCGCGGCCAAGGCCGCTCCCACAACAAACGCGCCCGACCTGCTGCCCGAGCCTCGGCGGGGTTCTGTGGGAAGGGTCTTCTGATCCCGACGGCACTCTGCATTCAAGCCTGCGGACCGCGACGGCCCTGTCGCGGCCAAGGCCGCTCCCACAGGGAACGCACCCGACCTGCTGCCCGAGCCTGGGCAGGGGTTCTGTGGGAGGGGTCTTGACCCCGACAACAGCCTGTATCGAGGCCTGCGGACCGCGACGGCCCATTTCGCGAGGGCCGCTCCCACAGGGGTAATTCGCCACACCTGCTGCCGGAGCCCGGGCCGATGCCTGCACACCCTGCCCCAAAAAAGACGCCGCGCCGGCACGATGGGTGCCGGCGCGGCGTGAGAGGACGCTGTATCAGCGGATGATGTCGTACGAGTAGTCGGTCTTGCCCGGAACGATGGTGTTCACGTCGATCGACTCGAAGAACTCGTCGAGCAGCATCACCAGCACGCGCATGCCGCCTTCGTAGCCCCAGATCGGGTAGCGATGGTAGTGGTGACGATCGAAGATCGGGAACACCATGCGGATCAGCGGAGTGCCGGTGTCACGCTCCAGGTACTTGCCGTAGGTGTTGCCGATCAGGAAGTCGACCGGCTCGGTGTAGAGCAGCGAACGCATGTGCCACAGGTCGCGCTTCGGGTACACCTTGCAGCCGGCGCCGTAGGGGGAGCTGTCGAGCAGCTTCTGCACCTTGGCTTCCCATTCCTTCTCGCCGTTGGTGGCCAGGATGTGTGCCGGCTCGGCACCCAGTTCCAGCAGGAACTCGGTCAGGCCCAGCATCATGTCCGGATCGCCGTACATCGCGTAGCGCTTGCCGTGCAGGTGAGCCTGCGAATCGGCCATCGCGTCAACCAGGTAACCGCGCTCCTTCTCCAGCACTTCGGGGATGGGCTTGCCGGTGAGGCGCGACAGTTCCATCAGGAACTTGTCGGTGCCGGCGACGCCGATCGGGCTGTTCAACAGCACCACTTCCTGACCGTGCTCGGCGATGAACTTCGCGGTCTTTTCGCAGCAGAACTCCTGGAAGATGACCGTGGCCTTGGCGTTGATCGCGCGCTCGACCGTTTCCTTGGTGGTGCCGCCCTCGTACATGCGGAATTCGCCGTCGGTCGGCGTATTCCAGACTTCGGACGGATCGCACAGGATGTTGTAGTCGATCTCGAACAGGTCGAGGATGCGCTTCATTTCCTTCATGTTGCCGACGACGAAGCCGTCGAAGCCGAAGATGAAGTTGATCGACTCATCCGCCTTGCGCTCGAGCTTGGCGGCGGTGTCGGCCTTGCCGTCCCAGAAGTGACGCAGGATGCCGAGCAGCGCGTTGTCGTAGCCGGTGATGTGGCTGCCGACGAAGGCCGGCGTGTGAGCGAACGGCACGTCGAACTCGGCCGGCACGCTGCCCTTTTCCTTCGAGGTCTTGATGAAGGCGTTCAGGTCGTCACCGATCACTTCCGCCATGCAGGTGGTCGACACCGCGATCATGTCCGGCTTGTACAGGTTGTACGAGTTGGCCAGGCCGTCGATCATGTTGTTCAGGCCGCCGAACACCGCCGCGTCCTCGGTCATCGACGACGACACGCAGGAGGTCGGCTCCTTGAAGTGACGCGAGAAGTGCGAACGGTAGTAGGCGACACAGCCTTGCGAGCCATGCACGAAGGACAGCGTCTTGTGGAAGCCGTTGGCGACATAGACGGCACCCAGCGGCTGGCAGGCCTTGGCCGGATTGACCGTGAGCGCTTCACGGGCGAAGTTCTTCTGCTTGTAGTCCTCGGTCTTGGTCCACTCGACGATCTCCTGGATCTTGGCGTCGGCGTGGTTGAACTCGAACTGGGACTTCTTGTCCGCCAGCATCTGCTGGTATTCCGGTTCGCGGAACAGCAGTTCGTGGTCGAGGATCTTGTCGGCTGATTGAGGCATGTTGAACACTCCTGAGTGTAGGGTGGGCAGGGGCTGCGCCCCGCCCTGCGACACGGATGTCGGGAACGGTGGGTTTCGGTGCCCTCAACCCACCCTACGTTGCACTGCGCTTACTTCTTCCACGGAGCCTTGGTCAGGCCCCAGATCGGCGAGCTGATCGCCATGTCCATGTCGCGGGCAAAGATGGCGAAGCCGTCGTAGCCGTGGTACGGACCGGAGTAGTCCCAGCTGTGCATCTGACGGAAGGGCACGCCCATCTTCTGGAACACGTACTTTTCCTTGATGCCGGAACCGACCAGGTCGGGCTTCACCTTCTCGACGAACTTCTCGAACTCGTAGCCGGTGACGTCGTCATAGATCAGCGTGCCGTCCTTGACGTAATGCGTGGTGCGCTGATAGTCGTCGTTGTGGCCGAATTCGTAGCCGGTGCCGACCACTTCCATGCCCAGATCCTCATAGGCACCGATGACGTGACGCGGGCGCAGACCGCCAACGAACAGCATCACCTTCTTGCCTTCCAGGCGCGGACGGTACTTGTCGATCACCGCCTGCATCAGCGGCTTGTACTTGGCGATCACCTTCTCGGTGTTCTCCTTGATCTTGTCGTCGAAGTGCGAGGCGATCTCGCGCAGCGACTCCTCGATCTTGGACGGGCCGAAGAAGTTGTATTCCACCCAGGGAATGCCGTACTTCTCTTCCATGTGCCGCGAGATGTAGTTCATCGAGCGGTAGCAGTGCAGCACGTTGAGCTTGGCCTTCGGCGTGTTCTCCAGCTCGGCGATGGTGCCGTCGCCCGACCACTGGGCGATCACGCGCAGACCCATCTCTTCCAGCAGGATGCGGCTCGACCAGGCGTCGCCACCGATGTTGTAGTCACCGATGATGGCCACGTCGTACGGGGTCGACACGAAGTCCGGGCGCTTGTCCTCGGTCTTGTCGAACACCCAGTCGCGGATCGCGTCGTTGGCGATGTGGTGACCCAGCGACTGGCTCACGCCGCGGAAGCCCTCGCAGCGCACCGGCACGATGGTGTGGCCGGCGTATTCCTTCGACTTCTTCTTCGACACCGCTTCGATGTCGTCGCCGATCAGGCCGATCGGGCACTCGGACTGCACCGAAATGCCCTTGTTGAGCGGGAACAGCTGCTGGATCTCGTCCATGATGACTTCCAGCTTCTTGTCACCGCCGAACACGATGTCCTTCTCCTGGAAATCGGAGGTGAACTGCATCGTGACGAAGGTATCCACACCGGTGACTCCGATGTAGTAGTTGCGGCGAGCCGCCCACGAGTACTGGCCGCAGCCGACCGGGCCGTGCGAGATGTGGATCATGTCCTTGATCGGACCCCACACCACGCCCTTGGAACCTGCGTAAGCACAGCCGCGGATGGTCATCACGCCGGGCAGCGACTTGATGTTCGACTTCACGCCGCAGTCGGGCTTGCCTTCTTCGTGCACGTTGAGGTGCTTGGCGCGCTTCTTCGCGGTCTTCTCGGGATAGGCCTTCAGCACTTCTTCGATCAGCGCTGCGTTCTGGGCCTTCTTTTCGTCTATGGTCATGCTCATTTGATCACTCCTTGTCGAGAGCTGAGGGTAGAGAACCACGGTTGTCGCCGGCGGCGGCCGGGAGCCTGCGGGCGACGCCCGCGGCTCCCGACCCTCGACTCTCGGGTGCTCAGGCGGCAGCGGCGGCCTTGCCGACTTCCGATTCGTCGACCTGCTTCATGATCCCGTGCTCCATCAGCAGGTCTTCGAGCTGGTCCATCGTGATCGGCGT
This sequence comes from Methyloversatilis discipulorum, assembly GCF_000385375.1. NCBI lineage: Bacteria > Pseudomonadati > Pseudomonadota > Betaproteobacteria > Nitrosomonadales > Sterolibacteriaceae > Methyloversatilis > Methyloversatilis discipulorum. Next base: position 3,773,393 of record NZ_ARVV01000001.1, read on the forward strand.
CGGGATGGTGCCGTTGCCGGCGTTGGCGTGAACCTTCTGCGCCAGGTCGCGGTACTCGTTGGCCTGCTTCGAGTCCGGCGCGTACTCGAGCACCGTCATGCGACGCAGTTCGGCGTGCTGGACGATGTTGTCGCGCGGCACGAAGTGGATCAGCTTGGAACCCAGCATCTTGGCCAGCGATTCGGCCAGTTCCAGTTCCTTGTCGGTCTGGCGCTCGTTGCACACCAGGCCGCCCAGACGCACGCCACCCGAATTGGCGTACTTCAGAATGCCCTTGGAGATGTTGTTGGCAGCGTACATGGCCATCATTTCGCCGGACATGACGATGTAGATTTCCTGCGCCTTGTTTTCGCGAATCGGCATCGCGAAGCCACCGCACACGACGTCGCCCAGCACGTCGTAGGACACGTAGTCGACGCCGTCATAGGCGCCGTTCTCTTCGAGGAAGTTGATCGAGGTGATGACACCGCGACCGGCGCAGCCGACGCCGGGTTCCGGGCCACCGGATTCGACACAGCGGATGTCGCGGTAGCCGATCTTCATGACGTCCTCGAGCTCCAGGTCCTCGACCGAACCGGCTTCGGCGGCCAGCGACAGGATGGTGTCCTGTGCCTTTGCGTGCAGGATCAGGCGGGTCGAGTCGGCCTTCGGGTCGCAGCCGACGATGAGGATCTTCTGACCCATTTCGGCCAGAGCGGCCAGGGTGTTCTGGGAGGTGGTCGACTTGCCGATGCCGCCCTTGCCGTAGAAGGCGATTTGTCTGAGAGATGCCATGTTTGATTCTCCTGAGTCGATGAACAGTTGATTGCCGCTGACCAAGTGATCATTGGCCACGTACCGCGCCACCGGATGCAGCCCCTTGTGCCCATTGTTGGTCTTCGTGGTCAGCCATTGGCGGCAAGTCATGGTCGGTGCATGGCCTGTTCAGCAACAGCCGTGCCATTCCCGATGCATTCTCGGTAAACGGCGTACAGACGTCGTTTAAGAGATTCAGATCAGCGTTTCGATGGGTCGGCCGGCGGTACGACAAACGCGACAATCAGCCCAGCGCTGTGAGGATTGACCGGGCTGCGACAGAGCCGACACAGACTTCCCTCTGCTCTGTGGTCCATGCGCCATCGGGCGCGCCGGCGGGCGTTCCGGCGCGCAGTCCGGCGTGATGCCGGACAGAGAAGACGCAACGGGTACGGCACTTGCTGTGGTCACGCATCCGCCCAGCAAAGACACGTCCATGTCCACGCAAGAACCCGTCGTTCCAGCCGCCGCGCCTTCGGTCAGTTCGACCGCAGGTACGCAGAACCCGCACTTCGCCCGCATCGGCGGCGAAGCGGCGATCATTCAGTTGGTCGAGCGCTTCTATGCACACATGAGCGAACGCCCTGACGCACAGGGCATACGCGCCATGCACGGTGTCGACCTGACCGACGTCAAGCGCGTGCTGGTGAACTACCTCGTCGAATGGATGGGCGGTCCGCAGCGCTACTCGGTCGAACGTGGCCATCCGCGTCTGCGACGCAAGCACCTCGCATTCGCGATCGGCCCGGCCGAACGCGACGCGTGGATGAACTGCATGCGCGCCGCCCTGCAGGAAGTCGTCAGCGACGGCGAACTGCGCATGCAACTGGAGCAGGCCTTTTTCAAGACCGCGGATTTCATCCGCAACGATCAGGGGAATCACCATGAGCATCACCATCGCTAGCTCCGCCTTTGCCGCACTGGAAAACGAAAAGCGGCTGCTCAATGCCGTATTCAAGGGTCCGACGCACAAGCCGGGCCGTGTCGGCTTCCGCGGCGACATCGCACTGAAGTTCGCGCAGCAGTTCGCAGACGAGGCCCGTCCGCCCGAGATCAGCAGCGACCAGGTGATGGCCGCCGCGCATGAGGGCGAGACGCACATCGCCTTCCTGACCTGCTTCCTGCTGTCCTTCGAGTACCTGAAGATGCTGGCCGAGGTGCTGGGCGATGCGCTGTCGCCGCAAGGCAAGTACTTCCTGTTCTGCGACAACATCGACCTGTCGAAGAAGTACCAGGTGCAGTACGGCGGCGCGACCTTCTACGTGCTGCCGATCGACGAAGCCACCGTCTACAACGAGACGCTCGAACTGCTCTATCTGGAGAAGAACGACCTGAAGAAGCTCGACACCGCCGGCAAGCTGGACGCGGTCGTCGACGCCGCGATGAAGTTCACCGGCAAGTTCCCGGAAATCAGCTACGAAGAAGGCCTGAAGCTGATGGGCCCGGTGCGCAATCTGTACGAGAACCGTCCGGTCTGAGGTGAAAGCGCCCGCGTTCGCTCCGCCGCCAGTGGCGGGACGGCTCTGCAGGGCCACCCGCTCGTCCGGCGCATCGCCGCTCACCGCCAGACATTGACGGATCGCTGACATGGCTCACGTCGTCTTCTTTGAGAAGCCGGGCTGTACCGGCAACGCGCGGCAGAAGCAGTGGCTGCTCGATGCGGGCCATCTGCTGACGGTGCGCAGCCTGCTGACCGAGCCATGGACGGCGGAGTCCTTGCTCGACTTCCTCGACCCCTTGCCGGTGGCCGACTGGTTCAACCGCGCTGCGCGACGCGTGAAGAGTGGCGAGGTGCGGCCCGAATCGCTCGGCCGGGCAGAGGCGCTGGCGCTGTTGCTGGCCGAGCCGCTGCTGATACGGCGGCCGCTGCTGCAGGTTGGCGCGGAGCGGCGGGTCGGTTTCGATCCGCCGGCAGTGGACCGCTGGATAGGGCTGACGCCGGACGCCGCGGCACGGCTGCGTGAAACGTCGGAGGGCTGTGCTGCCGGCGGACTGCGATCGTGCCGCCCGCCGGAATGAAGACAGTTCGCTCGGGCGGCGACGCCGCTCAGTCCGGCGTCATGTCTGGCTGCAGCACCACCTCGTCGGGCAGCACGCCACCGTTGCCCAGCAGTTCCAGCGCACCGAGCGGGGAGTAGCCGTCGTCACCTTCGAGCAGCACGGTGGCGTCGGCCGGCAGCCCCTGCAAGGCCACGATCAACTGTTTCACTGTCATCGACATCCGCTCACCCATGTCCTCGCCATCGCTCCCCCCTTCGCCCTCGACGATCAGCCGCTACTTCCTCACCTACCGCGGCGTGAAACTCCCGCTGCAGTTCGCCGAAGAACTGCAGCCGGATGCGCTGCGCAACCGCAACACCTGGTTCCAGGTCGACTACGACGCAGCCGGTCGCATCGTGCGCGCCGAGAAGAAGGTCTACGGTGAAACCGAAATGCGTCACGAATACAGCTGGAGCGCCGACGGCCGTCTGCTGCGCGCCTGCATCGTCATCGGTGACGAAGAGCCGCAGGTGATCGACTTCCCCGCCTGAACGGCACGCACCTCAGCCGGCGAACGCAAACAGCGCCGGTTCGCGCTGGCGGTAGAGCCGCAGCCACATCAGCGTGGCCGGCACCAGCGAAGTGAGGGCGAACCACAGCGTGTCGTCGCTGGCCGGCCCCTGGTCGGGCAAGGCGCGCGCCAGCAGCGACCAGCCGGCCCAGTCGATCTCCGGCAGACGGCGGCTGGCTTCCATCGGCAGGCCATCCATCAGACGGGCGATGATCAGCAGCAGGCGGCCCACCTCGGCGCGGGTCAACCGCGACGACAGGAACTCGTCGCGCTCCAGCCCTTCGCCGAGGATGAGCACGCCGCTGCAGGCCTCGTCCAGCATGGCCAGCGACGCGGCGCTGAACAGCGCTTCGGTCATGGTTCCGTGCGCTCCGGGCTCAGGCGCCGATGCGGTACTCGTAGTTCAGCCGTGTCATCTTGCCCACGGCGCCGCACTTGACGCAGCGCCAGCCGGCCGAGAAGGCCTGATTGGTACAGCTGTCGTCGTAGGTCTGGCGGCAGCCGACATGGCCGCACTCGCACTGGAAGGTCTGGCCGTTGCACTTGCCGGCAGCGCCGAGGCGGTTGCCGTTACAGAGGCCGCGATCGGCCTTGATTGCGTCGTAACTCATGATGATGTTCTTCCCGTTGTCCGGTTCTTGTCGGGGTGGCGTGGACGCGATCAGACGAAGCTGAGCAGCTCGACCGTCACGTTCTCTTCGCCCATCTGCGCCTGACAGGCCAGGCGCGATTTCGAGCTGACGCCGACCAGCGCGTCGAGCTTCTCGTTCTCTGCACGGGTCGTCTTCGACAGGCTCTTGCGGCCCTCGTTGACCGCGATGTGACAGGCGCCGCACTGCGCCTGGCCGCCGCACTTGCTGATCAGCTTCTCGCCGGCGGACAGGATGGCGGCAAGCAGGGTGGTTCCGGGAGCGACGTCGAGCGCCTTTCCGGACGGCATGATGGTGAGCTGTGGCATGGCGTTATCTCCTTGTCGGTGGGTGAATCGGGTCAGGCCGCCTGCGCCGGCAAGGCGGCGAGGCTGTCCAGCGGCAGCGCGATGCGCGTGATGTTCTGTTCGGCCAGGAACTTCGCTTCCATGCGCGTCGGCTCGTCGGGCAGCAGCGCCCAGTGGCGATCGCTGGAGCGCTTCATGATCTGGCGCGCGAACGAGCGGGTGAGCTGATCGTTGAAGCGGCAACCGAGGAAGAGGAAGCTGCGGCCGCTGCGCAGCGCCTGCACCTCCTGCGGGATCGGCGTCTGGATGTCGATCTCGGTCAGTACTTCGACATAGTCCGAATCCGACACGAGGTAGTTGCCCGCCGGGCTGGTCGAGCCGATCGGCTTGTACAGCAGCGTCGCCCAGTCGGGCGCGCGATCGGGCAGCGGATTGCCGTCGCGGTCATACCAGCCGGTCCAGTTGCCGAAATGTTCGGACTGCGACAGCCCCTGCACTTCGCCCCACTTGACGCCGGCTTCGTGCAGCGCGGTCGACATCGCCTCGTCGTACCAGGTGTCGACGATGAGCGGCAGATTCAGACTCGCCAGCCAGGCATGCAGCGGCGAGGCCGAGGGGGCTGCGGCGAAGGCGTTGTTCATCAGATCGACCACCGTCTTGCGGTGCTTGAAGTTCTCGATGAACTGCGCGGCCTGGGTCAGCCGGCTGCGTATCTTGTGCGGCACGGTCACCTTGGCGGTGAGCAGCGCGACCAGCGCCTCCGGCGTGCCGGGCACCGCGTACTGCGGCACCAGCGACAGCATGCCGGGGCCCAGATAGGGTACGACGCGGCCGGCGCGCAGCCCTGCTTCGATCTCGGCGGGCAATTGGGTCAGGGGGGATGTCATGACTCGTCCTCGTAACGCGGTTCAGTAGATGGCGGCACCGGCGCCGACGTTGGTGGCCGCGTCCTTCAGCGTCTTCACCACGAAGCGCACTTCGTCCTGCTCGATGAAGCCGTGGAAGGGCAAGGCCAGCGAGCGGTCGGCGATGCGGTCGGTGTTGGCGAGCTGGCCGCGCTTGTAGCCGTAGCTCTGGTAATGGAACTGCTGGTGCAGCGGCCGGCTGTAAGCGGCCGCCTCGATCGCTTCGGTGTCGAGATCCTCGATCAGCTGCGCGCGCGCGCTGGCGGTGAAGCGCTTGCCCAGATGCACGACGTAGAGCATCCAGTGCACCTCATCGACGTCCTGCGCCAGATAGGGCGGCTTGATGCCCTCGAAGGTCTGCATCTGTTCGTGGTACCAGACCTCGACCTGCTTGCGCCGCGCGTGGATCTCGTCGATGCGCTCAGCCTGGGCGATGCCGATGGCCGCGGTGACGTCACTCATGTTGGCCGAGAAGGGCACGCGGCTGCCGACCGACACCGAGTTGCGATCGCTCAGCCCGTGCGCACGCAGGTAGCGCAGTTCGCTGGCCAGACGTGCGTCGTCGGTCAGCACCATGCCGCCCTCGCCGCAGTTCAGCGCCAACGGTTGCGAGAAGTCGAAGATGGACAGGTCGCCGAAGGTGCCGACCAGTTCGCCGAGGTAGCGCGAGCCGATCGCTTCGGTCGAATCCTCGATCAGCGCAAGCCCATGCGCGTCGGCAATGTCGCGCAGCGGCTTCCACGCGGCCGGATGGCCGTTGCAGTTGTTGCCGATGATGGCGCGCGTGTTCGGCGTGATGCGCGTCAGCACCGATTCCGGCGCCACCGCACCGGACCAGTAGTCGATGTCGGCCAGCACCGGCGTGGCACCCGCATGCACGATGGCGTGCGCGATGTGGTGCCAGCTGTAGGCGCTGGCGATCACTTCGTCGCCCGGGCCGATGCCGAGCGCGCGCAGCGCCATCCAGGCACCTGCCATGCCGCTCGACACGGCCACCGCGTAGCGGCGCCCGTGCAGGTCGGCGAACACCGACTCGAAAGCTTCCACCATCGGGCCGCCCGACAGCCGGCCGGAACGCATCACCTGCTCCACCAGCTGAGCTTCGCGTTCGCCGACGTCGGCGAGTGAAAGCGGTATCCAGTCGCTGTCCATGTTCATCTCCCGGTTCAGGTGTGCTGGGTCAGCACGATGCCGTGCGCTGCCAGCGGGTCGGGCGTAACCGACCAGCAATGTCCGTCGCTGTGCATCAGGAAAAGATCGCGGTCGCCGATGCGCAGCGCGGGCTTCTCGCCGCGCATGTCGAATGCGTCGACCGCCGAGGCGCGGACGCCGGGCAGAGCGAGGCGCACGCCGGCAATGGCCTCGCCCAGCGTCGGTGCCGCCAGCGCGATGCGGGCGATCTCGCCCAACTGATCTGCACTCAGCGCCACGTCACTCGCGTCCGCCGGTCAGGCGGGCCTCCACCGTGATCGGCAGCCGGGTGTCGGCGGCCATCTCGGGCAGGTCCAGCGTCCACCCGTTGGCGAGCGTGATCTGGCCGCCCCACATGTCCGGGCGCTCCATCTGCACGATGGGTTCTTCCAGGTCCTTCTTCGGCACGTAGAGCGACAGTTCGCCCTTGCTGCTCTTGCGGATCATGACTTTCATGGCGGACTTCCTCGTGGTGACGTGTCGACTTCAGGCCGCCGCGGCGGCCGTTTCGGATTGCAGACTGCGCAGTACATGGACGACGCGGGCGAGGTGTTCGCCGTCGGTATCGCGACCCAGCGACAGGCGGATCGCCTCGCGTGCGAGCGCCGGCGACACGCCCATCGCGGCCAGCACGTGCGACGGCTCGCTGCCGCCGGACGAACAGGCTGCCCCCGATGCGGCGAGGATGCCTTCGCGCTCCAGCCGGCCCAGCAGACGGTCGGCCGACTGGCCCGCAACGGCGATGAAAAGCGTGTTGGGCAGGCGCGGCGCGCCTTCGCCGAACACCGTCAGGCCGGTCAGCGTTTCGCGCAGCGCGTCTTCGAGCGCGTCGCGCAGCGCGCCCAGGCGCAGCGTTTCGGCCTGCATCGTCGCGCGCGCCTGACGCGCCGCGACGGCAAAGCCGGCGATGCCCGGCATGTTCTCGGTGCCGCCGCGGCGGCCGCGCTCCTGCTGGCCCGGCAGCAGCGCCGGCCAGCTCAGTCCCTTGCGAACGACGAGCGCGCCGCAGCCCTTGGGTCCGCCGAACTTGTGGGCGGACATCGACATCAGGTCCACGCCCCAGCCGGCGAAATCCAGCGGTAGCCGGCCGGCCTGCTGGGTGGCATCCACATGCAGCGGCACGGCGGCCGCGCGCGCGGCGGCGGCCACCTCGACCACCGGCTGCAGCACGCCGGTCTCGTTGTTCGCCGCCATCACCGACAGCAGCGCGGCCGGGCGTTCGAGCGCGGCGTGCAGTGCGTCGAGACGCAGCACACCGCGCCCATCCACCGGCAGCAGTTCGACCTCGACACCGAAGTCGCGCATGCGTTGCGCCGCCTTCAGGAAGCCGGCATGCTCGACCGCCGACAGCAGCACCCGCGGCGGCACACCGGGGCGCGACAGCGCGCCAGCGAGCACCTGGTTGTTCGCCTCGGTGGCGCCGCTGGTGAACACCACCTCGACCGGCTGCGCGCCGGCCAGCGCCGCCACCTCGGCGCGCGCGGCTGTCAGCGCCGACTTCGCGCGCTGGCCAAAGCCGTGTTTGGACGAGGGATTGCCCCAGCCATCGCGCAGGCAGTCGGTCACCGCCTCGATCACCTCGGGCAGCGGCGGTGTGGTCGCGTTGTGGTCGAGGTAGATCATGGCCAGAACACCCGGTGCGGGTCGTGCACGATGAGGTCGAGCAGGCGGTCCAGGCTGTTCGAGCGCGAGTGCTGCACCCAGCCACCGAGCAGATGGTCGCAGGCATAGAGCACCCAGCTCGCGTCCTCGTGGCGGATGCGCGCGATATCTATCGTTCCGCCCTCGGGGTCGACATTGCGCGAGCAACAGGGGCTGGTGATGATCCAGCCGTCGTCGGTGTCGTGCAGTGCCGGATGCACGTAGCGATAGCGCTCGCGTGCCGCCAGCGCGCGCAGCACGCGCCGGCGCAGCAGTTCGGTCTCGGCGACGACCACGCTGCCGACGGGCGCCGGCGCGTTGCGGAGCGGGCTCAGGGCATGGACGTTCATCGCGCGCGCACCGGTCAGACCGGCGCGATCTCCTCTTCCAGCACGCCGATCACGCAGGGGCGCGGCGCGCCATCGACGCCGCTCGGACCGTCGGCGAATTCGACCATGTAGATCGGAATGTTGGCTTCTTCGTGGTGGCCGATCTGCACCACCTCGCCGGCCGCCCCCTCTGCCACCAGCAGTGCGTCCAGCGGCACCTCGGGATGGGAGCCATCGTTGAACAGGTCTATCGTCGCGGCGACGCGCTGACCCCAGCGGAACTTCGGTTCGCGCAATTCAAACACCGTCGCCTCCCACCTTGATGGCTGCCAGTTGATGGACGCGCTCGCCCAGCACCTCGACCACGTGCGGCGGCAGGTTGTCGAGCGACACCAGTTCGCGCCCGCGCATGCCGACCCGGTGGCCGGTGCCGAGGAATTCGACGGCGTAGATGTAGTACTGCTGCAGGAAGGTGCCGATCGACGTGACGAAGCCGACGTCGCCCTTCTTCGCCAGCACCTCGCCGATGTCCTTGCCGCAATAGGTGCCGTCGTTGCGTATCGTGTAGCGGCTCACCACGCGCTCGCCGTACTTGAATACCGGCGGCGCGGTCAGTTCGACGGTATCGCTGTCGCGACTGATGTCACCCATGTCGATCTCCTTGTTCCCGATCCAGTTCGTTCAGGCGCGCGCACGCTTCGGCGCGCACATCCGCTTCCTCGTCGCCGGCCGACATCTGCAGCGCAAGCGCACGGCCGGCGCGGCCGGCCACCAGCCAGCGCACCTCCCAGGCGGGGTCGTGCGCCATGCGGTAGAGCTGGGCCGTCGGCAGCCGCTGCGCCACCTCCTTGCGTATCGATATCTCCGGGTCGTCGCACATGCGCAGCAGCGCCGGCATGTCCAGCCGTCGCACCGCCTCCAGCCTGACCTCGGGATCGCTGTCGTCGAGCATGCGCGGCAGCAGCGCTGCCGGCAGGCGCTGCGCCACCAGCTTGCGCACGTAGTAGTCCTCGTCGCCGGCCATGGCGAGCAGTTCTCGCCCTTCGAGCCGCATGGCGACGCGGATGCGCACTTCGCGATGCGGGTCGTCGCGCAGCTTCACCACCTGCGCCAGCGGCAGGCGCACCGCCACCGACAGGCGCACCGTCTCGTCCTCGTCGTCGATCAGCGACTGCAGGCGGAACACGTCGGCACGGCGGCAGGCGATGGCGCGCACTTCAAAATAGGGGTGATGCAGGAAGGTATTGCTGAGGTCGGGATTCCAGCGGAAGAAGCGGTCGATGCGCTTGGCGTAGCGGTCCTGCACGCAGGCGCGCCCGCGCTCGCAGCGGGCACCGAGCAGTTCGGCGTCGCAGAGCGAACAGTCGAGATCGTCGCCGCTCCAGGCCAGCGGCGGAATATCGTCCGACGGATCGTACGAGGCCTGCGGCAGCGTGCTCATCATGGCGCGGCTCCAAGCGCTGTCGCGATGTCCGGGCAGTCCTCGTAACCGAGGTCATCGCGTCCCATGCGCGCAAGCACGTCGCCTATCACCCGGTGACCGACCTTGTCCTCCGGATCCATCACCGCCAGCCTGGCCAGCGCGGCGCGACCGACGTCGAGTTCGCCCAGACGCGCGCTCAGATAGGCGTAGCCCTTGAGCGAGAACAGCCAGAAGCGCGGCATCGGCTCCAGCGCGCGAAAGCGCGCGTCGGCCTCGACTCGCCGCCAGTCCGCCGGCAGACCGAGCGCCGCCGCCGCACAGGCGATGGCGCGCTCGCCGACGTCGCGCGCCGCGCGCAGCCGGTTGCCATAGAAGTGGAAGCGATAGAGCGCGATCAGCGTCGCCGGGTGCGAAGGCGCGAGTGCGTGCGCCTCGTCGAGCAAGGCCTGCGCCTCGGCAACGCGGTTGCGGATCAGGCCGGCGCGCGCGATCAGCGCTTCGGCCTCGGGCGGCAGCCCGCGACCGAGCACGGCGAGGCCGGGATCGGCCAGATCGTCGTGGGCATCGATCGCCTGCATGACCGCCTCCTCAACCGCGACGGATGCTGTCGAGGCCGACCGTCGCGACGCCGGGCATCGCGTGGCCGTGGCCGTGACCGTGTGCGTGCTGCTGCACGCCCGGTGCGCCGGCCGGTGCGCTGCTGCTGCATGCGCACGGTGCCTGGTTCGGGTTGATGAAGGTGAGCCCGCTCTTGGTCGGCGTGTCGGCGAAATCGACGGTCACGCCTTCGAGCAGCAGGCGCGACTCGGCCGGCAGGAACAGCCGCACACCGGAGGCCTCGACCACCGAGTCGCCGCTCAGTGGTGCCGCCACGACCGTGAACTCGGAGTTCAGGCCGGAGCAGCCGCCGGCGCTGACCAGCAGGCGAAAGCCGGCACCTTCCGGTTCGCCGGAAAAGCGCACCATGCGCTGGATGAATTTCGCCGCAGCCGGCGTCAGGGTCAGTTGGGTCATGTTGTCCTCAGGCAGCCTGGGTCTGGAGTGGGAGGATGCAGTCGTCGATCGGGCACACCGCGACGCACTGCGGGGTGTCGTAATCGCCTTCGCATTCGGTGCATTTGTCGGGATCGATGACAAACAGGTTCTTGAGCTCGCTGATCGCCTCGTTCGGGCATTCCGGCTCACAGGCCGAACAGCCCGTACAGAGGTTGGCAATGATCTTCAAAGACATGGTTCTCTCCTTTCGTTCGGACCGCGGCACTCGCCGCGGTCCATCCGGAAACGTCAGGCGGCTGCGGTGAAGGCGCCCTGGCGGATCGATGCGTCGCCGCGCTCGGCGTGCGCGATCTCGCCGCGTGCAACCCGGCCGGTGTAGTCGGCGAACCACGACAGCGCGGCCTTCTCGATGAACTCGTCGGCATAGGCGTCGACCGGCTCGATGCCCGCGCCCTTCAGTTCGTCGCGCGGGCAGGCGCCGATCTTCGAAACCAGCACGGCGTGGCAGTCGTTGATCGCATTGACGATGGAGGGCAGCTGTTCGTCCTCGCCGTAGCCGCCCTGGCAGTACAGGTCGACCCGACGGTGACCGACGAACAGCGCTTCGCCCGCCGACACCTCGAAGATCTGGAACTCGTCGGCATGACCGAAGTGCTGGTTCACCCGGCCGCCACCCGTCGTGGCGACGGCGACCAGCACCTTGATGTCCTTCGCCGCCTCGTTGCCTTCGGTCGCGGCCAGCGCTTCGACCTTGGCTGCATGCTGCGCCTGACGCTCGGCTTCGACGCGCTCCTGGTAGGTACGGCGGCGGTCGAGGTCATAGACCACTTCCATCTCTTCGATCTTGTCGAGCGTGAATTCCTCGCTGCGGTCCTCGCCCAGCAGGCCGACCGCGTCGGCGCGGCACTGGCGGCAGTGGCGCATCAGGTTGGCGCCACCCATGCAGGCGTCCTGCACCGCCTTCAGCTCCTGCGCCGTGGGGCCACGCTGGCCGGTCAGGCCGAACACGGTGCCGTGCTCGGCTTCGGAAATGAGCGGCATGATGTTGTGCAGGAAGGCGCCGCGCGCCTTGACCGCCTTGTTCACCTCGATCATGTGTGCGTCATTGATGCCCGGGATGAGCACCGAGTTGATCTTGGTGAGCACGCCGCGGGCAGTCAGCATCTCCAGCCCCTTCATCTGCTGCTCGTGCAGGATGCGCGAGGCCTCGACGCCGGTGATGCGCTTGTGATCCCAGAAGATCCACGGGTAGATCTTGGCGCCGATCTCCGGATCGACCATGTTGATCGTGATGGTCACGTGGTCGATGTTGTACTTGCAGATCTCGTCGACCAGATCGGGCAGCGCCAGACCGTTGGTCGACAGACAGAGCTTGATGTCCGGCGCCTGCTCCTGGAGCATGCGGAAGGTGTCGAAGGTCTTCTTCGGGTTGGCCAGCGAGTCGCCGGGACCGGCCACGCCGAGCACCGTCATCTGCGGAATTTCGCTGGCCACCGCGACCACTTTCTTGACCGCCTGTTCCGGCGTCAGCTTCTGCGACACGACGCCCGGGCGCGACTCGTTCGAACAGTCGTACTTGCGGTTGCAGTAGTTGCACTGGATGTTGCAGGCCGGCGCCACCGCGACGTGCATGCGGGCGTAGTGGTGATGCGCCTCTTCCGAATAACAGGGGTGGTTCTTCACCTTCTCCCACACGTGGGCCGGCATGTCGTCGGGCCCGGCGGACGTTCCGCAGCTGGCCTTGCCTTCGCCGCCGGAGGTGCCACAGCCGACGTGAGCCGGCGCTTCCGCCGGGGTGGCCAGCACGTTGTGGCTGGACTTCAGGTCAGCCAGGCTGACATAGCTCGCTGCTGCACTTTCCATGACCTACTCCTTGTTCTGCTGACGCGCGATGTGGGCTGGCAGACGAGGGATAGCCATTTCCGTGCCAAAGTGATTTCGTCATTCGATTCATTGACTTGGCGCGATCCGGACAGGATTCGTCCGGTGGTCGGAAACCTACGCTTGCGACAAAGCACACAAAGCGGCGTCAGCCACGCACCGGCATGCGGTCGACCAGCATCTGGTTCAGCGACTGGGCGAATGCGCGCCAGGCGAGCGCGAGGTCGTGGCGGATGCGCGCGACGTAGTCGGGCGACGGCGCGTGTTCGTCCGGAAAGTTGGAAAGCGCACAGGACGTACGGTTGTGCTGCAGCGCCTCGCCCACCAGCCCGTCGCTGAAGCCGGAGAAGGGCGCCAGCAGCGACGGCGTCAGCGCACAGCGGCCGCGCTCGATGGCGACCTCACTCAGGTCGAAGTCCAGCGTCTCGAGCCGGCGCAGCGCCTCGGCATACACGTGGTCGACAACCGCACACAGCACGGCGTGCGTCATGTCGATACTGCGCTGTGCGCTCAGTGCGCGCACCACGCTCTGCCGGTACAGCTCGCCGGCCTGATTGCGCAGCGCGCCCACCCAGTCGACGAACTCGGCAACGCTGCCGTCGTTGGCCGGCGACGGCGGCAAGGCGAGCGGTACCCCGACGAGGCGGGCGGCGACGCGCGCCGCGGCATCCAGAGCGCCCTCGAGATAGCCAGCGCCGCGCGTGGCCGTCTCGCTGCCGGCCAGGTGCAGGCGGCCTGACCAGTGCGGTGCGGCAAGCAGCGGCACGTCGTCCTCCGGATGCCCGCCGGGCTCGGCCAGGTCGAGCGCGCTGCATGTCATCGGCTCGCGGGCCCAGTCGCGCAGATGCAGGTCGCCCGCTTCCACCGCCGGGCCGAACAGCTGCGCGAACTGACTGCGCACCATCAGTTCGAGCGCCGGTGCGCTGGCCGCGCGCAGGGCCGGCGACAGTGCGACAAAGCCGCCCAGCGCAGCCGCCTCTCCGGTGCCGTCGCAGGCATCGAACACCTCGCCGAGTACCGCCTGCGGATGCGACACGAAGGCGTTGCCGGAAAGTCCGTCGCTGCGCCAGTGCGCGCGATCACAACGCACGAAGGCCTTGGCCTGCGCCGCCATCCAGGTCGGCTGGTCCTGCATCGCCTGACGCAGCGGCGCGTCGAGCGCCGGCTCGAACACGATCTGTTCCGCCGCCAGCCGCGGCGGCAGCGCGAGCACGACGCTGCGCGCCGCGATGACGAAGGACTCACCACCCCCGGTGCAGTGCACCTCGACGCGGTCGCTGCGTGCGACCAGCCGGCGGACGGTGCAGCCGGTGCGCAGACGGTCGTGCGACAGCCGGCGCAGCAAGGCACCGGTCAGCGCCGCCATGCCTCCGACCAGCCGCCGCGCGCCATTGTGTATCGCCGCGCTGCCGAGCGCTTCCGGATTGCCATCCGGCTGCTGCAGATGCAGCACGACGCCCTCGTCATGCTGCGGAAAGGTTTCCAGCCCCAGATCCGCGATCAGCCTGACCATGCGCGGCTGCGACTGCGGCCAGTACCAGCCGGGGCCGAGATCGAGGGCAGCCGCCCCCGCTGTTGCGGGGACCGTATCCACGCGCCCGCCGGCGCGCGGCCGTGCCTCGACCAGCAGCACGCTGCGTCCGGCCGCTTCGAGCCGGCGGGTGATCTCGAGGCCGCACAGTCCGGCACCGACGATGAGGGTATCGAGCATGGGATCACTCCTTCGAACATCAGATGCACGGGGTCAGCAAGCATCGCGCCACCACCGACGACACCGCCGCACGTCGGCTGTTGCTGGCGTCGGCACGACAGGCGCGTCGCGTTTGTCGCAGTTGCAACAGCGCCGCATGCAATCGACCGACACCGCGACCCGGCATGCCAGGGGCCACTGCCGCACCGCGCCGTCATCCGTCCGTCGCTTGCCCGATTCTTGCTGCGCGTCGTGATCATTGCGGAATGCACTCATGAACGCGCCCCTGTCCCGACCTCCGCTGTCCGCGCTCGAATCGCTGCGCCTGGGCAGCCGCTATGCCCGCCTGCCGGACGCCTTTCACACGCGGCTGGCGCCGGCACCGCTGCCGTCGCCGCATCTGGTTGCCGCCAGCGCGGACGTTGCGGCGTTGATCGGACTCGATCCGGCCGAGACGATGCGCCCCGAATTCGTCGAACTGTTCTCCGGCAACCGCCTGCCCGATGGCGCGGAGCCGCTGGCCGCGGTCTACGGTGGCCACCAGTTCGGCAGCTGGTCGGGTCGTCTGGGCGACGGCCGCGCCCATCTGCTCGGCGACGTCGATACACCGCACGGCCGGCTGGAACTGCAGCTGAAGGGCGCCGGCCCGACGCCCTACTCGCGCTTTTCCGATGGCCGCGCAGTGCTGCGCTCGTCGATCCGCGAATTCCTCTGTTCGGAAGCGATGGCCGCGCTCGGCGTGCCGACCACCCGCGCACTGTGCGTGATCGGATCGCCGCTGCCGGTACAGCGCGAGCAGACGGAAACCGCCGCCGTCGTCACCCGCGTTGCGCCGAGCTTCGTGCGCTTCGGCAGCTTCGAGCACTTCACGGCGGAAGACGACGTCGCCTCGCTGCGCACGCTGGCCGACCACGTGATCGATCACTTCCGGCCGCAGCTGCGCGATACGTCGCAGCCTTGTGCCGCGCTGCTGGCCGACATCGCGCAGCGCACCGGCGAGCTGGTCGCGCACTGGCAGGCGATCGGCTTCATGCACGGCGTGATGAACACCGACAACATGTCGGCGCTGGGGCTGACGCTGGACTACGGGCCGTTCGCCTTCATGGACACCTTCGATGCCGGTCGCATCTGCAATCACTCCGACACCTGGGGGCGCTACGCCTTCCGCACCCAGCCGCGCATCGCACAGTGGAACCTCTATGTGCTGGCCGATGCCTTCGGTCCGCTGATCGGCCATCCGGACCGAACGCGTGCGCTGGTCGATGACCACTTCCAGCCGGCCTTCGACGCGCGCTTCGGCGCCCTGATGAGGCAACGCCTCGGCTTCGCCACCGCGCAGCGAGGTGACGACGACTTCATCGGTGCAACGCTCGGTCTGCTGCAACTGCAGCGCGTCGATTACACCCTCTTCTTCCGTGCCCTGAGTCGCCTGCCCGGCAGCGTTGGGCGCGAGGATCGCGCAGCGCGCGACGCGCCGCTGCGCGACCTGTTCGTCGATCGCGAAGCCTGCGACGCCTGGCTGCTCGGCTGGCGCGCACGGCTGGCCGGCGAAGGCAGCGTCGATGCGCTGCGCCAGCCCGCCATGCTCGCCACCAACCCGTGCTACGTGCTGCGCAACTGGATGGCCGAGTCGGCGATCCGGCACGCCCGCGACGGCGATTTCGGCGAGGTGCGGGCGCTGCTCGACTGCCTGCGCCGCCCCTTCGACGAACGTCCGCAGTACGCGCACTACACCGCGCCGCCGCCCGACTGGGCTGACGGACTGACCGTCAGCTGTTCGAGCTGACGATACCGACCATCCACACCGGGAGCTGTCATGGACCTCATCTACAAAACCCGCATCTTCAGCCAGGGTGGCCGCAATGGCCGCGTGCAGAGCGAAGACGGCCTGCTGAAGCTGGACCTCGCCGCACCGGCGGAAATGGGCGGCAAGAAGCAGGGCGTCAATCCGGAACAGCTGTTCGCCGCCGCCTATGCCGCCTGTTTCGAGAATTCGGTACGCCACATCGTCCGCGCCGACCGACTGCCGGTGAAGGGCTGCATGGTCGAAGCCGAGGTGTCGCTGTTCAAGAACTTCGAGGAGGCCTACCGCATGGCCATCCGCTTTACCGCCGTCCTGCATGGCATCGACCAGCCGACCGCCGATTCGCTGGTGGAGCGCGCGCTCAAGGTGTGCCCCTACACCGATGCGACGAAGAACAACGTGACCGTCAGCGCCACCGCGGTGCTGGAAGATCCGGCGCTGGCGTGAAGGGAGCAGCGGTCATGACGTCGGAAACCGGATACTTCATCGACTGGAACGGCAACGCGCGCAGCGTGCAGGACGCCGGCGGCAACTTCACGGTCGAGGTCGACATGCCGTCGAAGTACGTGGCGCTCTATTCGAAGGGCGGCACACTGATGCACGAGGCGACCTTCTACCGCACGCTGGAGGACATCGCGAAGAAGGGCATCACCGCTGAATTGGTGCCCGGCTCCCACCCTTGGGGCATGCGCAACGAGTGGTGATCGGGCAGCGGGGCGTACGCCTCGCTGCCCCGTCAGAAGCGCCGCACCTCGATGTCGTACTTCTTCAGCGCATAGCCCATCTGCCGCGGCGTGATATTGAGCAGGCGGGCGGCCTTGGCCTGCACCCAGCCACACTGTTCCATCGCCCACACGAGACGGTCGCGTTCGCCGTCCGGCTTGTCATCGGACGGCGCCGGGCGGGACACCGGCGCCGCGTCGCCCGGCGGACTACAGGACTCGGCATCGCTGTCGGTGGACTCGTTGGCCACCGGCGACACCGCGTCGTCCTTCTTCACGAAATGCAGCACCTGCGTCAGGCAGCGATTGACCGAACAGGGGAAGTCCGACGCCTCGATCGCGTCGTGATGCGCCATCGTCGCGGTGCGCTCGATGCAGTTCTCCAGCTCGCGCACATTGCCCGGCCAGTAACAGTGCATCATCACCGCCTGCCCGCCCTGGGTCAGCTTCATGTTGCGGTCGTTCTCGCGGTTGAAGCGCTCCAGGAAGTGCTGCGTCAGTGCCGGAATGTCCTCGCGCCGCTCGCGCAGCGCCGGCAGGAAGATGCTCACCACATTGATGCGGAAGTACAGGTCGGCGCGGAAGGTGCCGGCCGCCACCATTTTTTCGAGGTTGCGGTTGGTCGCGCAGATCAGCCTCACATCGACCTTGATCGGCTTGCTGCCGCCGACGCGCTCGAACTCGCGCTCCTGCAGCACGCGCAGCAGCTTGGTCTGGAAAGCCGGCGAAATGTCGCCGATCTCGTCAAGGAAGAGCGTGCCGCCGTCGGCCAGTTCGAAACGCCCCTTGCGTTCGCCGGTGGCACCGGTGAAGGAGCCCTTCTCGTGACCGAACAGTTCCGATTCGAGCAGCGACTCGGACAGCGCCGCGCAATTGAGCTTGATGAAGGGGCCGGACTTGCGGGTGGACAGTTCGTGAATGGCGCGGGCAATCACTTCCTTGCCGGTGCCGCTTTCGCCGCGCAGCAGCACGGTCGACCGCGACGGCGCAACCTGGTGCGCCTCGGCGAACACCTGCTGCATGCGCGGCGAGGTGCCAACCACGTTGTCCAGCTTGAAGCGGCCGCGCGGCGCCTCGCGCCGCGCCTGCTTGGCCTGGTGCAGCAGACGTTCGTGCTCGTCGGTCACCACGCGCTGCAGGGCCACCGACTGCCCCATCAGATTGGCCGCCATCGACAGCACGCGCACGTCGCTTCCGAAGCCGCCGCGGCGCGATACCACGCGGTCGGCACACAGCACGCCCAGCATGTCGGCACCTGCACGTATCGGCACGCCGATGAAGGCGATGGTTTCGTCACCGGCGTCGTCGAGCGCGCCAGTGCGGTTCAGGAACAGCGGCTCGACCGAAATGTCCGGCACCACGACCGGCGAGCCGGAGGCGAACACGCGGCCGATGATGCCTTCGCCCGACCGGTAGCGCCCGCTCGACCATTCCTTGACCGACAGGCCGACTGCCGCAGCAAGGCTAAGCGCCTCGCCGCCGTCCTCGACCAGCGCAATCATCATGCGTCTGAAGTCGAGGTAGTGCGACAGCACGTTCAGTGCTTCGCGCAGGGTCTTCGTTACGTCCAGCGACGAGCTGAGTATCTTGCTCAGCTCGTACACGGTCACCAGTTCAACATTCGCGCGCGCATTCGTTTCGATGCCGTTCGCAGTCATGACAGCCCCCGATTGCTTCCCGAGGCGATTCCGGTCGTGCCGGTACGCCCTTTCATTCAGTGGCCCCTGCGTCCTTTTCTTATTGTCGGGGATCGGTCGGCAGTACTGCCGGCCACGGCGGAAATCCGCATGCGCTTCTCCACGCCTTGCAGCATCAAGCAAGGCGCGTACCCAGTGTCACAAAGCGGTCAATCGCAGGACGCCCGCGTAACAGCGCGCAGGAAAGCCGTTTGCGGGCAGGTACTTGGAAAGGGGAAGGGCGATCGGCCGGCGGGCGTGTCCGCTTTGGTGCAAGGCGTCACAAAACGGTGCTGCGACAGCGCTTGTCGGACTTGTCGCAAACAGCACAGGACGGCCCCCGCACCCCGTCAGCGATGAAATGCAGCGAAAGCTCACCGGACCGGCGTCGACGGCGGCAAGCGGATCGGTAAGCGGCGGCTGGCACGAGGATTGCGAGACAGCCGCCGGGAGGGAAGAGATATGACGGTCAGGGATACCCGGGTGGTGCAGGTCGACGGCACCCGCGTCACCGTCGGCGTCGAGAGCGCAACGGCCTGCAGCGGCTGCCGCTCGCAAACCGTCTGTGGCAGCGCGCCGAACACGCTGCATCAGCTCGAACTGCCCTCTGCGCAGGCCGCTTCGCTGCGCCCGGGCGACCTGGTCGCACTTGGCATCGACGACGACGCGCCGCTACGCGCCGTGATGCTGGCCTATCTGCCGCCGCTGGCCGGCCTGCTCGGCGGCATCGGCGCCGGCAGTCTGGCCGGCCTGCCGGATGTCGCCGTGCTGGCCTGTGGCGGCAGTGGTCTCTGCTTCGGTGCAGTCATCGCCCGCCTGCTCGCCGGCCACTGGCGGGAGAGCTGGCGGCCCAGAATCTGCGGCAGCGGTGACTGAGACCTGCGCTCAGGCCAGCGCCGGCGGCATGGTCGAGGCGAGGAAGTCGCGGCGCGCCGCCGGATCGAGCTTGGCGCAGGCCCGGTTGAGCCCGCTCAGGATGGCCAGCACCGACGCCGTCACGATGTTCCGGTGCATGCCGGCGCCGAAAGTGCTGCCCGGAAGCCCGTCGATGACGAATTCGGCGAAAGCCACCGCCGCCGCGTCAGCGCCGTGGCCGATCGCGCGCTCCTCGTAGTCGTGCAGGCGGGCGGGCACCTTGAGCGCATCGATCACGGCAGCGATCGGGCCATTGCCGCGGCCCGACAGCGTACGTTCGACGCCCTCGACCTTAACCATCAGTTCGATGCCCTGCTCGTCGCCGATCTCGCGCAGATGATGGGTGACATACTCGAACGGAACCGCTGGCTCGAAGTACTGCTGCGCGAACAGCTTCCAGATGTCGGCAGCGCGCACTTCCTGTCCGCTGGTGTCGGTGAGCTGCTGCACCGCGGTGCTGAACTCGACCTGCAGGCGACGCGGCAAGGTGACGCCGTATTCGCTTTCGAGCAGGAAGGCCACGCCGCCCTTGCCCGACTGGCTGTTCACGCGAATGATCGAATCGTAGGTGCGACCGACGTCGGCCGGATCGACCGGCAGATAGGGCACTTCCCAAATGGCGTCCGGCTGCTGCGCGGCGAGGCCCTTGCGGATCGCGTCCTGGTGCGAACCGGAGAAGGCGGTGAATACGAGGTCGCCGGCGTAGGGGTGGCGTGCATGCACTGGAATCTGCGTGCACTGTTCGACCGTCCGCGCGATATCGTTGATGCGCGAGAAATCGAGGCCCGGATCCACGCCCTGCGTGTAGAGGTTGAGCGCAAGCGTCACCAGATCGACGTTGCCGGTGCGCTCACCGTGGCCGAACAGGCAGCCTTCGACCCGGTCGGCACCGGCCATCACCGCCAGTTCGGCCGCCGCCACCGCGGTGCCGCGGTCGTTGTGCGGATGCACGCTGAGGATGACCGACTCGCGCTTGGCAAGATTGCGGTGCATCCACTCGATCTGGTCGGCGTAGTGATTGGGCGTGGCCACCTCCACCGTCGCCGGCAGGTTCAGGATGACCGGCCGCTCAGGCGTGCCGCCCCAGGCCTCGACCACGGCGTCGCACACCTCCTTGGCGAAGTCGAGTTCGGTCGCGGTGAACGTTTCCGGGCTGTACTGGAAGGTCCACTCGGTTTCCGGCTGCGCGTCGGTCAGGCGCTTGATGAGCAGGGTGCTGTCGACCGCGAGCTGCTTCACTTCGTCGCGGCTCATGTCGAACACGACGCGGCGGAAGGTGGGCGAGGTTGCGTTGTAAACATGCACGATGGCGCGCTTCGCGCCGCGCAAGGATTCGATGGTGCGTTCGATCAGGTGCGGCCGCGCCTGGGTGAGCACCTCGATGGTCACGTCGTCCGGGATGTGGCCGCCTTCGATCAGCGTGCGCACGAAGCTGAAGTCGGTGTCGGACGCCGACGGGAAGGCGACTTCGATCTGCTTGAAACCGATGTCGACCAGCATCTTGAACATGCGCATCTTGCGCTCGCCGTTCATCGGCTCGAACAGCGCCTGGTTGCCGTCGCGCAGATCGGTCGACATCCAGATCGGCGCGCGGGTAATGGTTTTCGACGGCCACTGTCGATCGGCGAGCGCGATCGGGGTGACGGGACGGTACTTCGTATTCGGCTGCTTCAACATGATGTGCTCCGGCAAATGGGAAGGATGCGTGGCCGGAATGCAGGGCTGTCAGGCGGCCACGGGTTTCCTGGCCTGACAACCGCTGCGCAGTCGCAGCATCGGGAAGGTTTGAAACAGCTCGAACATGATGGGAACGCTCCGGGAAAACGGAATTCACCTCCCGGTCCATCGACCGGAGGCAGGCACTGCACGACAGGAGGGGGAGTTTTATGTGCGCGCGGGGCGCAGCAGCAGACCCGACGCGAGCAGCGTCGAGGAGAGGAACAGCAGTTGGGTCTGGTGCGAGAGCATGGGCTCGACCATAGGCAAGCCGCGAAAAGCTGTCAAGCCTGAATTTCGCCAGCAAGCAGCTAGAATTGTGTTCTTTCGCCAGACCGCGGTCTGGCCCAAGCATGGAGCGGACATCCTGCAGGCTGCCGCTCCTGCTCTGGCAACGACACTCATCCTCAGATTTCTCTGCTGCCCACCATGTCCGAACGCAACGCTCCCGCACCGGCTTCCAATTTCCTGCGTGCCGTCATCGAGAAGGATCTGGCCAATGGCACCTACGCCAGCCGCCGCTGGGCACGCAGCCCGGGCGACGCCGCCCATCATGCCTCCGGCGAGCCGGACCCGGCGAAGATCCGCACGCGCTTCCCGCCGGAGCCGAACGGCTATCTGCACGTCGGCCACGCCAAGTCCATCTGCCTGAATTTCGGCTTGGCGCGCGATTACGGCGGCGTCTGCCACATGCGCTTCGACGACACCAATCCGGAAAAGGAAAGCGTCGAGTACGTCGAATCGATCAAGGACGCGGTGCAGTGGCTGGGCTTCGGCTGGGACGCCTTCGGCGCTTCGCAGCTCTACTTCGCCAGCGACTACTTCGACTTCATGTACCGCGCGGCGGAATATCTGATCACCGCCGGCCACGCCTACATCGACCAGCAGACGCCGGACGAGATGCGCGCCAACCGAGGCACACTGACCGAGCCGGGCAAGGATTCACCGTGGCGCAATCGTCCGGCCGACGAATCGCTGGCGCTGTTTCGCGAGATGCGCGACGGTAAGCACCCGGACGGCGCCATGGTGCTGCGCGCGAAAATCGACATGGCCAGCCCCAACATCAATATGCGCGACCCGGCCATCTACCGGATCAAGCACGCGCACCACCACAACACCGGCGACAAGTGGTGCATCTACCCGATGTACACCTACGCCCACCCGCTGGAAGACGCAGTCGAGGGCATCACCCACTCGATCTGCACGCTGGAGTTCGAAGATCAGCGGCCGTTCTACGACTGGGTGCTGGAACGTCTGGCCGAAGGCGGTCTGCTGGCTCACCCGCTGCCCAAGCAGTACGAATTCGCACGGCTCAACCTGACCTATGTCGTCACCAGCAAGCGCAAGCTGATGCAGCTGGTGACCGAAAAACATGTCAGCGGCTGGGACGACCCGCGCATGCCCACCATCGTCGGCCTGCGCCGCCGTGGCTACACGCCGGAGGCGCTGCAGCTGTTCGCCGAGCGCATCGGCGTGTCCAAGGCCGATTCGTGGATCGACTATTCGACGCTGGAAGGCGCGCTGCGTGACGACCTCGACGGCCGCGCCGCCCGTGCGATGGCGGTACTCGACCCGCTCAAGCTCAAGCTCACCAACTGGGACGCACTGTTCGCCGGCAAGGAGGTCGAGCCCTGCTCCGCGCCGGTGCATCCGCACCACCCGGAGCGCGGCACGCGCAGCTTCAACCTGACACGCGAAGTGTGGATCGAGCGTGAAGACTTCATGGAGGAGGCGCCCAAGGGCTACCACCGCCTGTTCCCGGGCAACAAGGCGCGGTTGAAGTACGGCTACGTGATCGAATGCACCGGTTGCGAGAAGGACGCCGACGGCCGCATCACCGCAGTGCTCGCGACCCTCGTGCCGGACACCAAGAGCGGCACGCCGGGCGCCGACAGCGTCAAGGTGAAGGGCGTCATCACCTGGGTGAGCGTTAGCGAAGGCCTGTCGGCCGAAGTGCGGCTGTACGACCGGCTGTTCACCGAAGCGCACCCGGACGCCGGCGGCCGCGACTTCCTGACCGTGATGAATCCGGATTCGGTGAAATCGGTACAGGCCTTCGTCGAACCCGGCCTGACTGCCGCCGCGGCCGACGACAAGTTCCAGTTCGAGCGCCACGGTTACTTCGTCGCCGACCGCATCGATTCAGTCGAAGGCCGCCCGGTGTTCAACCGGGCCGTCACATTGAAGGACAGCTGGAGCCGCTGAGATCGGGACAAACCGACGGCGGCGCCCGGCGCGGCGTCGGTTTTTTTTACATCCACGTCGGCCCGCCCCGGGGCTGGAACGGCTGCAAGGCTCGCTGCGCCTCGAACCGTGCCAATGCAGCGATGCAGGCACACAGCTTGCTAACAGTTTTTGACATTTTTGAATCCGTCTGCCAATCCGGCCCGTGACGGGTGACGACAACCTTCGAGCAGGGAGTGTCCCGATGAAATCGATGCGCAGCCTCTTCGCCGCAACGCTGTTTGCCACGGCCCTGCCGGCACTCGCCGTGATCCCCAACGTGACCGACCAGGAGTCGTCCGAGCGCAACAACCTGATCGCAACCTTCGGTCAGAGCGGACTGGCGCAGTCCTTCAAGCAGATGGCGGAGAACGTGTCCGGCGCCGGGATCTACCTCCTCCTCGCCAGCCCGGAGGAGTCGGCGAACGTGACCATCGAACTGTGGAGCAAGCTGCCCAACCAAGGCGGCAGCCTGCTGGCCGGCGGCTCGGCACTCGGTCTTGGTCAGGGCTGGGTGGACGTGTTCTGGACGCCCGTGACAGTTACGCCGGGGGACACCTACTACCTGGTCTTCTCCGGCCCGTCCGCATTGGGTCTGGCGGGCAGCACGCTGAACCCCTACCCGAACGGACAGACGTTCGCGACCTCGGGCTATGCTGGCTTCCCCAACTTCGACTACGCCTTCCGCACTTTCGCTGCGGCCGTCCCCGAGCCCTCGACCTGGGCTTCGATGATGGGCGGCCTCGGCCTGCTCGCGCTGCTTGCTGCGGCCCGCCGCCGCGCCTGATCCCTCCGGGGAGCGCAATAGCACTCCCCTGCTCCATGCCCATCCAGGACGTCCCCCTCCCGCAGGCTTACCGGCTGCTCAACCACGGCCCCACCGTGCTGGTGAGTAGCGCGGCCGGCGCGCGCCGCAACGTGATGGCGGCGGCGTGGTGCATGCCGCTCGATTTCGAACCGCCCAAGATCGTCGTCGTGATCGACAAATCGACCTTCACGCGCGAGCTGATCAGCGCATCGGGCGAGTTCGCGATCAATGTTCCGCCGCGCGCGCTGCTCGACGCCACGGTCGCGGCCGGCAGCGACAGCGGCCGCGAGGCGGACAAGTTCGCGGCGCTGGATCTGCCCACCTTCGCGGCGACGCAGATCGCCGCGCCGCTGGTCGGCGGCTGCGTCGCTTGGCTCGAATGCAAGGTCGTACCGGAAGCCCACAACCAGGACCGCTACGACCTGTTCATCGGCGAGGTCGTGGCAGCGCGCGCGGACAGCCGCGTGTTCCGCAACGGGCGCTGGCATTTCGACGACGACACGCTGCGCACGCTGCACCACGTCGCCGGCGGCGCCTTCTTCATGACCGGTGAGGCCGTCGGCGGCAGCTGAACTTTCGCACCGGTAGCACGCTCCCAAGACGGCTGTTCACACAACCTCGTCGATGGAGCCGCCATGCGCCGCCTGCTCGCCTCGTCCTGCTGTCTGCTGGCCCTGAACGCCCACGCCGGTGGTTCGGCCAGCGAATTCGGATCCGCCTTCTATACCGGCCTGTCGATCAGCGTGGTGCAGGTGCGCGTTGCCAACGGGGCCGGCAAGGGTTTCTTCGGTTCGGGGGTCGTGGTGGCGGAGAACGAGGTCGTCACCAACTGTCACGTCACGCGTCAGGGCGTGCGCGTCGAGGTTGCCAAGGGCGCGCTGGTGTTTCCGGTGTTCGGCCAGAAGATCGACATGGCGAACGACCTCTGCCTGCTGCGCACCTCGCCGATGCCGCTGCGCACCGTCGCGCTGCGCGACGCGGCGTCGGTCAGACCCGGCGAGAAGTCGTTCTACTACGGCTACTCGGGAGGGATAGAAGCCTTCTTCGCACCGGGGCGGGTGGCAACGCTGCATCCGCACGACGGCAGTGCGGTGTTCGAAACGTCCAGCGGTTTCGCGCTCGGTGGCAGTGGCGGCGGACTGTTCGACGCCGACGGTCGCCTGATCGGCATCACCACCTTCCTCGCCTCCGGCCACTCGGGTGGCTACTTCGCGATGCCGGCCGACCTGATCCACCGGCTGCGCAAGCAGCCCGAATCCGACATCGCGCCGATATCCGGGCTGGCACTGTGGGAGCGGCCGGACGCGGAGCAGCCCTGGTTCCTGCGGGTGGCGCGGCTCGGCGCGCTGTCGCGCTGGCAGTCCGCCGCCGATCTGGCGCTGGAATGGACACGCGCTGAACCCGACAACGCCGATGCCTGGCATCAGGCCGGCGTTGCGCTGCTGCGCGACCAGCGGCCGGTCGAGGCAAACGAGGCGCTGCAGCGCGCCCGCATGCTGTCGCCGGACCACCCGGACGTGCTCTTCCATCAGGCACTGGCGCTGGCGCGCAGCGGCTCGACCGAGGCTGCCCGCGAAGCGCGGGACCGGCTGGCCCTCGCGGACGCCGAGCTGCTGGGCAAACTGGATCAGGCCTTAGACTGTTCGGCCTACTGCTAAAGACATACAAACACACTAAACTCCGTCGAATACAAGAACTTGAAGATCGACGGGGTCCTCGGTGTCGCCCAGACTTTCCCTGCTGCTGTGCATCTGTGCAGTCCAGTTGTCGTTCGCCGACGCGCGCGCCGAGGAGAGTGCCGACGGCCCCCGCTTCGAGGTGCGCGCCTACTCGCTGGCCGGCGGAACGGTTTTCCGGCCGGGGGAAATCGACGCCATGCTGTCGCCCTATACCGGCGCCGAAGTCGGCTTCGGACAGCTCGAAGCGGCGCGCGCCGCACTGCAGGCCGCCTACCACCAGCGCGGCTTCGGCGCAGCCCAGGTCAGCATTCCGGAACAGGAACTGAGTGGCGGCACCGTCGTGCTGGAAGTTCTGGAACCCAAGCTGAC
This sequence comes from Methyloversatilis discipulorum, assembly GCF_000385375.1. Taxonomy (NCBI): domain Bacteria; kingdom Pseudomonadati; phylum Pseudomonadota; class Betaproteobacteria; order Nitrosomonadales; family Sterolibacteriaceae; genus Methyloversatilis; species Methyloversatilis discipulorum. The sequence goes on from NZ_ARVV01000001.1 coordinate 3,799,644, forward strand.
CGAAATCACGCTGCAGGGCGCCAAACACCACGACGAACAGAACATCCGCGCCAGCCTGCCCGCTCTGGCCGACGGCCGCATGCCGAACACGACCGACGTGGCGCGCCAGTTGTCGCTGGCCAACGAGAATTCGTCGAAGCAGACCGATGTGACCTTCAAGTCCGGCCGCAAGCCGGGCGAGATCGCGGCGACGATTTCCGTGGCCGACGACAAGCCGCTGCGCCGCTTCGTCACCGTGGACAACAGCGGCACGCCATCGACCGGCACCCACCGCGTCGCCATCGGGCTGCAGCACGCCAACCTGTTCAACCGCGACCATGTGGCGACCTTCCAGTACACGACTTCGATAGAGAAGCCGTCCGAAGTCACCATCTTCGGCCTTGGCTACCGCATTCCGCTGTATAGCAGCGGCAATTCGATCGATCTGGTCGCCGGTTACTCGAGCGTGAATTCGGGCCAGGTGCAGGTGCTGAATTCAACGGCCAGCGTGTCCGGCGCCGGCCGCATCTTTTCCGCCCGCTACAACTGGCACCTGCCACGCGATGGGGAGCTGACGCAGCGCGTCAGCCTGGCGGCCGACTGGCGCGATTTCGACAGCAGCTTCGTCCTGGAGAATGTGCCGGGCAGTCTGGTGCCGCGGGTGATCACCCATCCGGTCAGCCTGTCGTGGAGCGGAAACTGGCGCAACGATCTGCGCGAAGCGGGCCTGAACGTCAGCTATGCGCGCAACCTGCCCGGTGGCGAACATGGCCGCGACAGCGATTTCGCCGCCTCGCGCGGCGGCGCCAACGCGCGCTTCGCGGTGATCCGGGCCGGCGCCTCCTGGCTGCAGCTGCTGTCCCGGGACTGGCGCGTGCGTCTGCAGGCACAGGCGCAATACACGAACGACGAGCTGGTTTCGGGCGAACAGTTCGGTATCGGCGGCGCCGATTCGGTGCGCGGTCTGCGCGAGCGCGTGCTCGCCGACGACCGCGGCTGGCGTGTCAGTGCCGATCTCGATACGCCGGCCTGGGTGCACGACACCTGGGTCATGCGCGGCGTGCTGTTCGCCGACACCGCCCACCTCTATCGCGTGCGGCCGCTGGCCGGAGAAGACGCAAGTCAGGCAGTTTTTTCGGCGGGCGTGGGGCTGCGCGTCAACTTTTCCACGTGGCTATCTGGGCGGATCGACTACGCTCAACTTATTGACGGAGCAGGAAGATACGACTCCGGAAGCCACCGCGTGCACGCAACGTTCAGCCTGAACTTCTGACCGCCTGAAAGCCACCTCCCGGTGGCGTGCGGCCGGTTCCGGCGAAACACCCCGAATCGCGAAAACTCGCGCATGCAACGTCTGCCTGCGCGACACAAAGCAGCAGCAGCACGGGCACCGGACCTTGCGTCGCGAACACACGCGCATCCTGTTCACGGCCCGTTTCAGAAGAACTTGAGGCCGAAATGAACAAGGGTCGCTACAGACTGGTTTTCTCCGACGAACACCGCAGCTATGTGCCGGTACCGGAAGAGACCTGTGCGCGCGGCAAGAACAGTGGCGGTCGCGCGCTGCGCCGACTGGTTGCGGCCATGGCGGCAGCGCTGCCCGGCCTGGTCATCGCCAATCCGACCGGGCACCAGATCGTGCAGGGCCAGGTCGGCATCCAGGCCCAGGGCAGCACGCTGAACATCACGGCCAGCGACCGCGCCATCATCAACTGGAAGCAGTTCTCCATCCAGCCGGGTGAAACCACCCGCTTCATCCAGCCGCACTCGACCGCCACCGTACTCAACCGCGTGGTCGGGCAGGATCCGTCGCAGATACTGGGCAACCTGATCGCCAACGGGCGCGTGTTCCTGATCAACCCGAACGGCGTGCTGTTCGGCGCCGGCGCCAAGGTCGACACCGCAGGGCTGGTCGCCTCAACGCTGAACATCAGCAACGAGGACTTCACCGCCGGGCGCCTGAAGTTCAACGCCGAAGGCGCGGCCGGCAAGCTGCGCAACGAAGGCACGCTGAAGACCACCGGCGGCCCGTTGCTGCTGATCGCCACCGACATCGAGAACACCGGCCTGATCACTGCCGACAACGGCGACATCGTGCTCGCCGCCGGCAAGAGCGTAGAAATCGCCGACCCGCATCAGCCCGCACTGCGGGTGCGGGTCGAGGCGGGCGGCGAGGCGATCAACCTCGGTCAGCTGATCGCCCGTGGCGGCAACGTCGGCATGTTCGGTGCGGCGCTGACGCAGGCCGGCAAGATCAGCGCCACCGGTGCGCACCGCACCGCCGACGGCCGCATCGTGCTGCGCGGGTCGAAGTCGGTCACGCTGACCGCACAGTCGGAAACGACAGCAAAGACCGCCGACGGTGCTGGCGGCGACATCGATATCGCCGCACCGGAGGTGAAGATCGAGGCCGGCGCCCTGGTCGAGGCCAGCGGCACCCAGGGCGGCCGCATCGACATCGCGGCCACGCAGAAGGCGAGCGTCGACGGCACGCTGCGCGCCACAGGCACGCTGCCAGTTGCTGCCGCTCCTGCACCGGCCCCGGCAAGCACGGCCGAGGACATCGAACTGCCCGCGACCGGGTCCGGCCCGGCGCCCGTCGCGACGACGAGCGAAGCCGCCGGCAAGGGCGGCCACATCGAAGTCACCGCCGACACCGTGCTGGTCGGTGGCACGGCCACGCTGGACGCCTCCGGCGACACCGGCGGCGGCTCGGTGCTGGTTGGCGGCGACTGGCAGGGCGCCAATCCGCAGGTACGCAATGCCCAGGTGAGCTGGATAGGCAGCGGCGCCCGCCTGCTGGCCGACGCGCTGTTCGAGGGCGATGGCGGCAAGGTGGTCGTGTGGGCCGACCAGGCCACCGCCTTCCACGGCAACATCTGGGCGCGCGGCGGCGAGCGCGGCGGCAATGGCGGCCAGGTCGAGGTGTCGGGCAAGGTCGCCCTGCTCTATCGCGGGCGCACCGACACCTCGGCGGCACGCGGCCGCAACGGCGTGCTGCTGCTCGACCCGCTGGCGATGGTGATCCAGGGTGGCAGCGGCGACGGATCGAACGATGGCAGCCTGACCTTCAACGGCGGCGCGCCAGGCACCCTCACCGCCGAGGCGCTGGGCCCGACGGTAATCTACGAAAGCGAAATCGAGGAACAGAGCAAGACCACCGACATCATCCTGCGCGCTCAACGTTCGGTGACGGTGGGCACCTCGCAGTTCAGCTACACCGGCAGCGGCAATGCCGCCGGCGAAACGGCGGGCCAGCTCACGCTGGCCGAAGGCAGCAGTCTGCTGATCGAAACGCGCAACCTCGGCGCGGGAGAAGGCGGCGCCAGTGCCGGCATCGACCTGGTCACCGGCGGCTGGCATGGCGCAGGCCTGCGCATCGTCACCCAGGGCGACGGCAGCATCACGATGCAGACCGGCTACAGCAATGGCAGCGCCGTCGGCGACCAGCGCGCCGACATCATCCTGCCGGTGCTGCAGGCGGCAGGCGGCGGCATCCTGATCCGCGCCGGCAGCAGTTCGACCGTGGACCTGCGCGGCAGCAGCTACAACTCGGGCGCCGGCATCGAAATCGAAGCGGGCACTGTCACTGGCGGCGTTACCTTCAACGCGGCCGACGGCACGCACATCGACGGCGACTACAGCGCGTCATCGGGCACGCTCACCTTCAATGGCGCCGCATCGTCGATCAGCGGACGCCTGACGCTGGCCGCCAACCTCGGCGGCAATTCCGCGCTGACGCTGGGCGACCTGCTGTGGCAAGGCGGTCAGATGCTGAGCGGCGCCACCACGACGCTGACCGGCAGCGGCCTGATCGACAACAGCGCCGCCTACCGCTACCTCGATCGCCGGCTCGACGTGACCGGCCAGCTCGAATTCGCGAACAGCGCCGGTTACGACCTGTACGTGCGCGATGGCGGGCGACTGAACATCAGTGCCGGCGGCAGCGTCGGTACCGCCAGCGCCAACGGCTTCCTGCGCCTGACCGCGTCGGCCGGCACCGCCACATTCAGTGCGGAAAGCGGCGCCAGCCTGAGTCTGGGCGACGGCAGCACGTTCAACCTGTCTTCCGACGGCGCCGCCGGCAACCTCATCGCCGGCAGCTTCACCACCACCGGCAACGGCGTGCTGCTGCTGGCGGCCGGTCGGATAAACACCGGTGCCGATACGACCATCAGCGGCAGTGGCTCGCTGCGTCTGGCGAACTCCGGCGTGATCGGCGGCAGCCACCTACTCACGGTCGGTACGCTGTTCGACTGGCGTGGCGGCAGCATGGACGGCAGCGGCAGCACGGTGCTGAGCAGCAATGGCCTGATCGATAACAGCAGCGCCTACCGCTACCTGCAGCGCACGTTGCGCATCGACGGCAGGCTGACGCTGGACAACCCGACCGGCTATGACCTGCGCATCGGCAACGGCGGGCGTCTGCACATCGGTTCGACCGGCACGCTCGCCACCGGCACGACGAACGGCTTCATCTACATGCAGGCCGGCACCGGCGGCACGGCTACGTTGAGCGCCGATGCCGGCGGTCGCATCGACGTCGCTGACGGCACCCTGCTGACGCTGCGCAGCGACAGCAGCAGTGGCAACCAGCTGTCAGGCTCCTTCGATCTCGACGGCGCCGGCGTGCTGCACCTGGACAGCGGCGCCTTCAATGTCGACGGCAACGCGACCTTCGGCGGTGACGGCCTGCTGCGCATGAGCGGCGGCGGGGCGATCAACGGCAGCGGCACGCTGATTATCGCCAGCGATTTCGACTGGCGCGGCGGCCGCTTCGGCGGCAGCGGCACCACCCGCCTGACCGGCGACGCCGTCATCGACAACACCTCGGCCTACAAGTACGTAAGCCGCAGGATCGAAGTGTCCGGCAATCTCACCTTTGGCAATTCGACCGGCTACGACCTGCGCATCGAGAACGGCGGCTCACTGCATCTGGCGGCCGGCGGACGGCTGTCGACCAGCAGCAGCGGCCTCATCTACATGCAGGCAGGCAGCGGCGGCAACGCGGCGTTCTCTGCCGCCGCCGGTTCCGCGATCACGGTCGGCACCGGCACCACGCTCACGCTGCGCAGCGACGGCAACGCCGGCAACACGCTGGGCGGGCAGTTCGTGCTCGATGGCGACGGCGCGCTGCACATCGATTCCGGCGTATTCACGACCTCCGCCACCAGCAGCTTCGGCGGCACCGGCCTGCTGCGCATCAGCGGTGGCACGACCTTGAGCATCGATCACGCGTCGACCATTTCGACGCAGTTCCGCTTCGAGGGCGGCACGCTGGGCGGAAGCGGCAATCTGCTGATCAGCGGTCCGATGACCTGGGCCGGTGGCACGCTGGCGGGCAGCGGCACCACCACTGTCAGTGGCACGGCGGTCATCGACAACACCTCGGCCTACAAATATCTGTCGCGTCGCCTGGTCATCGCCGGCAATCTGGAATTCGGCAACAGCAGCGGTTACTACCTGCAGATCAACAACGGCGGCACGCTGCACCTCGGGGCCACCGGGCGCCTGTTCACCACGGCTGCCAGCGGCCTGATCTACATGGCGGCGGGCAGCGGCGGCACCGCCACCTTCAGCGCGGACGACGGCGCGCGCCTCGATGCGGCAAGCGGCTTCGACATGACGCTGCGCAGTGACGGCAACAGCGGCAACCGCATCGCCGGCAGCTTCGAACTGGGCGGCAGCGGCGATCTGCACCTCGATTCCGGCGTGATCGGCACCGGTGCCACAACCCGCTTCGACGGCAGTGGCCGGCTGCGCCTCAGCGGCGGCGCCACGTTCAACGCCAATCACGCACTGACCATCGATTCCGCCTTCCGCATGGAAGGCGGCACGCTCGGCGGCAGCGGCAACGTAGACATCGGTGGCGCCTTCACCTGGGCTGGCGGCACGATGACCGGCAGCGGCACGACCACCGTCGGCGGCAACGGCACGATAGACAACACCAGTGCCTACAAGTACCTCGGCCGCCGGCTCGACGTCACCGGCAGTCTGGTCTTCGGCAACACCAGCGGCTATTACCTGCAGTTGAACAATGGCGGTCATCTGCACGTCGCCGCTGGCGGGTCGCTGGGCACTTCCGCCAGCAACGGCCTCATCTATCTGGCGTCGGGCAACGGCGGCAGCGCACTGTTCAGCGCCGATGCCGACGGCGATATCGTGCTCGGCGCCGGTACCGAACTGACCCTACGCGCCGACGGCAATGTCGGCAACCGCCTGGCCGGCAGCTTCGACCTCAATGGCGAAGGACAGCTGCATCTCGATTCGGGCATGGTGAGCGTCGATACCGACAGCGCCTTCACCGGTGACGGCCGCCTGCTGCTGTCAGGTGGCGGAACGCTGGCCGGCAGCGCGGTGCTGTCGATCGCGTCGGCCTTCGACTGGACTGGGGGCGGATCGATGAGCGGCAGCGGCACCACCCGCCTGCTGCGCGACGTGACGCTGTCCGGCAGCGGCACACGAATCCTCAACCGCACGCTGGAGATTGCGGCCGGCCGCACGCTGGCCGTCGGCGACGGCGTCACGCTGCAGCGCTCGGCCAGCAACGGTGGCAGCGGCGGCATCGTTGCGCTGGGCCTGTTCACGAAGTCCGCCGGCACCGGCACCGCGTATGTGCACTACCTCGACATCAGCGGCAATCTGTCGGCCAGCAGCGGCATCCTGTCGCTGACCGGCAACACGCAGGGCACCAGCCTCGGCAACGCGTCATTCTCGACCAGCGGCAGCGGTTCGCTGCGCCTCGACTCGGGCCTGTTCACGCTGACCAACGGTCAGGTGGCCACCGTTTCCGCCGGCAGCCTCGAGTTGCACGGCGCCACGCTGTCCACCGCAGGCAACGCATCCATCGTTGGCAGTGGCACCTTCCGCCAGGTGGCGGGCACGCTGGACGGTGCCGGTACGCTGACCATCGCGTCGGGTTTCGACTGGACCGGCGGCACCATGGCCGGCAGCGGCACGACGCGCCTGGCCACCTCGGCCAGCCTGAGCGGCAACGCGACGCGCACACTCAACCGAACCCTCGAAATCGCCGCCGGCCACACGCTCAATCTCGGCGACGACGTGCTGATACAGCGCTCGACCAGCAATGGCGGCAGCGGCGGCATCGTCGCCCTCGGCACCGTATCGAAGTCCGCCGGCAGCGGCGTCGCCTACATCCGCTACCTCGACCTGCGCGGCAATTTCACCGCAGGCAGCGGCGTGCTGTCGATCTACGGCAATACGGCGGGCAGCAGCATCGCCGGCGCCGTGTTCTCGTCCACCGGCAGCGCACGCGTGCGGGCGGACTCCGGCCTGCTGACACTGAACAGCGGCGAATCGGCGAGCATCGGCAGTGGTCTGTTCGAGCTGTCCGGCGCGACGCTGAGCACCAGCGGCAACAGCGCGATCAACGGGTCGGGTCTGCTGAGCTTCACCTCCGGATCGATCAATGGTGTCGGCACACTGAGCGTGAACACCGGATTCGACTGGAGCAGCGGCAGCATGGGCGGCGGCGGCGTCACGCGCCTGAATGGCAGCAGTCGCTTCCTGACCACCAGCGCCAAGACGCTGACACGAACGCTGGAAATCGCCGGCACCGCGCGGACGACCTCGGCTACCAGCGCTCTGCAGATCCAGGACGGCGGCCGCGTGTCCGTACTCGCGTCCGGCGAGTTCGAGATCGCTGGCGGTACCGGCTTCACCTTCAGTGGCAGCGGGCGCATCGACAACGCCGGCCTGCTGCGCAAGACCGGCACCGCGGCCGTGACGCTGGCGATGCCGCTGACCAACAGCGGCACGCTGCGGGTCGAGGAAGGCGTGCTCACCGCCAGCGCCTTCCCGGTCAATGCCGGCACGCTGGATGTGTTCAACGGTGCCACGCTGATCGCCGGCGCGCTGCAGAACGACGGCGTCGTCCAGGGCAGCGGCACGATCAATCTCGGCGGCGCCACGCTGACCAACGCCGGCACGCTGCGCCCGGGCGGCAACGGCGCAGCCGGCACGCTGACCCTCACCGGCCACTACGCCCAGACCGCCAGCGGCGTCATCGAGGCCGACGTGCTGGGCACGCTCGCGGCCGAGCAGGACCACCTGGTCGTCAGCGGCAACGCCGCACTCGACGGCGACCTGCGCCTCGCACCGGCCAACGGCCTGAGCTTCGGCGCGCAGGATCGCTACACCGTGCTGTCCTGCGGTGCCGACGGCTGCCTCAGCGGCACGTTCGACACTGTGGACAGCGGCACACTGGGCCTCACCGCCACCAGTTTCTCGAACGCCATCAGCTTCGCCACCGGCAGCATCGCCAGCACCTGGATAGCGCAGTCCTCCGGCTTCTGGGACGTCGCGTCGAACTGGGCTGGCGGCTTCATTCCGGGCGCACAGAACGACGTGGTGATCGATCAGGCAGGCGACCTGACCGTCACCGTGCGCAACACCTCGCCGGCCAGCAACTTCGTCGTCAACAGTCTTTATTCGAACGAGAACATCGTCATCAGCGGCAGCACGCTGACGCTGGTCGACGACTCGGTCATCAACGGCCGCCTGACCATGTCGGGCGGCACGCTGAACATCGGCACCCAGCTGGAAACCGGCGCCCTGACACTGAGCGGCGGCACCATTGCCGGTGGCCGCCTGATCACCGCCGGCAGCGGCAGCGCGATGAGCGGCGGCACGCTGAGTGCGCTGCAGCTGATGCTGGGATCGCAACTGAGGGCGACCGGCGGCACGCTGTCGAATGTCACGCTGTCGCGACTGGGCAGCGCTGCGGATGCCGGCAAGGTACTGATCGCCAACAACGGCGACCTGAACATCGTCGGCGCACTCACGCTGGACAACGCCGAAGTCACTCTCGCCTCCAGCGGCAACTCGACCTTCCTGCGCGGCACCTCGGGCGCATGGTCCATCGGTGGCAACGGCTCCATCCTCTTCGGCGGGTCACACAACGCCGTGCGCGCAGCGAACTACCTCGGCTATGGCTCCGGCTCCTACTCGCTGTCCATCGGCGCCGGCGTCACCGTCGCCGGCTCCAACGGCGGCCACATCTATTTCGGCAACAACGGCTCCAACGCCGGCACCATTTCCGCGAACACCGCCGGCAAGGAAATCCTCGTCCAGAGCTGGGCCACCACCGATACCTGGAACAACTCCGGCACCCTGCGTGCCAACGGCGGCATCCTCACCACCGCAGACACCTGGTCCAGCTCCGGCACCCTCAGGCTCGATTCCGGCATCCTCTTCCTCGGCGGCTCCTTCAATACTGCCTCCTTCAACACCCTCGTCCGCCCGGCCGACGCCGACCGCGGCGCGCTCAACCTCGTCGGCACGCTCAACAACGCCAACTCGACTCTGCTGCTCAACGGCGCGACCGGCGCCCTCGCCTCCGGCGGCACCATTTCCGGTGGCGTCGTGCGCATCAACAACGCCGACGGCGGCGCGCTCAACACCGGCTACGCCGGCTTCTCCGGTTCGTCCTTCGGCGGCAGCAACGGCGCGGCGCTTGCCAACGTCACCCTCGCCAATGTCGCCGGCGTCGCCGACAGCGGCCGCATGACCATCGCCAACAACGGCGACCTGAACATCGTCGGCGCACTCACGCTGGACAACGCCGAAGTCACTCTCGCCTCCAGCGGCAACTCGACCTTCCTGCGCGGCACCTCGGGTGCCTGGTCCATCGGTGGCAACGGCTCCATCCTCTTCGGCGGGTCGCACAACGCCGTGCGCGCAGCGAACTACCTCGGCTATGGCTCCGGCTCCTACTCGCTGTCCATCGGCGCCGGTGTCACCGTCGCCGGCTCCAACGGCGGCCACATCTATTTCGGCAACAACGGCTCCAACGCCGGCACCATTTCCGCGAACACCGCCGGCAAGGAAATTTCGCTGAACAGCTGGGCCAGCACGGACGTGTGGACCAACACGGGCACGCTGCGCCTGGCCGGCGGTCGCTTCCACGCGGGCGACAGCTTCATCAGCACGGGCCTGCTGCGCGGCGCCGGCACCTTCGACGCCAGCGGACGCACGCTGACCAATACCGGAACGATATTCGCCGAGGGCGGCGTGCTGAACCTGAGCGGCAATCTGGTGCTGACGCAGGACAGCACGCTGCGTATCGACATTGGCGGGCGCACGCGCGGCAGCGAGTACGGTGCCGTAGATGTCTCGGGCGGCCTCACCTTCGGAGGTACGCTGCAGGCCACGCACGTGAATGGATTCACCCCGGGCAGCACTGAGGCGTTCCGCGTGCTGCGTTTCGGCTCGCGCGTCGGCAGTTCGCAGTTCGCATCGCTCGACGTGCCGGCCGGCTTCGGCTATGGCAGCTACTACGGCAACGGCAATTTCCTGCTGGGTGTCGGTTCGGCACTGACCGGCATCAACGAGTGGATCAGCAATGCAAGTGGCGACTGGGCCACCGGTACCAACTGGTCACTCGGCGTGGCGCCCAACGACCCGACACAGACCGTCATCGCGGACCGCGTCGGCGTGACGCCGACGATCACGATATCGAGCGGCGACTGGTCCGTCGGCTCGCTGCTGTCGGAAGAGAACCTGACGATGAGCGGCGGCACCCTCACCGTCGCCGGCCTCACCCGCGTCACCGGCAGCCTGACGCTCAACGGCAGCAGCCGGCTCACTGCACAGGGGCCGCTCGACCTTGATCTGATCACGCTGAACAGCAGCAGCCAGTTCGTCGCGAACACTGCCGGTCACATCGCAAGCTTCGTGCAGAACAACGGCACCAGCACCTTCGCCGGCGCCGGGCTGGCGTTCGACGCGATCGACATCCGCGGCGGCACGGTCAACTACAACGCGGCACTTGCGCTGCCTTCGTCGCTGCTGCGAGTGGCTGGCCACACCGCCAATCTGAACGCCGACCAGGGACAGACGCGGATCGAGGTGGTGTCGGGTACCTTGAACCTGAACCTGAGCAGCCTGAGCTCCGACGTTGCGCTCAGCGGCGGCACCCTGAACGTTGCCGGCTCGACCGCAGCAAGCGGCGATTTTGACTGGACCGGCGGCAACATCGGCGGCGGCGGCACCTTCACGCTGAGTGGCGTACTGAACGTGGGCGGCGGCAGCAACTCCTTCGGACTGAACGACACGACGCTGGTACACACCAATGCCAGCGGCAACAGCCGCATCGCCAAGACGGGCGGCTATTTCTACCTCAGCGGAACCAGCGAACTGCGCAATGCCGCAGGCGCCGTGCTGACGGTGGATACCAGCGGCGGCAACTTCGGCACCTATTACAGCAGCGGCGCAGGCGGGACCTTGCACAACCAGGGCACGCTGAACAAGACCGGCAGCGGCGCCCTCTACATCTACAACCCGACCCGCCTGCAACAGGCCGGTCAGCTCAACCTCCAGCAGGGCAGCATCATCGTCCAGGGCGGCAGCGGCCATCTGCTGTCCGGCAACACCGCTCTGGCGGACGGTACCGCGCTGCAGCTCACCGGTTCGCACACCAGCACGATCAGCGCCACGGCACGTTTCTCCGGTGACGGTCAGTTGCTGCACGAGTCCGGTACGTTGACGCTGGCCGATGGCGCGCGCATCGACGTGGCCTATACGCAGGCATCCGGCACGCTGTCACTGACCGGCTCGGCAACGATGAACGACGACTTCATCTGGAACAGCGGCACCGTGCGGGCGGCCGATCTGGCCACCGCGGGTACGCTGACACTGAATGGCGCATTCATCCAGAGCGGCAACACCACGGTCTATCTGCGCGACGGCCTGCAGATGCTGCACACGAACACCGCCGGCGACAGCCGCATTGCCAACGCGTCGAGCAGCGGTTTCAACGTCGAGAACGGTGCCGTATTCCGCAATACCGGCGTGCTCACGCTGGATACCGCCGGTGCCGGCAGCATCATGTACATCGACCACGACGCGGGCAGCGGCGGTCGCTTCGAGAACGCCGGCACCCTGGTCAAGAGCGGCGACGGTCGCGTCGACTTCGGCAGTTACGGCTCCCTCGCCTTCAACCAGAGCGGCAGCTTCGCGGTGAACGCCGGCACGGTGGAGTTCGGTGGCACGTCGATCGCGCTCGGCGGCAGCATGGCCATCGCCGACGGCGCACGCGTGCTGGTGCGCGCCGGGAGCACGACCACCGCCAGCGGCTTCGCCGTCAATGGCAATGGCGTTCTGGCCGTCGGCGGCGGCACGCTGGTGCTGGGTCATGGCACGACGGTCGCCGCCGACGTCGAACTGAGCAGCGGCACGCTGTCCATCGGCAGCGCCAACGCCGCCGAGGTGACCGGCGACCTGAGCTGGACCGGTGGCACGATCAACGGCGGCGGCACGCTGACGCAACGCGGCCGCTTCCTGCAGACCGGCAACACGACGGTCTATCTGCGCGACGGCACGCTGCTCGACCACGTCAATGTGAGCGGCGACAGCCGCATCGCCAACACGTCAGCCAGCGGCTTCAATCTCGAGAACGGCGCCGTGTTCCGTAACAGCGGCGTACTGCGGCTGGACGTGGCCGGCAGCAGCAGCGTCATGTACATCGACCACGACTCCGGCAGCGCCGGAAGCTTCGTGAATACCGGCACGCTGATCAAGTCGGGCAGCGGTCGCCTCGACTTCGGCAGCTTCGGCCTGGCCGCGCTGACGCAGAACGGTACGCTGCAGATCGAACAGGGGCGCGTCACGCTTGGTGTGATCAGCACGACCGCGCCGGCTCATCTGCTCGCAGGCCAGCACGTCATCGGCGCCAACGGCAGCCTTGAAATCGTCGCCGCCCCGGGAACCACGGTAACGGCCAACGCGGCCGCGGCAGCGACCTTCTCTGGCAGCGGTCCGCTGATGATCAGTGGCGGAACGCTGATGCTGGCCGACGGCCTTGACCTCGGCATCACCGTGCGGCAGAGCGGCGGCTATCTCGCCGGCAGCGGCGACAACGCGCTGACGGGTCGCTACGAATGGACCGGTGGCGATGTCAGCGGCAGTGGCACGCTGACCGTGAGCGGCGTGCTGCAGCTCTCCGGCGGCAACTCGTTCGGTCTCAACGGCCGCTCCATGGTGCATACCAACGCCTCCGGCAACAGCAGCCTCTACAAGCCGGGCGGCTATTTCTATCTCGGCGGTAACGCCACCTTCACCAATGCCGCCGGCGCGACGCTTTACATCGATACCGCCAGCAACACCAATGGCGGCGCCTGGTACCAGAGCGGCAGCGCCGGCAGCTTCGTCAATGCCGGCACGCTGGTGAAGCAGGGCAACGGCACCTTCAATTTCTGGAGCCCGATCCGCTTCGTCAACACCGGCAGCTTCACCGTGGCGCAGGGCGCTGTCATGGCCGACGGTTTCACGAACAACCCGGGTGTGCTGCAACTGCTGTCCGGCACCAGCTTCAGTACCAGCGGCAGCGCACTGACCAGCACCGGCACCATCGCCGGCCACGGCACGCTGATCGTCGGCAGCACCGGTCTGCTCAATCGAGGCGTCGTCGCGCCGGGCGGCGCGGACACCGTCGGCACGCTGCGCATCACCGGGCAGTACGTGCAGGGAGCCGACGGCACACTGCAGATCGAGCGCGGCAGCGCCGGCACGGACGCGCTGATCGTCAGTGGCGCGGCCACGCTGGGCGGCACGCTGGCGGTCACCCAGCTGGCCGGCTACCAGCCGGCAGCGCTGCAGACCGACATCGTCAGCGCCAACACACTGAGCGGCAGCTTCGCCAGCGTCACGCTGCCTTCCGGCTACAGCACGCTGACGGTCGGCAACCGCCACGTGCTCAGCTATGCCGGCGCGATCTGCGGCGGCGTCTGCTGGGACGGCGGCGCCGGCACACTGCTGTGGACGGACGCCGCGAACTGGACGACCGATCTGCTGCCCGGCACCACCGACCTGGTGTTCATCGACCTCGAAAACGGCGTCAATGTGCAGCTCACCGGCGGCACGCACACCATTGCGTCGCTGACGACGACAGTCGGCAACACGCTCACGCTGAGCGGCGGCGCCCTGACGCTGAGTGGCGGCACCTCGGGACAGGCGGCGTCCGCGCTGGCCGGCGATCTGGTCATCGGCGGCGGCAGCTTCACCGCCAACGCACAGACCTCGATCGCCCGTCTGCTGCTGTCCGCCGGCAGCTTCGGCGGCAGCGGCGCGGTCACCTTCACCGGCGCCGGATCGAGCTGGACCGGTGGCGACATGGTCGGCAGCGGCAGTTCCATCTTCGCTGCCGGGTCGACCTTCGAATACGCAGCCGGCACGCGCAGTTCGACCCGACGCGTCGACGTCCGCCAGGGTGCGACCGTCCGTAACGCGAGCGGATCGATGACGCTGACCGGCGGCGCGAGCAACGCCGGCGTCATCGACGTCGCGCTCGGTGCCACCGTGCGCTATGGCGGCAGCGCGAGCTACCTGCTCGACACGACCGGCCAGTTCGACGGCGGCGGTCGCATCGAATTCATCGACTCGGCGATGGCCACCGCGGCGTCGACCGCACCGGCGATTGCCGACGGCAGCTTCACCGTGCGCGTGCAGGACGCGGCCCGCTTCACGATGACCGCGCCGACCTCGATCGCCAATCTCGAACTGGCGGGCAACGGCCTGGTCACCGCACAGGCGGGCTTCCAGGCCGCGACGGTGACCCAGACCGGCGGCACGCTGACGGTGAACGCGGCGTCCGCCATCGGCCGCTACAACTGGAACGGCGGCACCTTCGCCGGCAGCGGCAGCGCCACACTCACCGGACAGAGCAGCTGGACGCGCGGCACGCTGACCGGCAACCTCGTCATCGCCAACGGCGCCACGCTGACCCTCAGCACCACCGGCAGCGACGACGTGCAGGGCACCAGCTACAAGCGCTTCGGCGCCGGTTCGCTCAGCAACTTCGGCACGCTGGCCTGGCAGGAAGGCCATATCGACGTCGTCGGCAATGCCCGCGTCGACAACGCCGGCCTGATCGCCATCAGCGGCAACTACAGCTTCGGCGACCGCTCGGTCGGCGTCGGCACGCTGACGCTGAACAACCTTGCCAGCGGCACGATCAACAAGAGCGGCGGCGGCGAAACGAGCATCGGCACCCTCGGCATACCCGGCGGCACGGCGAACTACGCAGTCGTGACCAACAACGGCCGGATCAACGTCGCCAGCGGCAGCCTGCGCTTCGGCATCGGCTACGCGGGCGCCCCGGGCGGCGGCAGTTTCACGCACAACGGTGAGATCGACGTGTTCGCCGGCGCGCTGCTCGAGTTCGGCGGCAGCCTCACGCACAATGGCAGCACCTTCATCGACAGCGGCGCGACGCTGCGCCGCATTGGCGGCTTCACCAACGCCGCCAGCGGCCTGCTCGAAGGCTTCGGCACGCTGGACGTCGGTGCCGGCAACACGCTGCGCAACGACGGCACGCTGCATGTCGGCGACCTGTTCAACAACGTCTACACGCACGGCACGATGCGGGTGACCGGCAACTACGTGCAGGGCAGCGGCGGCCGGTTGCTGATGGCCGTCGGCGGCAACGCAGCCGGCGAATACGACCAGCTGGCCGTCAACGGCAGCGCCACGCTGGGCGGTGCTCTGGTCGTATCGGAAGCGCCGGGCTACGTTCGCGAAACCGTGGCCATCGACCTGATCACCACCGGCGCTGGCGTGAGCAACAGCTTCGCCACGGTGACGCTGCCCGACGCCGGCTACGCGACCTCGATTGCCGGCAATGCCCTCCGTCTCAGCTACAACGCGCTCGTGTGCGGCGGCATCTGCTGGGACGGCGGCGCCGGCACCAATCTGTGGACCGACGCGGCAAACTGGACCGGCGACGTGCTGCCCGGCGTGAACGATCTGGTATTCATTGCGCTCGGTGGTGGCAGCAGCGTGCTGCTGAACAGCGGCTCGCACACCATCGCCGGCCTGAATACGAGCGCCGGCAACCACCTGACGATCAACGGAGCGTCGCTGACGCTGGCCAGCCTCGATTCGACTCTGGGCGGCAATCTCACGCTCGGTGGCGGTGCGCGTGTCACGCTCGGCAGCGACGTCGCCGTCGATTTCGGCGGCGCGCTGAACTGGACCAGCGCCGCCACGCTTGCCGGCGGCACGCTCAACCTGCTCGGCGGTTCGACCGCGACACTGAACGCGAACACCAACGGCGGCCACCTGACGCTCAGCGGCATCACCATAAACAACGCGGGAACGGTGAATTACGCCAGCGAAGGCCGCCAGCTGCTGATCAACGACGGCACGACCTTCAACAACAGCGGTCGCTTCAACTTCACGACGGACGGCGACGTCACCGAAAACTCGGGCTTCGGCGGCAACTTCAACAACAGCGGCACCGTCGCCAAGACCGGCGGCAGCGGCAACAGCGCTTTCACCAGCTTCGTCCGCTTCAACAATCTCGACGGCGGGACGGTCGACTCGGGTACCGGCAGCCTGCTGCTGCAGACCGGCGGCGATCATGCCGGCGCCTTCAACATCGTCGGCAGCAATGTGCGGTTCAACGGCGGCGCGCACACCTTCGCCACCGGCTCCACGCTGAACGGCATCGCCAACTTCGGTGGCGCGACGGTCAATCTGTCCGGCGCCACAGTGGACGGTCAGCTCAATCTGCAAGGCGGCACGATCAACCAGGCGGCAGGCACGGCACTGAACGTCGATGGCGCGATGCGCTGGGACGCCAGTGCGACGATCAGCGGTGGCACGCTGAATCTGCTGGCTGGATCCAGCACCACGTTGCGCGCCCACACGAACGGTGGTCACCTGACGCTCAGCGGCGTCACCGTCAACAACATGGGCACCGTGAACTACGCCAGCGAAGGTCGCCAGCTGCTGATCAACGACGGCACGACCTTCAACAACAGCGGTCGCTTCAACTTCACGACGGACGGCGACGTCACCGAAAACTCGGGCTTCGGCGGCAATTTCAACAACAGCGGAACGCTCGCCAAGACCGGCGGTTCGGGCAGCAGTGGTTTCGCCAGCTTCGTCCGCTTCAACAATCTCGACGGCGGGACGGTCGACTCGGGCACCGGCAGCCTGCTGCTGCAGACTGGCGGCAACCACGCCGGCGTCTTCAACATCGTCGGCAGCAATGTGCGCTTCAACGCCGGCACGCACACCTTCGCCACCGGCGCCACGCTGAACGGCATCGCCAACTTCGGCGGCGCGACGGTCAATCTGTCCGGCGCCCGCATTCAGGGCGCATTGAATCTGTCGGGCGGCACGCTCAACCTGGCCCGGAACAGCGCGCTGGACATCGCCGGCACGATGAACTGGGACAGCGCCGCCAGCATATCCGGTGGCGGCGAACTGAATCTGCTGGCCGGCACGATCGCCACGCTGCGCGCGCACACCAACGGCGGCCACCTGACGCTGAGCGGCGTCACCGTCAACAACATGGGCACCGTGAACTACGCCAGCGAAGGTCGCCAGCTGCTGATCAACGACAGCACGACCTTCAACAACAGCGGTCGCTTCAACTTCACCACCGACGGCGACATCACCGAGAACTCGGGCTCCGGCGGCAACTTAAACAACAGCGGCACAATTGCCAAGACAAGCGGCACGGGTCGCAGCGGCTTCGCCAGTTTCGTCCGGCTGGTCGACCAGGGCGGGAGCTATCGCGCCGACAGCGGCACGCTCGACCTGTCCGCGCTCTCCACACTGAGCGGCCGGATGGACATCGCAGCGGGGGCGCGCATCGTTACCGGGGCCCTGAGCAACGGCGGCATCATCGCCGGCAACGGTACGCTGGACCTCGGCGGTGCGCTGCTGACCAACCGGGGCGTACTGCAGCCGGGCGGCGCCGGCACAGTCGGCACGCTGACCGTGATCGGCGGACTGCAGCAGGACGAGCTGGGCCGCATCGAAGCGGAATTCGCCGGCACGGCCGCCGGCCAGTACGACGTACTCGATGTGCGGGGCAATACATTGCTCGACGGCGTGCTGGCGATCCAGGCGATCAATGGCGCCCAACCGTCCCAGAGCATGGGGCTGGCGATGGTGACGGCCGGCGGCACGCTGGAGGCGTCGTCGCTGGCGCTGTCTGCACCCAGCGGCAACTATTCGCTGACACGGACCGCGTCGACGGTCCGCCTGGGCTTCACCAACTGCGCCATCGGCATCTGCTGGGACGGTGGGGCTGGCACGTCGAACTGGCTGGATGCGGCCAACTGGACCGGTGACGTGTTGCCCGGCCTGAACGATCTGGTGTTCATCAACCTCGCCGGCGGCGCCGACGTCGTGCTGAACGCGAACCCGGCCCTCACGCTGGCCGGTCTGACCATAGGCGACGCCAACGCACTGACGCTGACCGGTGGCACGCTGAACGCGCCGACCACGATCCTGAATGGCGGCACCTTGTCGTTGACCGGGGGCACGCTGAACTTCGGCGCCGCACTGAACAACGCCGGTACGCTGAACTACGCCGGTGGCACGCTGACCGGAAATCTGTTCACCAACAACGGCACGCTGAACGTGCTGCCGGGCAGCAGCGGCAACCTGACGACGACACGGCTGAACAATACCGGCAGCATCGTCGTCGATGCCAACCGCACGGTCGAGTTCGGCAGCGGCGGCGGCATGATCTTCGCCAACGACGGCAACGTGCAGGTGCGCAGCGGCACGCTGTCGGTGCTCGCTCACGACACCGACCTGTCCGGTCCCGGCGCCGACAGCGGCGACTACACGGTCAACGCCGGTGCCACGCTGCGCTTCCGCGACGCCTTCCGCGACTTCGGTCCGGGTTCGTCGATCACCGGTGGCGGCGACGTCGAATTCACCGCTTTCTCCGGCGGCCTGTTCAACGTCAACGGCGTCTATTCGGTCGGCGGCACCACGCGCGTCAGCGGCAATACGCTGGTCAATTTCAACAGCAACGCCAGCTTCGGCACGCTTGATCTGGCCGGCAACATCGGCGGCACCGGCTCGCTGACCGTTGCCGAGAACCTCGTCTGGACCTCGGGTTCGATCGGCGGCGCCGGCCGCAGTGTGATCGTCAATGGCGATGCGCTGCTGGACGGCGCATCGCTCAACCTCGCGGGTGCACGCCTGACGATCGCCGACAGCGGGCTGATCGATGCCGGCACCCGGCTCAACATGAGCAGCGGCGCGCAACTCATCGTCGCCAGCGGCGCGTCGCTCGGCGTGGGCAGCAACGCCGCGGTCGGTGGCAGCGGCAGTCTGGTGAACCGCGGCACGCTCGAAGGTACGGTGGGTGGTGGCAGCTCGAACATCGGCGTGCTGCTGTCGAACTTCGGTGAAGTCAGCGCCAGTTCGGGCAATCTGGGCCTGACTGGCGGCATCGCGAATACCGGTGCCGGCAGCTTCGTCATCGGTGCCGACGCGACGATGGAACTGGGCGGCGACCTGCCTCCGGACATCTTCGACCGCATCGGCGGCGCCGGCACGCTGAGCTTCTCTCCGACATCACAGCCGGTGATCAACCGCAGTTACGCCGCGCAGGGCGGCACGCCATTCAGCTTCAGTCTGCGCTCGGGCGCCGTGCTGACCGGTCTGCCGCAGAACGGCACGGTCAGTGGAGAAGCCGCCGGCTGGATCTATACGGCGAACGCTGGCTTCAACGGCACCGACAGCGCCCGCTTCACGCTGAGCCTGGGCAGCGGCACTGCCGTGTTCAACATCAGTTTTGCCGTCACGTCGGAACCGGCCGTGACACAGCCGCAGGTGCAAGTGATCGCCACCACGCTGCTGCCGGAAGTGTTCCAGCCGCCGCGCATCGTGCTGCCGTCGACGCCGCCGCAAATCAGCGCGCCGATCAATGTCGCGAGCGTGGATGCACTGAGCGACATCGCCACCGCGTCGGGCCCGCAGTTCGACCAGCCGCTGCGCGACTTCCGCGCCAGCCGCCTGCAGTGCCGTTAAGGAGTCCGTCAATGAACGCCCGCATTCCCAACCCCCGAATGCTCATGCTGGCAGCGGCATTCGTCGCCGCGCCGCTGGCTGCGCAGACCACGCCGACGCCGGCCGCCGGCCGCGTGAGCTATCTGTCCGGCACGATGTACGTGCAGACGGCCGACAACAAAACGCGCATCCTCGGTCGCGATTCGTCGATCTACAGCGGCGACGTCATCACCACCGAAAAGACCACGGTGGCGCGCATCGAATTCGGTGACGGCTCGTCGCTCGCGCTGAAGCCACGCAGCCAGGTGAAGATCGACGGCTACGCCTTCGACGAGGCGAAGCCGGAAAAGGACAGCCTGCTGTACAGCCTGGTGAAAGGCGGCCTGCGTGCGGTAACCGGCCTGATCGGCAAACGCAACCGCGAGGGCTATCGCGCGAGCACGGTCACCGCCACCATAGGCATACGCGGCACGCGCTTCGGCATGCTGCTGTGCGACGAGAATACGAAGGACGATCCGGCCTGTCTCAAGGCGCTCGAAGAAGCGAAGGACGGCAAGTCGGGCGAGCCGGCGCTGGTGTTCGACGTCGAGGAGGGCAGTATCGAAGTGAAGAACGACGCCGGCAGCAAGACCTTCGACGTCGGTCAGGCCGGCGTCGTGTCGAGCAGCAAGTCGGCGCCGCAGCCGCTGCCCGAAAATCCGGGTCTGAACGAGTCGCTGCCCTCGTCCACCGCGGCCCGTCCAGGTCCGGCCGGGATGAATGGCAGTACTGGCCTGGGCAGCGATTCAGACGCGTCCTGCACGGTGCAGTAACGCGCACTTCTGAAAGAAAGGACGCCAGCGGCGCCCTTTCACGCGTAAACGGACCTTACTTCACACCCGCCATGCGCTTTTCGAGTTGCGCCACCGGCACATAGCCGGGAATGCGCTCGCCATTGCTGAGGAAGATGGTCGGCGTGCCGCGCACGCGATACTTTTCACCCAGCGCAACCGACTTCTGCAGACCGGCGGTGTCACACGCGGCCGTTGCGGCGGCCGGCGCGACATTGGCCGTCATCCAGTCGCTCCACGCCTTCTGGCGGTCACCGGCACACCAGATCGCTTCCGACTTCTTCTGCGAATCCGGGCCGAGCACCGGCGTCAGGAAGGTGTAGACGGTCACGTCGTTCAGCGTCAGCAGTTCCTTCGCCAGCTTCTTGCAGTAGCCGCAGTTCGGGTCTTCGAAAGTGGCGATGACGCGCTTGCCGTTGCCGCGCACCTGCTTGATCGCGACGTCCAGCGGCAGCTCGGCGAAGTTGATCGCCGACAGCTGGTTCACGCGGGCCTGGGTGATGTTCTGGCGCGTCTTCGCGTCGAGGATTTCGCCGAGGATGAGGTAGTTGGCCTTCTCGTCGGTGTAGAGAATTTCTCCGCCGACGCGCACTTCATACAGACCCAGATACGGCGTCTTGGTCACGCCTTCGACCTTGGCACCGGCGCCCAGCGTAGACTCGACTGCGGCCTTGATCGTGTCTTCCGGCCCCGCCCAGGCGGTTGATGCAGCCAGTGCGCACAGCAGCGCTGCGGTGTGCTTGATGGACATGTAGTTTCCTTGTGAGGGCGCGCATCGTTGCGCGCCGGTTGTGAGTACTCAGCCGAGTGCGTAGCGTACCAGCGCATTCCTTACGACAGGCAGGCGCCGGGTCAGGTTCAGTCCGCTGTTGCGTAGCCAGGACAGCGCCGGCCACCGCGGCCGGAACAGCTCGTGCAGCGCGTGCGTGGTGAGCTGCATCGCATTCACCTCTTCCGCCCGCTTGCGTTCGTAACGGCGCAGCAGCCGCACGTCGCCGAGCACGCTGCGGTCGGCGCCGGCCAGCACTTCGGCCAGCACGCGCACATCGGCAAACCCCAGATTGACGCCGTGACCGGACAGCGGATGGATCGCATGCGCCGCGTCGCCGACCAGCGCCACGCCGGGCGCGACCACCTTGGGCACCTGCATCAGCCGCAGCGGAAACCCGGCTGCCGGCGTCACCACTTCGAGCGCACCGAGCACGTGATCGCCGGCAGCGGCTACCTGTGTTGCCAGCGTAGCGGCGTCGTATTGCAGCAATTCGCGCGCGGTCGCTTCCGGCGCGGACCACACCATGGACATGTGCTGATCGGGCAGCGGCAGGAAGGCGAGCACGCCGTCAGGCCTGAACCACTGCCAGGCGGTGCCCAGATGCGGTTTCTCGCAGCGGAAGTTGGCGACGACGCCCAGTTCCTCGTAATCGGTGAAGCGCGCCTCCAGCCCCGATTGCGCGCGCACCCAGGAATTGACGCCATCGGCCCCGACCACCAGCGCGGCGTCGAGTACCCGGCCATCCTCCAGCGCCAGCCGCGAGCGACCGTCGGCAACGGTCAGCGACAGCGGCCGCGCCGGACACAGCAGGGTCACGTTGGCCTGCCGCTTGACGCCTTCCCACAGTTCGCGGGCGATCAGGCTGGATTCGGCGATCCACGCCAGTTCGCCGACCCCGACGTCGAAGGCGGAAAAGTCGAGCCGCGCTCCGCGGTCGCCGAACACCTCGATGCGCGTCATCGGCTGCAGGCGACCGCTGTCCAGATGCGCCCAGGCGCCGACCGCATCAAGAAAGCGCGCGCTCGACGGGCTGACCGCATACACCCGCGCATCCCAGCCACCGACCGGCCACTCGGGCATGCGCCCCTCGACCAGTGCCACCGAAAGCTGCGAACGGCGCAAGGCCGCGCACAGCGCGAGTCCGGGCAGGCCGGCGCCCACCACCACGACATCGAATTCAAGGTCCCGCTGCATCAGTGCGAACCCATCCAGGAGAAATCAACCCGCGATTGTCCGGCCGCTGCGCCGTCCTTGACAAGTACCGGTGTCTAAACGACAATCCGCGTCCTTTCGCGTGGTGATGTAGCTCAGCTGGTTAGAGCGACGGATTCATAATCCGTAGGTCGAGGGTTCAAGTCCCCCCATCACCACCACTCCGGTTGCAGAGAAAAGCCCGATCCGCGGATCGGGCTTTTTTTCGTCCAGCCGCCGCGATCAGGCGCTCAGCACTTCGTCCTGCAGCATGCAGTCGGCGTCCGACAGCTCGCCACGGACCTGGTCGCGCAGCATGTCGTAGAGCGCGTCGAGGTCGAGTGCGGACACCAGCGGGCGGTCGCGGCCGGTGATAATGAGACGGTCGAGCCAGCGGAAGCGCCCGGCGACCATCTCGGGAACCGGCCGGATGTCGTTCGGACCGCACTCGGTCACGCTGATCAGATCGTCCACCACCAGCCCGAGGCGACCACGCGCACAGTGCGTGACGACGACGTGACCGCGGCCGTCTGCGCGCGGCAGGTCGAAGAACACCCGCAGATTGACCACCGGCACGTGTTCCAGCCCGCCCGCATCGTCGAGCGGCAGCACGCCGGCCACCAGTCCTTCGCCACTGCCGATCCGGCGCACGCGATCGATGTCGGCGGCCTCCAGCACCCGGGCCGCACTCACCGCGAGATGCCGGTCGTCGAGGCGGAACACCGCGAACTCTTCACCCTCGCCGGGGCGGACGCCGCTTTCCGTTTCACCCGGGCCGGCGTCCGTGTCGCGGGCGGTCGCGGAGGCCTCCGGCAGCGCCAGAGCGACGACGGCGACCAGATCGTTACGGTAATCACCGGTCGTCTTGTATTCGCGATAGCCAGCCGACAGCGCGACACCGGCCATATGGCGCACGCCATCGAAATCGATCAGCGCGTGGCGACTGGCGCCGGCGTCTAGACCGACCGCGAGCTCGCCCAGATCCAGCCGGCTTCCCGGCGCGAGATCCGGTCGCGTGCTGGCGACGATGCGGCCATCGCGCTCGCAGAAAGCGGCCCACACGCCGTCGCGCGCCGGCAGCAGTTCACTCAGCATGGCCCTGAACTCGCGCGCCGATTCGAACACGATGCCGATGCCGCCGACCACGCGCGTGTCGTCGGCTGGCGCGCGGATGGCCGCGTGGTAGATGTAGGTCGGCGCGTCGCGATGCAGCGGACTGGCCTCGAACGGCGACACGGCATAGCTCTGCGTGCTGGTCAGCCGGTTCACCGCATCGACGACACGGCCGTCGACCTGCCGGCCGATGGTGTCGTCCGCCGCGCCGGACAGCGTGCTGGACGCGACGATGCGCCCGTCCGCGCCATATACGAAGAGCCGGTCATACACCGTGTAGAGCCGGTTGATGTCGTCGAGCAGTGCGCCGAGCGATGGGCCGCCGCGACCGCTGGCGAGCGCCTCGCGCAAGGCCGGCGCCAGCGCCCACCAGCGGCAGTCGTTGGCGCGCTCGTACAGATTGCGGTCCATCACGTCCATCATCAGCCGCGACACGAACTGCAGATCCTGCAGCGTCGAGGACATGATGGTGTCGGACAGCGCAGCCAGCGCACGCGAGAACACTGCGCGCATGCGCTCGCCGGTTTCGCTGATCTGCTGCAGCATGGACTTCAGCTTCAGCGAATCTCCACGACGCCCGCCAGCCATCACCTGTCCATTCCAGACGACCCGGTTCAGCGCGTCCTTGATCGCCCCCGCCTGCGCCTCGATGGCTGCCAGTTCGCCGCAGTTCAGGCCGGACGACTGTGCCCCCGCCCCTTGCAGCGCGACCGCCTCTTCGCGAAAGGCCGATTCGGCCGGCACCATGACATGACCGCGCCAGCCAGGGCCCGCGTAGCCCTGGTAGCCAGTCGCCTCGCAGGTGCAGGCGATGTACTCGCGACCGCCGAAGTCGATCAGCGCACCGCCGGCGCCGGTCGCGGCCTCCGGTGTGCGGCCCAGCGGCACGTGGTCGGGATCGCTGCTGGCAATGACGTGTCCGCCGGCATCGAGCAGCAGCATGACCGCCCGATCGCGCGGGCGACGGAAGGTACGGAAGATGCCGGCCATTTCGTCGTCGAAGCGGAAGGACAGACAAAGCACGCCCAGCGCCCGCCCGTCGGTGTCGTCGATGCGTCGCGCGTACACCAGCGCGCGCTCGCGTCCCGGCAGCAGCGCGCAGCGCCCGAAGTGTTCGATGTAACCCGGTGCCGCGAGCGCGCGTTCGAGCAGCGACGGATCGCCGGCCATCGCTTCGGCCGACGCGCCGATGGCAGCACGTACCTCACCGCGCAGATCGAGCACGAAGATGGCGTCGTACACCGAGTACTTGCGGATGTACTCGTGCAGACGTGCCTCCAGCCGCTCACGGCCGTTCGCGCCGGCGCGAAGGAAACTGCGGATGTCGTCGTCGGTCGCGAGAAAGCCAACGTCGGCCGTGCGCTCATACAGATTGCGCACCACCACATCGACGACCGCGCGCGCCCGTGCGCGCATCTGCAGCACCACCTTGTTGACGTTCTCGGCAGCCAGCGCGCGAACCAGTTCGGTTTCCAGCCGCCCGAAGGCCTCGCGGGTGCTGGCCATGGCCGGCAGGATGGTCTTGGCCTCGGCCGGGCAGACCATCTTGGCCGTGGTCTCTATCAGTCGCCAGGTGAAGCGCAGTTCGGACAGTTCGCGCTCGCAGGCGAGCACGCTGCGCATGTGTGGAAGCAAGGATTGCGGACAGTACATCGGTCGCTCCGTTCTGGTGGATTACAGCTCAGAACGGCAACGAACTCTGGAAGTTAAGCAATTGATTGAAAATCACTTTTCAGGTGCATTGATGCACCACTTGGGCGCACTTCCGGCGCCTTTGAGAGGCAGCACGCCCCGTTGCAGGGCAAAAAAAACAGGGCGGTCGTGACCGCCCTGTCTCTCAGGTCCGCGCCGCGGACCTGCCGACCGGCATCACTCCTTGCCGATCTGCCACTTCTCGTCCGACTGCGACACCACTTCGCCGGATTCGGTATCGACTTCAAGCTTCACTTCCTTGCCGTCGGCAGTCTTGATGTCGAACTCGTAAGAACCCTTGCCGTCCGGTTCGATTTCGTACTCGACCTCGACGATTTCGCCCGGCACCTTCTTCAGCGCGATCTCACGTGCCGCAGCCTCGTTCACCTTGGCGCCGGCGAACTTCGGGTGATCCTTGGTCACTTCTTCCTCGACCTCGACCACCTTGCCCGACTTGCCGGAGCACTCGACATCCCAGGCCTTGCCATCGGGCGTCTCGATATCGAATTCGTAGATGTAACCTTCGCCGGCTTCCTTCTTCAGTTCGACCTTGACGATCTGGCCGGACTTGGCCTTCAGTGCCGCCTTCATGCACTTTTCGAGGCCTGCCGAGGTCTTCGGCATGTGATGTTCCGCGAATGCGGGGGCGGCGATGCCCGCAGTGATGAGCAGGGTAGCCAGCAGGTGAGCGCTCTTCATGGTGTGTTCTCCTTTTTCGGTGTGCCAGAATGGGGTCCGCAGCGTGTTGCGCTGCAGTATCCGAAGTCTAGCCCTCACCCGGGAAAGTTTCCCGGAAGCCACCCAGAAGCGTGACAAATTGGGATATTTTCCCGGCTATATCGGGAAAATATCCCTGTCTCCCGGGACACAGTGCTCCCGGGTCGAACAGTGTGCCCCTGCAGCAAATCAGTCGCGCCCCCGGCCATTGCCGTTTCCGTTGCCCGGGCCACCGTGCCCGCGACCGCCCTTGTCGTGTTTGTCGTGCTTGCCACCGCGATGGTCGTCGTAGCCGCCACGGCGGTGATCGTCGCGGTCGTGCCGATCGTAATGCCGATGCCCGTCGTGGTGATCGTGGCGCACCTCGCGGTAAGCGTGGCGCTCGCGGTAGCGCGGCACATAGACGTCGTTGTACCAGCTGTCCTGCACGAAATAGACCGGCCGCCCACAGGCCTCGTAACGACCGCAGTACTTGCGCCAGTTCTTGGCATGGCCCGGCGGTACGTGCATATAGACCGGCGGCGGCAGATGCGGGCCGGACACGATGACCACCGGCTGCGGGTAGATCAGACGCGGGCGCGGGTAATAGTCACCGATGTCGATATGGCCATAGAAGCCAGGCTGTCCGATCGAGATCGACACACCGACGTCGGCGGCCAGCGCCGGCAGCGCGGACAGGACCAGAGCGGCAGTCATCATCATCTTTTTCATCGTCGTGTCTCCGCGTAATAAACAGTGATTTCAACGGGTGCGGAGGGCTGGGCGCAGACTGCCACGTGTAATCGACATGCTTCAAATCGTTACCGGACGCGCGCCAGACTCCAGACCCGCTGTCACACCCTGCATTCTGGTTGCCGGCCGTCGCCCGGCTTGTAGGAATCGGCGAAGGCGGGCGGCGGCGGCGGCCGACGTCACCTGCCCGAGTGGCCGATCGACAAGGAAAGTGCGAGCTGTCAGCGATGCCGCGCGGCGCGGAAACGCGCCAGTTCGCGAGCCGTGTGCGATGTGGCAGCGTGCGCCAGCAGATCGGCCGGCGCACCGGCCGCCACCACGCGACCGCCGCCGTCGCCGCCTTCCGGGCCGAGATCGATGATCCAGTCCGCCTCGGCCATCAGGTCGAGGTCGTGCTCGATCACCACGACCGAATGGCCGGCATCGACCAGCCTGTGCAGCACGCCGATCAGCTTGGCGATGTCGGCCATGTGCAGGCCGGTGGTCGGCTCGTCCAGCACGTAAAGCGTGTGCGGATTGCCGCGGCCGCGCCGCGCGTTGGCGGGGTCACTGGCGTCGGCCGGCGACTTCGCCAGTTCGGTCACCAGCTTCATGCGCTGCGCCTCGCCACCGGACAGCGTCGGGCTGTGCTGGCCCAGCGTCAGATAGCCCAGCCCCACCTCCTGCATCAGCTTCAGCGTGTCGGCGAGCTTGCGATGGGCAGCGAAGAATTCGACTGCCTCGTCCACGCTCATCGCCAGCACGTCGGCAATGCTCTTGCCGCGCCAGATGACCGCGCGCGTTTCCAAGTTGAAGCGCGCGCCGTTGCAGGCCTCGCACAGCACGCGCACGTCCGGCAGGAAGGACATTTCGATCTGCCGCAGGCCCTGCCCCTCGCACACCGTGCAGCGTCCTGGGCCGGTGTTGAACGAGAAGCGCGCGGCGGTGAAGCCGCGTTCGCGCGCGTCCTGGGTGTCGGCGTACAGCTTTCGTATCTGGTCCCAGAAGCCGATGTAGGTGGCCGGGCAGGAGCGCGGCGTCTTGCCGATCGGCGTCTGGTCGACTTCGAGCACGCGGCCAAGCGCGCCCCAGCCTTCGATGTCGGCGCAGCCGGTCAGTGTGGCCTTGGGGTCGTTCAGCCGCGCAGCCACGCCATCGCGCAGCACGTCGCGCGCAAGTGAGGACTTGCCGGAGCCGGACACACCGGTCATCACCACCAGCCGACCGAGCGGCACCTGCACGTCCATGCCCTTCAGGTTGTGCAGCGTGGCGCCGCGCACCAGCAGCGACGGCGTGTCGTCGGTGACCGGCCGACGCGCCCTGAAACTGTGATCCAGCGGGCGGGCGAGGAAGCGGCCGGTGATGGATTCCGGCTGCTTTGCCAGATCGCTGGCGTGGCCTTCTGCGATCACCTCGCCGCCGAGCCGGCCGGCGCCCGGGCCGAGGTCGATCACGTGGTCGGCGCGCAAGATCGTGTCCTCGTCGTGCTCGACCACCAGCAGCGTGTTGCCCTTGTCGCGCAGCTTCACCAGCGTGTCGAGCAGTACCTGGTTGTCGCGCGGATGCAGGCCTATGGTCGGTTCGTCCAGCACGTAGCAGACGCCGCGCAGATTCGAGCCGAGCTGGGCCGCCAGCCGGATGCGCTGCGCCTCGCCGCCGGACAGCGTGGGCGCCGCACGGTCCAGCGACAGGTAACCGAGGCCCACTTCGCTGAGGAAGTGCAGCCGGCTGTTCAGCTCCGCGATCACGTCGCGCGCGATCTCGCCCTCGCGGCCTTCGAGCGACCAGCCGGCGATGGCGGTCTGCAGCGCCGACACCGGCTGCGCACTCAGCTGCGCGATGGACTGGCCGAACAGCTTCACGTTACGCGCGACCGGATTCAGCCGCTCGCCGTGGCAGGCCGGACATTCTTCCGGTTCCCCTTCCTGCCACTCGTTCCAGGTCGCTTCCTCGCCGGTCTGTTCGGCGTCGAAACCCTGCAGCTTGAGGCCGGTGCCCATGCACTTCGGACACCAGCCGTGCTTGGAGTTGAACGAGAACAGGCGCGGGTCGAGCTCGGCGAAACCGGTACCGCAGCTCGGGCAGGCGCGCTGGGTCGAGTACACCTCGACGGTCGGCAGCGGCGCGTCCGGCTGACCGAGGCGGTCCAGCGGCGACATCAGGTGCAGCACGCCCTTGCCGTGTTCCAGCGCCTGCCGCACCGCGTCGCGCAGCGTGCGCTCGTCACGCTCGTTCACGACGAAATCGCGGATCGGCAGTTCTATCGTGTGTTCCTTGAAGCGGTCCAGCCGCGGCCAGGGCGAGGTCGGCAGGAATTCGCCATCGACCCGCAGATGGGTATGACCGTGCGACTTCGCCCAGCGCGCCAGTTCGGTGTAGTAGCCCTTGCGGTTGATCACCAGTGGCGCCAGCAGGCCGATATGCTGGCCGCGCCGCTCGCGCAGGATGCGCGCCACCATCGCGTCCTCGCTCTGCGGCGCGATCGCACAGCCGCAGTCCGGGCAGTGCTGCACGCCCAGCTTCACGTACATCAGGCGCAGGAAGTGGTAGATCTCGGTCTGCGTGGCCACCGTGCTCTTGCGACCGCCGCGGCTGGTGCGCTGCGCGATCGCCACCGCCGGCGGAATGCCGAACACGCCGTCGACGTCGGGCTTGCTCTCCGGCTGCACGAACTGGCGTGCGTAGGCGTTCAGCGACTCGAGGTAGCGCCGCTGCCCCTCGCCGAACACGATGTCGAAAGCGAGCGTCGATTTGCCGGAGCCGGACACGCCGGTCACCACGGTGAAGCGCTCGCGCGGAATGTCGACCTCGATGTTCTTCAGGTTGTGCTCGCGTGCACGGTGCACGACGATGCTGTTCGCGGCGCGGGCACGCAATGCGCTGTGCGCCGCGTCCTGCTGCTCGACCGGCGCCACCTCGTGCGCGGCCTGCGAGAAGGTATCCGCCAGCCGGTACTCGGCCAGCGCGCGCCCGGTATGCGATGCAGCGCAGCCGATGATCTGCGCCGGCGTGCCTTCGAACACGAGCTGGCCGCCATCCTCGCCCGCCTCGGGACCGAGGTCGATCAGCCAGTCGGCCGCCGCGATCACGTCGAGGTTGTGCTCGATCACCAACACCGTGTGGCCGGCGTCGAGCAGCTTGGCAAAGGCGCCGAGCAGGCGTGCGATGTCGTCGAAGTGCAGGCCGGTGGTCGGCTCATCAAGCAGGAAAAGCTTTCCGCCCTCTGCAGAACCTTTCTTCGCGCCCTTGGCGCCTTTCACGTTCGCCGCCTCGGCCAGGAAGCCGGCCAGCTTCAGCCGCTGCGCCTCGCCGCCGGACAGCGTGGGCACCGGCTGGCCCAGTGTCACGTAGTCCAGACCGACGTCGATCAGCGCCTGCAGGCCGTTCACCGCCGCGTCGACGTGGCGCTTCAGCGTGCGCTCGTGCGTGGCCAGTTCGGACAGCCAGTCGCGCGCGTCGCGCACCGTCATCGCCAGCACCTCGGAAATGCTGCGCCCGTCGAGCCGGATCTCACGCACTTCGGCGCGGTAGCGGCTGCCGTCGCAGTCCGGGCAGCGCAGGTACACGTCGGACAGGAACTGCATTTCGACGTGTTCGAAACCGGTGCCGCCGCAGGTCGGGCAACGGCCCTTGCCGGCGTTGAACGAGAAGGTGCCGGCGGTGTAGCCGCGCTGCTTCGCCTCGGCCTGCAGCGCGAACAGTTCGCGCATCGGGTCGAAAGCGCCGACGTGGGTGACCGGGTTGGAGCGCGCGCTCTTGCCGATCGGCGACTGGTCCACCATCACCACGTCGGCGATATGTTCCAGCCCTTCGAGTGCGTCGTGTTCGCCGGCCGCTTCGGTCGGCCGGCCGTAGTGCTTCAGCAGCGCCGGGTGCAGCACGTCCTGGATCAGCGTGGACTTGCCGGAGCCGGACACGCCGGTCACCGCGACCAGCCGCCCGAGCGGGATGGCGATGTCGACGTTCTTCAGGTTGTGCGCACGCGCGCCGCGCAGCAGCAGGCGCGGCGTGACGGCATCGACCGCCCGGCGGCTGCCGAGCGCGGCATCGACCTTGCGGCGGCCAGCCAGGTAGTCGGCGGTCAGCGTGTCGGCGCCGGCCATCGCGGCCGGCGCGCCGTCGAACACGATGTGCCCGCCGCGCGTGCCGGCACCCGGGCCGATGTCGAGCAGGCGGTCGGCGTGACGCATGATCTGCGGGTCGTGCTCGACCACCACCAGCGTGTTGCCGGCGTCCTTCAGTCGCTGCATCACGCCGATCACCCGCTCCATGTCGCGCGGGTGCAGGCCGATCGACGGCTCGTCCAGCACGAACAGCGTGTTCACCAGCGACGTGCCGAGCGCGGTCGTCAGGTTGATGCGCTGCACCTCGCCGCCGGACAGCGTGCGCGACTGCCGGTCGAGGTTCAGATAGCCCAGGCCGACCGTGCACAGATAGCCGAGCCGGGTACGGATTTCCGCCATCAGTTCTTCGGTGGCCGAATCCAGCGGCGGCGGCAGGACCAGCGCGTCCATCATCGCGCGCAGCTTCACCACCGGCCAACGCATCAGGTCATGTATCGACTGGCCTTCTATCTTCCACAGCGCCGCGTCCGGCTTGAGCCGGCTGCCGCCGCAGGCCGGGCACGGCGTATAGGCCCGGTAGCGCGACAGCAGCACCCGGATGTGCATCTTGTAGGCCTTGGTTTCCAGCCACTCGAAGAAGTGACGCACGCCATACCAGGTACCCGGCCAGGACTTCTGCCAGCTCTTCCATTTCGGGTCGCCTTCGAGCACCCACTGGCGGTGTTCAGGCGACAGCTCGTTGAACGGTACATCGAGCGGCACACCGTACTTCGGCGCCAGCTTTTCCAGGTCGGTCTGGCACTCGTTGTAGGACTCGGTCTGCCAGGGCTTCACCGCACCGCCGCGCAAGGTCTTGCGGCCGTCCGGAATGACCAGGCCGAAATCGATGCCGATGACGCGGCCGAAACCGCGGCAGGTTTCGCAGGCGCCGATCGGCGAATTGAACGAGAAGGTGGCCGGCATGGCCGGGCTGTAGGCGATGTCGCAGTCGGCGCAGTGCAGCGTGTTCGAGAAGGCCCAGCGCTCGCCGCCCTCGCTGTCCAGCAGCTGCACGTGCATGCGGCCGTGACCGAGCTTCAGCGCCGCCTCGACCGCCTCGGCGATGCGCGATTCGCCGGCATTGCCGGCGCGGAAACGGTCCTGCACGACCTGCAGCACATTGCCTTCGCGCGCGTGGATGCGGGTGTAGCCCTGGCGCTCCAGCCAGCCCTGCACTTCGGCGTCGGTGAAGTTGTCGGGCACGGTGACCGGCGCGGTCACCGCCAGCCGCGGATCACCGGCGGCTGCGGCACGTTCGGCGATCCGGTGTGCGATGCGGTCGGCGCTGTCGGCCTGCACCGGCTTGCCGCAGCAGCGGCAGTGCAGCGTGGCCACCCGGGCAAACAGCAGTTTCAGGTGATCGTTCAGTTCGGTCATCGTGCCGACCGTCGAACGCGAAGTGCGCACCTGGTTGGTCTGGTCGATCGCGATGGCCGGCGGCACGCCTTCGATGCGGTCCACCTGAGGCGCGTCCATGCGGTCGAGGAACTGCCGCGCGTAGGGCGAGAAGGTTTCGACGTAGCGGCGCTGGCCTTCGGCATACAGCGTGTCGAACACCAGCGAGGACTTGCCGGAACCGGACACGCCGGTCACGACCGTGAGCTTGCCGAGCGGAAAGTCGACGTCGAGGTTCTTCAGATTGTTCTGCCGCACGCCACGCAGGCGGATGGCGGCTTCGGGCGCGGCGGCCACGGGACGATAGCTTTTGCGGGACACGATGGACGGAGTTCGGTGAGTTGGTCGCGAGCTTAGCAGCGACGACGGATTCTGCAGGCGCGGCGCCAACGGCGATGGGCAACCGGGCACGCGCCGGCGGTCGACACCGCGGCCGCGATCGCGTGCAATCAGCGTTCCCGTGGCCGCAGGAAGTCCGGCATGTCGGCCGGCGCGGCCCTCCAGAACGGTACCGTGCGCGCGGCGTCGATATCGGCCTCCAGCCATTCGATCGGGATCGCGTAGCGCTCCTCGCCGGCGGTCTTCGCGACGAAGGCGAGGATGCCGACCAGTTCGCCGGCCACGTTGAACAGGCCGCCGCCGCTGTCACCGATCGCGAATGGCACGCTCACCTGCATCACCGGCGCGCCGTCCATGTCGAAGGTCTTGTCCAGCGCGCCGACCAGCAGACGCACATCCACGCCGTAGGCGCCATTGAAGCCAAGCAGCCGGTCACCCGGCTTCAGGTCACCGGCACGGGCGATCTTGGCCGCCGGGGCCGCCAGTTCCGGCACCGACAGCACGCACAGGTCGCGCCAGTCGTCGCGGCGCAGCACGCTGGCGGGCTTCGCCACGTACTGATAACTGGCCTTCAGCGACTTCGCGCCGGCGATCACGTGACAGGCGGTCGCCACCCGCTGCCCCGGCAGTACGACGCCGCTGCCGATCGAAATGGAGCCGTCCGGCTGTTCCGCCTGCACCCGCACGGTCGTCTGGATAGCGGTGGCGATATTCATCGCCTGCGCCGAACAGGCGGTAAAGGCGAATCCGAGGGCGGCGATCGTTGTTCTCATAGCGGGCTCCGGTCGGCAGGCTCAAATGCTGGCTGCGCTTCCGACTTCGGCCCACGCACTTGGTTTCATCGGTGGGCGCCAATGGTATGGTCGGGAAAAATCGCGGAGAAAATGCGCATGCGGCTGACGATGAACACGCAGATCCTGATCGGCGCGCTGGTCGGCGTCGGTCTTGGCCTCGCCCTCGGCGCGCAGCCGGACAATGCCACGACACGCGTGCAGGGGCTTTACCTCGCCGGGCTGATCGGCGGCATCTTCATCGCGCTGCTGAAGATGGTGCTGGTGCCGCTGGTGTTCTCGTCCATCGTCGTCGGTGTGGCCCACCTGCGCGAGCACGGCAACATCCGCCGCGTCTGGGTGACCACGCTGCTGTTCTACCTGCTCACCGTCACCATCGCCGTCATTCTGGGCATTACGGCGGCCAATGTATTCAAGCCCGGCGCCGGCATGCACCTCGACATGTTCGCCGACGCGCTGGCCGGCTTTCAGGCCAAGCAGCTGCCGTTTCCCGACTTCGTCCAGCAGTTCCTGACCGGTCTGTTCAAGAACCCGTTCTCCGCACTGGCCGGCGGCGACATCGTCGCGCTGGTGGTGTTCGCGCTCATCCTCGGCATCGCGCTGGTGCAGGCCGGCGACCGCTACCCGATCATCAATCGCGGCATGGAGGAGATGCAGGACCTGTCGCTGCGCATCGTCGGCGCCATCATGAAACTGGCCCCTTGGGGCATCGCCGCGCTGCTGGCCAGACTGATCGCGACACAGGATCTGGCGCTGCTGGAGACGATGGCGCGCTTCGTCGCGGTCGTGCTCGGCACCACGCTGTTCCACGGCGTCGTCGTGCTGCCCGGCCTGCTGTGGCTGATCACCCGCGTCACACCGCTGGCGCTGTGGCGCGGCGGCCGCGAATCCTTCCTGACCGCGCTGGCCACCAGCTCCAGTTCTGCAACGATGCCGATCACGATGCGCGTGACGCAGACGAACTTCGGCGTGCGCCCGGCCACCGTCGGCTTCGTCGTGCCGGTCGGCACGACGATGAACATGGATGGCACGGCGCTGTACGAGGCGGCCGCAGCGCTGTTCATTGCCAGCCTGGTCGGCATCGAACTGAGCGCCGGCCAGCAGATCGTCGTCTGCGTGATGTCCATGCTGGCTGCGGTCGGCGCACCGGGCATCCCGAGTGCCGGCATGGTCACGATGGTGATGGTGCTGCAGTCGGTCGGGCTGCCGGCCGAGGCGATCGCCATCCTGCTGCCGATAGACCGGCTGCTCGATGCGGTCCGCACGGTAGTCAATGTCGAGGGCGACATCGTCGGCAGCATCGTGGTCGACCACGTCGCCGGCGCAGACGCGCCTCACGATCCAGCGAATCTTGAGGCGCGCGCCTGAGGGGCGCATTTATGATGCAGTGCACGAACACGCCTTCGCGATGACCGCCATGGACCCGACCCCCGCCACCTCGCCGGGCGCACCGCGCCCCGGCCCGCTCTTCCCCTGGATGCGTCTCGACCCGGCGTTGCAGTTCCTGCTGATGATAGGGCTGGCCGCGGTGCTGGCCCTGCTGTCCTGGGCCTTCGCCGACTCGCGCGCGCCGCAGGCCATGCATCTGGGCCTGCTGGCCGGACTGGCCGGCTTCGCCGCCACCGCCATCGGTGCGGCACCGGCGCTGGGCCTGCGCTCGCTCGGCCAGCGCGGCTCCGACGTGCTGCTTGGCTTCGGTGCCGGCATGATGCTGGCCGCCTCCTCGTTCTCGCTCATCGTGCCCGGCCTGGCAGCAGGCGAAGACCTGACCGGCTCGCGCAGCCTGGGCGCAGCGGTCGTGGTGACCGGCATGGCGCTCGGCGTCTGGCTGATGATGATGCTCGACGCGATGACGCCGCACGAACACGAGCACTGCGGCAGTTGCGGCCCGGAAACGCGGATGGGCCGCGTCTGGCTGTTCGTGAACGCCATCGCGCTGCACAACCTGCCGGAAGGCATGGCGATGGGCGTGTCCTTCTCGCAGGCGGACATGGCGGTCGGCCTGCCGCTGTCGACGGCGATCGCGATACAGGACATTCCGGAGGGCCTCGCCGTCGCGGTCGCGCTGCGCGCGGTCGGCATGTCGCCACTGAAGGCGGTGGGCATCGCGGCGCTGAGCGGCTTCATGGAACCGCTGGGCGCGCTGATCGGCGTCGGGCTGTCCAGCAGCTTCGCGCTGTTCTACCCCGGCGGGCTCGGCCTCGCCGCCGGCGCGATGATTTTCGTCGTGTCGCACGAAGTCATCCCGGAAACCCACCGCAACGGCCACGAGAAAGCGGCCACGCTGGGGTTGATGGCGGGTTTCATGGTGATGATGGTGCTCGATACGACCCTGGGCTGACGGCCCAACTCCCGCCGCGATCCGGGCGTTTTTTTCGTGGGAGCGACCTCTGGTCGCGATGCGGCTTCGGCAGGCCGCAGGCTTCGATTCAGGCCGTATCGCGAGCAAGCTCGCTCCCACAAACGCCCGGCCCCGCTCAGTTACCCGGCGTCACGCCATTAGGCAGCAGCACCCACATCCGGCCCTGCTGCTTCATCTTCCCCGCCAGGGCGCCGGCTTCCGGGCCGAAACCCCAGAAGAAGTCTGCGCGTACGCCGCCCTTGATGGCGCCGCCGGTGTCCTGCGCCATCATGAGCCGGCGCAGCGGCTGGCTGCTGTTCGGGCGCGTGGTGTCCAGCCACACCGGCGCGCCGAGCGGGACGCTGCGCGGATCGATGGCGACGACGCGGCCGCTGGCGATGGGTACGCCCAGCGCACCAAGCGGACCTTCGGGCAGGCCGGGCGCCTGCTTGCCTATCGGCAGTTCGCGGAAGAACACATAGCTCGGATTGGCCGCCATCATGGTCGCCACGCGCGACGGATTGGCGCGCGCCCATTCGCGTATGCCCTGCATCGACGCCTGTTCGAGCTTCAGCTCGCCCTGGTCCACCAGCCAGCGGCCGATGGACTGGTAAGGGTGACCGTTCTGGTCGGCATAACCGACGCGCACCCGACTGCCGTCCGGCAACTCCACCTGCCCCGAACCCTGCACCTGCAGGAAGAACACGTCGATCGCGTCGGCCGCCCAGAACAGCGCCTTGCGGTCGAGTTCGGCGGCGCGGGCATCCAGTTCGGCACGCGTCCAGTAGGGCACGACCTTGCGACCATCGAGCCGGCCGCGCAGCCGCATGTTCTTCAGATCGGGATGCACGCTGGCCAGATCGATCACCAGCAGGTCGTCCGGCACGGCGTGAATCGCGTACTTGTATGCGCCGCCGCGCGTGCGGCTGGCCTTCAGCAGCGGTTCGTAATAGCCGGTGACCAGGCCCTGGTCGCTGCCGTCGCCATTGAGCAGCTGCCAGGGGCGGAAAAAGGATTCATAGAACGCCCGCACCGCGGCGCGGTCTGTCGCATCGAGCATGACCAGCGCGGCGCAGGGCTCCGCCCAGCCCGGCTTGTTCGCCACCGCGCTGCACGATGCGCGCAGCGCCGGCAGGGATTCGCGCAGGTCGTCGTCGCTCCAGCCTTCGAGCGCGACCCAGTCGGCCGCCACCAGCTTCGGTGGCAGCGGCTTCGCCTCGGGAGCCGGCGGCGGCGGACACACCGGGCATGCGGCGCAGGCCGGGCATGCCGGACAGCTCTGCGGAACGGGCTGTGGCGCAGGCGGACACACCGGGGCGGCGACCGGCGCCGGCTCCACGCGGGGCGCCGGCTTCGGCGTGCCGGCACAGGCCGCCAGCAGCAAAGACACACACATCAGGACACCTGCGCTGCGCAGGCGGATTTGCTGGAACATCGGGATTTATTTAGATTGGTGCGCCCGCGAGCGCCGAGTGCGCAATGATAACGAGCACCCGCCCGAGAGGCGGGTGCGACGACAACGAAAGCTTCATTCCCATGTGGTTATTCCTGCTTGAAGCCGGCACCGCGCTGGCGCTTTTCCTGTTCATCCTGTGGTGGACCCTGCCCAAGAAGGAAAAGGACTCCGCCGACGACAACGGCACCACCCCGTCCGGCAACAAGGAGGGTGACCGTGAACAACCGTGATGGTTTCGAAAGCCTGATTGCGCGCGCGCACGCGCTGTTCGACCGGCTGGAGCAGATCCTGCCGCCGGCACCGGTCGAACCGGACTGGAAGGCGATCGCCTTCCGCTGGCGTCGCAGCAACGGCCGCGGCCGGCTGGAAGCGGTCGCCCATCCGCACAAGCTGCGCCTGACCGACCTGCGCGACATCGACGTGCAGAAAGCGCGCATCAAGGCCAACACGCAGCAGTTCGTCGATGGCAAACCGGCCAACAACGTGCTGCTGACCGGCGCCCGCGGCACTGGCAAGAGCTCGCTGGTGAAGGCGCTGCTGAACGAATACGCGAAGAAGGGCCTGCGTCTGATCGAGGTCGACCGCGACGATCTGACCGACCTGCCGGACATCACCGACCTGATCGCCAGCCGGCCCGAGCGCTTCATCATCTACTGCGACGACCTGTCCTTCGAATCCGGCGAACCCGGCTACAAGGCGCTGAAGAGCATTCTGGACGGCTCGGTGTCGGCGGTGCTCGACAACGTGCTCATCTACGCAACGTCCAATCGCCGCCACCTGATGCCCGAGTACTTCTCGGAGAACCGGGAGGCGAAGCACGTCGACGGCGAAGTGCACCCGGGCGAGGCAATCGAGGAAAAGGTGTCGCTGTCCGAACGCTTCGGGCTGTGGCTGTCCTTCTACCCCTTCGACCAGGACGCCTACCTGAACATCGTGAACCACTGGCTCAAGAGATTCGGCCTGAGCGCAGCCGACATCGAAGCGGCGCGCAGCGCCGCGCTGCTGTGGTCGCTCGAACGCGGCGCCCGCAGCGGCCGCGTCGCCTGGCAGTTCGCGCGCGACTGGGCGGGGCAGCACGCCGCGCGGGGCAAGTAATGAGCGAACGCAAGCAGGTGGCCGTGGCAGCCGCCGTCATCTTCCGCGACGGCACTCAGGGTCGCACTGAGGGCCGGGAATTCCTGCTCGGCCAGCGCGCGCCCGGCACCTTCTACCCGGGCTACTGGGAATTCCCGGGTGGCAAGGTGGAAAAGGGCGAGGCGCCGGCCGACGCGCTGAAGCGCGAACTGGACGAGGAACTGGGCATCCACGTCGAACACTGCACGCCGTGGATCACGCTGACACACGAGTACGAGCACGCCCACGTGCGGCTGCACTTCTTCCGCGTCGAGCGCTGGAGCGGCCGCGTGCATGACCACGTGCACAGTGCACTGGCCTGGCAGACGGCCGACGCGCTCACCGTGTCGCCGATGCTGCCGGCCAATGGTCCGGTAATGAAATCGCTGCGCCTGCCGTCGCGGATGGCGGTGACACACGCCTTCCAGATCGGCACCGCCGCCCAGCTCGACGCAATCCACCAGGCCTGCCGCCGCGGCCGGCTGCTGCTGCAGATCCGTGAACCGGTGCTCGACGCGCCGGCGCTCGGTTTCGCGCGTGAGGCGATACGGATTGCGCACGAACATGGCTGCCCGGTGGTGCTGAATGGCAGCTTCGAAATGGCGAAAGAGCTCGGCGCCGACGGCGTGCACCTGAAGGCCGCCCAGCTGGCGGGGCTCGCCGCGCGGCCCGATTTCGAGTGGGTGGGCGCCTCCTGCCACACGGCGGACGAGCTGGCGCAGGCGGTTCGCCTGGGCCTGGACTACGCAGTCGCCGGTTCGGTGCTGCCGACCGCCAGCCACCCGGGTGGCGACACATTGGGCTGGGACGGCCTCGCGGCGCTGGTCGCCGGCAGCCCGCTGCCGGTGTTCGCCATCGGCGGCCTCGACGACAGCCATCTTGCGCGCGCCCAGGACTGCGGCGCGCACGGTATCGCCGCCATCCGCGGCGCCTGGGTGCTGTAAACAATGGATCGCCGCCGCTTCCTGCTGCAGCTCGCCGCACTCGCCGTCCTGCCGTCGCAACTGCGCGCGGCGGAAGCGGACTATTCGCGCGGGCTGCTGTGGGCGGTGCACAGCGGCAACGCGCCGGTGAGCCACCTCTACGGCACGCTGCACAGTGGCGATCCGCGCGTACTTGCGCGCGCGGCGCCGCTGCGCGCACGCATTGCCGAGGCCCGTCTTTTCATGCCGGAACTGGTGACCGACGCCGAAGCGGTGTCCATCTACCAGGCGGCCAGCGTCTATGGCAGCGACGACCTGCCGCGCCGGGTCGGCCGGGCGAAGTGGCCGCGCATCGAAAAGATGCTGGCGCTGCACGGCGTCGATTCGCGAGTCGCGGTGCGGCTGCGCCCGTGGGCGGCGCTCTTGACGCTGCTGCAGCCGGTGGCCGCGCAGCAACCGTCGCTCGACGAAGCGCTGATCTCGCTGGCGCGCGCGCAGAAGGTGACCGTGCGGCCGCTGGAACAGGTGCAGGAGCAGATAGACGCCATCGCGCTGCTGCCGGAGAAGACCCAGATCGCGCTGCTGATCGACGCCGCACGCCGGCACGACCGCCTGCAGGCCGCGATCGAACCGATGACCGTCGCCTGGCTGGCCGGCGAGGTGGGCGAACTGTCGCGCATCAACAGCGGGCTGATGTCCGAAGACCCGGCGCTGCGCGAGCATGCCCGGCTGTTCATGCAGTCCCTGCTCGGCGCGCGCAACGCCCGCTTCACCGAGCGGCTGCTGCCGGAAATTCAGGCCGGCGGCGTGTTTTCCGCCTTCGGCGCCTCCCACCTTGCAGGCCCCGACGGCGTGCTCGCGCGCCTCGCTGCGGCAGGCTGTCGAATTGAATCAGTGACTTGACGCTCCAGTTTTTAACAATCGTGCCGTTATCCAGACACGATGAATCGTCCGACACGGGCATCCCGCCCGGTACGGATGCACAGGAGACGAGCCATGATTTCATTCAACCGTATGTCGGTTGTCAGCCAGCTCTCGATTTCGATCGGCCTGCTCTGCGCGGTCATTTTTGTCGCACTGATTGCGGTCGTGTCGGTATCGAGCAATCGCGCTGCGATGGAGCAGACCCAGAGCGCCCTCGGCGATCAGGCCGACGCGACGGCAAAGCTGCTCGATCTGAGCTACGAGAACGCACTGGCCAATGCGGCCAAGGGCATGGCGGCGCTGAAGGGCGCCC
The DNA here is from genome assembly GCF_000385375.1 of Methyloversatilis discipulorum. Taxonomy (NCBI): domain Bacteria; kingdom Pseudomonadati; phylum Pseudomonadota; class Betaproteobacteria; order Nitrosomonadales; family Sterolibacteriaceae; genus Methyloversatilis; species Methyloversatilis discipulorum. Next base: position 3,840,129 of record NZ_ARVV01000001.1, read on the forward strand.
TGGGCACCGTCACCGTTGACGACGACACCGTGGCCATGGGCAAGTATCCGGCCGTGCGCGTGGCGCGTGCGGGCGGCAACGTACTCAACGGTGACGAAGCCCGGATGAAATCAACGCGGGATCTGATCGGCGCCGATCCGGCCGTGATGGTGCGCGTAGGCGACGAATTCGTCCGCGTGGCGACACTGCTCAAGGACGCCGAGGGCCGTTCGCAGGCCGGCGTCGCGATCAAGAGCGGACCGGATACCGCGGCACTGCTCAAGGGCGACAGCTACCAGGGCGTGGTGATGCGCAACGGGCGCTTCTACATTTCCTCGCTCGAACCGATCAAGGACGCCGCCGGTCGCGTGGTCGGCGCGCTGTCCGCACGCGTCGACGTGCAGCAGGGCATCGATCAACTGTTCGAATCGCTGAAGTCCATCCGTGTCGGCGAAACCGGCTACATCCACGTGCTCCGGCCGGGCGAAAGCGCCGATGACACGACCATGCTGTTCCACCCGGTGCACGCCGGCAAGACGGTGAAGGAAATCGGCAACGACACGCTGACCCGCATCATCGGCGAACAGATCAGCACGAAGAATGGCGACCACATCTACGACTGGCCGCGCGAAGACGGCTCGCTGGCGCCGAAGATCGCGGCCTACCGCCTGTCGGACAACTGGGGCTGGATCGTATCGTCCGGCGCTCACGTCGAGGAATTCACGCGCTCGAACATCCAGCTGCGCAATCTGCTGATCGGCATCTGCGTCGCCTCGGCACTGATGTTCGCCGCCCTGACCTGGTGGCTGGCACGCAGCCGGCTGAGCCGCCTGAACAAGGTGTCTGCCGCGATGACCCGGCTCGGCAACGGCGACTTCAGCCAGCGCCTTGACGTGGTGACTGGCACGACGCACAACGAACTGGACCTGATTTCAATCCAGATGAACGAAGCGACGCGCAAGACCGCCGCGCTGATCACCGCCACCGCCGAGGCGGCGCGGGCGGTCGGCAATGCGGCGCGGGAACTGCGCGCCGGATCGAGCGAAGTAGTGAATGGCTCGACCGAGCAGAGCAGTGCGGCCGCCGGCCTGGCAGCCGCGATCGAGGAACTGTCGGTCAGCATCACGCACGTGGCCGACAGCGCCGGGGTCGCCGACGGCATCACGCGCGAGGCGCGCAGCGCTGCCTCCCAGGGCGAACAGAAGCTGTCCAGCATGGTCGAGGGCATGCAGCGCATCGCCGCCGAGATCGGCGACGCCTCGTCGGCAGTGACCGATCTGGCCGGTCGCACACGGGAAATCTCGAACGTCGGCCGCATCATTCAGGAAATCGCCGAACAGACCAATCTGCTGGCGCTCAACGCGGCAATCGAAGCGGCGCGCGCCGGCGAATCCGGCCGCGGCTTTGCGGTCGTCGCCGACGAGGTGCGCAAGCTGGCCGAGCGCACGGCCGCGTCGACGCAGGAGATCGCCAATATGGTGAGCAGCGTGCAGGCGGACGCCGACAAGGTGGTACGCCGCATCGGCGAGGTCAGCGGTCAGGTCGGTGCCGGCGTGACGCTGGCCACCGAAGCGGGCGAGGTGTTGCGCGTGATCAGCGAACAGAGCGAACGCACCGCTGCGGCGATGAAGGAAATCGCCGCCGCGACGCGCGAGCAGAGCAGCGCCAGCCAGTCGGTGGCGCAGGGCGTCGAACGCATCGCCGGCATGGCCGAGCAGAACGCAGACATCACCCGTCGCGCCGACGGCCAGACACACGGGCTCGAAGTGCTGGCCGGCCAGTTGCAGGACAACGTCGGCCGCTTCGTGGTCTGAGCGCCGCCAACCGGACCCCCGCGTCTTGTCCAGCCTGCTTCGATCCAGCCTGCGCCGACGCGGCGTCATCTGGATATTCTGCCTGCTGGTCATCGCCGGCAACTCGGCCTGGGTGTTGCAGAGCATGGACACCCTGGTCGAGGCCAAGACCCCGGTCGAACACGTACAGAACCGGCTGCGCACCAGCCGCGTGCTGCTGGAAACGCTGCTCGAAGCGGAGTCCAGCCTGCGCGGCTACCTGCTGACCGGTGACCGGCGCTTCCTGCAGCCCTATCACAGCGCCCTGACCACACTGCAACGCGTACGCGGCGAGGTGTCGCGGCTGATGTCCGAAGACCCGGCACACGCGCGCCGCGTGCCGGAACTGGACCAGGCCATCGACGACAAGCTGGCCGAACTGGACGAGAAGGCGACGCTTTACATTCAGGGAGACCGTGAGGCCGCACTGCAGCGCGTGGCCGAAGGTCACGGCCGCGAGCGGATGGAACGGGTGCGTCGGCTGATGGACGACTACCGCACCGCCGAACAGGCCATCCTCGACGTGCATTTCGCCCGCCAGGCCGAAGCCATCCGCCACGCCTATCTCACCTTCACCATCTCGACCGCGATCAGCGTGCTGCTGGTCGTACTGGTCGCCTGGCTGATACGCAATTCGGCACGCAGCAGCGCGCAGGCAGAAGCGGAACTGCAGTCGCGCAACCATGCGCTCGCCGACGCACTGGACAGCACGGCACGGCAGAGCGCGCACAGCAACGCGCTGTCCGAACTCGGGCGCTTCCTGCAGTCGTCACGCGACATGGACGAGGCGATGGCGCTGCTCGACCACTACCTGCCCCAGGTCTTCGCAATACCGGCCGGCGCGCTCTACCTGACCGCCGCATCGCGCAACCAGTTGCGACTGGCCTGCCAGTGGGGCGACATTCCGAACGACGAGTTCTTCGAACCGGGTGACTGCTGGGGCCTGCGCCGCGGCCAGCCCTACACGCAACCGGATACCGAAGCACCCACCCGCTGCGCTCACCTGCACGCCCCCGAGAACGCCGGCAGCCGCTGCCTGCCGATCACCGCGCACGGCGAGGTGATCGGTCTGATCAGCCTGCATGGCCGCGGTCACGAGCACGCGCTCAGCGAAGAACAGCTGGCGCAGACGCTGGAGCAGGTGGCACTGTCCATAGGCAACCTGCAGCTGCGCGAGACGCTGCGCCAGCAGTCGGTGCGCGACGCGCTGACCGGCCTGTCCAACCGGCGCTACCTCGAGGAATCGCTGGCGCGCGAATGCGCGCGTGCGCAGCGCAAGAACCTGCCGGTCGCGGTATTCATGATCGACGTCGATCACTTCAAGCAGTTCAACGACAGGCACGGCCACGAAGCCGGCGACGCCGTGCTGCGCACGGTCGGCCGGCTGCTGCGCGACCATGCGCGCGAATCGGACATCGCCGCGCGCTACGGCGGCGAGGAATTCACGCTGGTGCTGCCGGAAGCCGACCGCGACGCCGCGCTTGCCCGCGCCGAAATGCTGCGGGCCGCCGTCGAGAACCTCGAACTGAGCTTTCATGGCAACGCGCTCGGCACGCTGACCGTCTCGATCGGCGTCGCCCTCTACCCGCGACACGGCCACTCGCCGACCGATCTGATGCGGGCCGCCGACCAGGCCCTGTACATCGCCAAGCGGAACGGACGCAATCGCGCACACCTGGCGGAGAGCGGCAGCCCGGCCATCGCCGCCTGAGCGTCGGCGGCGCAGCGTATACTCGCGCTCGCCCATACATCGACACACCATGCTCAGCTACCGCCACGCCTTCCACGCCGGCAATCCGGCCGACGTACTGAAGCACTTCGTACTGGTCGAACTGCTGCAGTACCTGAACCAGAAGGACAAACCCTACTGGTACATCGACACGCATGCCGGCGCCGGCGGCTATGCGCTGGACAGCGGCTACGCGGCAAAGAACGCCGAGTACGCCGAGGGCATCGGCAAGCTGTGGGCCGCGCCAGACCTGCCGGCGGCGCTCGGCACCTATGTCGACGTCGTGCGCGCCTTCAATGAAGGCGAGGCGCTGCGCGCCTATCCCGGTTCGCCGATGATCGCGCGCGCCCTGCTGCGCGAGCACGACCGGATGAAGCTGTTCGAACTGCACACGACCGACAACAAGCTGCTCAACGCCGCCTTCGCCGACGCCGGCCGCAGCGTGCGCATCGAGAAGCTGGACGGTTTTTCCAACCTGAGGTCGCTGCTGCCGCCGCCGCCGCGGCGCGCGCTGGTGCTGATCGACCCACCCTACGAAATGCGCGAGGACTACCGCTACGCCTTCGAAACGCTGCGCGACGCGGTCACCCGCTTTCCGACCGGCACCTACTGCCTGTGGTACCCGCAGCTGCAGCGCATGGAGTCACGCGACCTACCGGCCAAGCTCAAGCGCATGAAGATAGACGCCTGGCTGCACGTGTCGCTGACCACGCGCACACCGTCGCCCGACGGTTTCGGCATGCACGGCAGCGGACTGTTCATCGTCAATCCGCCGTGGACGTTGCCGGCCACGCTGAAGGCGACGATGCCCTGGCTCACGAAGACGCTGGCCATCGACGCCGGTGCGAAGTTCGAACTCGATTTCAAGATTCCGTAAGGCCCTGCCATGGTGCTGCAGACCTCGATCGACGCGATCACCCATGCCATCGGCCTCGCCGTAGCGCCGGTGTTCCTGCTCACCGCCATCGCCACGCTGATCACCACGCTGAACAACCGGCTCGGTCGCATCATCGACCGCCGCCGCGTCGTGCTGGCGCGCGGTGGCCAGCAATGCGAAGACGAAACGATGAGCAATGCCACCGAGCTCGAACTGCTGTCGCGGCGTGCGAAGCTGGTCTATCTGGCCATCCTGTTTGCCGTCGCCTCGGCGCTGATGGTCTGTCTGGTCGTGTCCTGCGCCTTCTTCGGCGTGCTGTTCACGGTAGTGCTGGCCGATCTGCTGGCCGGCTTCTTCGTGCTCGCCATGCTGGCGCTGATCACGTCGCTGAGCCTCTTCCTGCGCGAAGTGTTCGTCGCGGTCTTCACGGCCACCCACGCCAACCGCTGACACCCCGACACAATCGGCATCTAAAGCCCTCCAGAGCGCCGGCCGTTGACCCTGTGCACAAGGTCGACGGAGGGCTCCATGGCGATCAACACCTGCTACGGCGCCAGCGCGTCGGCCGATCCGGTCCGCGCGGTGGCCGAACTGGCGGCACAGACCGGCAGCACCGACAAGGACGGACTGCTGTTCTTCTGCTCGCCGGATTTCGACCTCGCGGCGCTGGGTCGCGAACTGGCGCGGACCTACAGGTGCCCGACGGTCGGCTGCACCTCGTCCGGCCACTTCGGCCCGGCAGGCTTCCAGCGCTCGGGCATCATCGGCGTCACCTTTTCGGGCGGCGGACTGCGCCTGCGCACCTATCCGGTGACCCCGCTGGCCGCCTACGTCGACCAGGTGAGCTGCATCGCCGAGGACATCCGCGCCCGGTCGGACGCGACACCCGATCTGAACCGCTTCGGCATGCTGCTGGTGGATGGCCTGTCGATGGCCGAGGAAAGGCTGGTCGCCGCGCTCTACCAGCACGTCGGCAACCTGCCGCTGATCGGCGGTTCGGCCGGCGACAACCTGAAGTTCGAACACACCTACGTCTACACGGACGGCCTCTTCCTGAGCGATGCCGCAGTGTTCACGCTGTTCGAGACCACCCATCCGGTGGCCACCATCAAGACCCAGCATTTCGCGGCCGGCGACACGGAGCTGGTCATCACGAGCGCCGACCCCGAGCGGCGCATCATTCATGAAATGAATGGCGAACCCGCCGCCACCGCCTATGCTGAAGCGATAGATCAGCGCATCGAGGCGCTGACGCCCGCGGTGTTCTCGCGCCATCCTCTGGTGCTGCAGCTCGGCGGCGATGCCTATGTGCGATCGATCCAGAAGGTGAACGATGACCTGTCGCTGTCCTGCTACTGCGCCATCGACGAAGGTCTCGTCGTATCGATCGGCCATGTACTCGACCCCTTGCAGACGGTCGCCGACGCGATGGCCGAGCTGCACCGCACGGTGCCCGATCCGGCACTGGTGCTCGGCTGCGACTGCATACTGCGTCGGCTGGAGTTCGAGCAGACAGCGATCGATGGCGACATGAGCAGCCTGATGGCAGCCAACCGGCTGTTCGGCTTCTACACCTATGGCGAGCAGTACAACGGCCTGCACGTGAATCAGACGCTGACCGCCGTGGCGATCGGAGGATAGACATGCCCAGCCTGCCACAATCCGATATCGAGGCGCGCCTGAGCGAACTGGAGCACAAGCTGCTCGCGCGCGACAAGACGATAGACGCCCTGAAGCGGCGCCTCGCCCAGCAGGACGAAGGCATGCGCAACTCGCCGTTCGCGCTGCTCGAACAGAACATCAGCCTGGCCAACGTGGTCGCCCGCAAGACCGGTGAACTTGAGCAGGAAAGACAGGCGCTGCAGAAAACGCTGGGCGAGCTGCGACAGACGCAGACGCAGCTCCTGCAGTCGCAGAAGATGGAATCGATCGGCCAGCTGGCCGCCGGCATCGCGCACGAGATCAACACCCCGACGCAGTACGTGGCCGACAACATGAGCTTCATCGACATGGCCACCACCTCGCTGCTGGCGCTGGCCGACCGCAGCGTCGCGGTGATCGCCGCCCTGCGTGCCGGCGACTCCGACCCCGCGCTGCTGGCGGACTTCGACGCCACCCTGCGCCGCACCAAGCTCGACTACCTGCGCCGGCAGATCCCGGACGCGCTCGCCCAGTCGAAGGAGGGGCTGGAACACATCGCGCGCATCGTCAGCGCGATGAAGGCCTTCTCGCATCCGTCGGGCGTCGACAAGGTCGCGGTGGACATCCGCGAGGTCATCGCAACCACGGTCACCGTCGCCCGCAGCGAATGGAAGTATGTGGCCGAGATCGAGACGCAGGTCGATGACGACCTGCCGGACCTGCCTTGCCGACGTGACCTGATCGGTCAGGCACTGCTGAACCTGGTCGTGAACGCCGCGCACGCCATTGCCGAAACGCTGTCCGAGGGCGTGCGCGACAAGGGACTGATCCGGATCACGGCGACACGCTTCGGCGACCGGCACATCGACCTCAGTGTCGCCGACGACGGCCCCGGCATCCCGCCGGACATACGCGAACGCATCTTCGAACCCTTCTTCACGACCAAGCCGGTCGGCAAGGGCACCGGACAGGGTCTGGCCATGGTCTACACCACTGTGGTCGACCAGCACGGCGGCGAAATCCTGTGCGAATCGGACGTCGGTCGTGGCACCCGCTTCACGATGCGCTTGCCGCTGTGCATCGACAACGACGAGGCAGCGTCATGCAGGTAGTGTTCGTAGACGACGAAAGCCGCGTGCTGGCCGGCATCGAGCGCACGCTGGTGATGCGCGAAACCGACTGGGCGTGCCGCTTCTTCACCAGCGGCCAAGCGGCGCTCGACGCACTGGAAACCGAGCCGGCCGACGTCGTCGTGTCCGACATGCGCATGCCCTTCATGGACGGCGCCGCACTGCTCGGCGCCGTGCGCGACCGCTGGCCGGGCACGCTGCGCATCATCCTGTCCGGCCAGTGCGACACCGCGTCGACGCTGCGCATGCTCGACGTCGCCCACCAGTTCGTATCCAAGCCCTGCGACAACGCGGTGCTGCTGGCCGCGGTAGAGGCGGCGCTGGCGCTGCGTGCGATGTTCCGCGACGCCTCGGTGATCGACGTGATCGGTCGCGTGAACCGGTTGCCCAGCGCGCCGCGCATCTTTGCCGAACTGACCCGGCTGCTTGCCGATCCGGCCAGCGACAGCCGTCACGTCGCCCGCCTGCTGAGCAGCGACCCCGCCCTCAGCGCGCGCATCATGCAACTGGCCGGTTCCGCCTACTTCACGCTGGGCGCGCGCATCACCAGCATCAACGACGCCATCACCCGTCTCGGCATCGATCAGGTGCGGCTGCTCGTGCTCGCCTCGCAGGTGTTCGCCGACGCCGCGACCGATCCTTTCGTCGATCACCTGCAGCGGCGCGCGCTGCAGGCGTCCTGCCTGGCCGACCGCATCACCGCCGGCCGCCGCGGCGGTGTCGCCGCCACGGCCGCGCTGCTGGCGCGCATCGGCCTGCTGGTGGAGCCGCTGCGCAGCGAAACGATGCAGGACGCCACCACCGTCTGCGACACACCGCTGCACGCCGCGGTCGGCGCCTATCTGCTGGGCCTGTGGGGCCTGCCGATGGACATCGTCGACGCCGTCGCGCGGCACACCCACCCGGATCGCGCAGCCGCCACCGGCTTCGGTCTGGCCGGCACCGTGCACGTCGCGGTCGCTCTGGCCAACGGCCAGACGCCGGACCTCGCCTATCTCGAACGCGCCGGCGTAATCGATCAGTGGCCGCAGTGGCAGGCCTACAACGCAGCACTCACCACGGACCATGACGATGACTGAAGACACCCTGCCGCGCGTGCTCTGCGTCGATGACGAACCGAACCTGCTGGCCGCGATGGAACGGACGCTGCACAGCCGATTCGACGTGGTGACCGCCAATGGCGGCACTGCCGGGCTCGACGCCATCCAACTCGGCGAGCCCTTCGCCGTCATCGTGTCGGACATGCGCATGCCGGGCATGGATGGCGCCACCTTCCTCGCACAAGCGCGCGAACAGGCGCCCGATGCCGTGCGCATCCTGCTCACCGGTCAGGCCGACGTCGAGTCGTCGATCGCCGCCATCAATCGCGGCGCCATCTTCCGCTACCTGTGCAAGCCCTGCCCGTCCGACGTGCTGATCGCTGCGCTGGACGACGCCGTGCGTCACTACAACCGCATGCGGGCCGAGCGCGAACTGCTCGAAACCACGCTCACCGCGGCGGTGAATACGCTGACTGAAGTGCTCGCCATGGTGGCGCCCTGGGCTTTCCAGCGCGCCACGTTCGCGCACTCGGCAGTGCAGCACGCGCTGTCGCGGCTGGACTGGTCGGACGGCTGGATCTACAGCATCGCCGCTGCGCTGAGCCAGCTCGGCTGCGTCGGCATACCGCCCGAACTGATGCAGGCCGATGCCGCGCAACGTCATCTCGGCCCCGACGAAAAGAAGCTGCTGCGCGAACACCCCGAGGTGGCGAGCCGGCTCGTGGCCGCCATTCCGCGGCTGGACCTGGCCGCCGAGATCATCCGCTACCAGTCCGACAACCCGCCGCCCGATGCGCCGCTCGAAGTGATCCGCGGTGCGCCGCTGCTGCGCGCTGCGCTCGAGCTTGAGCGCGACTGGTCGCGCACCAAGGCGACGCGCAGCCCGCGCGAAGTGCTGCGCGCCGTGCAGCCGCCGGTGCCCGACTACATCGTCAGGGCACTGGCCGACTTCCGCAGCGAGGTGAGCCACCACCGCGCGGCGCGCGTGCGCGACCTGGTGCCAGGCTGGGTCGTGGACGAAGACGTACGCTGCACGAACGGCATGATGGTGCTGTCGCGCGGCCACGAACTGACCGATACCGCGATCGCCGCGCTCAGTCGCCTGCTTGCAGCCCAGGCCATACGCGAACCGATACGTGTGCGCAGCCGCGCCGACTGATGCGCCGGCCGACCTGCATCACGGATCGCCGGCCAGCGCATTAAGAACGGTTAACAAATCATGCGCCGTTCGGCGCAGCGCGCCGGCCGATCTGCATCACGGGATTTGAACGCGCGCTGGCTACCCTGACCCTCACCTTGTCTTCTGCAAGGCGTTCATTCAATCAGGGAGTCCGACAATGCAGCCCCGCAAGCTCGCCATAGCCGCCGCCATTGGCCTGATGGGCGTTTCCGCCCAGCAGGCTTCTGCGGCCGACAACACCTACTTCGACAACTTCACCGCCCTGCCCGGCAACGTCGCCGCCGGCTCTCTGCCGGAAAGCGCGCCGCTGCAGCTGTCCTCGCCGTTGTTCTCGCAGAAGGTACTGGCCGACCGCGTCACGCAGCTCGCCAACGGCCAGTCGAACAGCGGCAACTGGGACATGATCACCGCCAACGAAACCGGCGCCGATGCTGGCCGCTATCTCTACGCCCCGTTTGAAACCGGCGCCGGTGGCGTGCAACGCACCGACCTGTGGACCGGCATCACCAAGACCATCGTGCAGTCGGGCACCCAGGGCTTCGTGGCTGGCGACTTCTCGCGCTGGACGCCGTGGGGCACCTACCTGACCGCAGAAGAGTCGTGGGGCAGCGGCAGCAGCAAGGGCCGTCTGTTCGAAGTGACGAACCCGCTGGCCGACACCGCCAGCGCTGACTTCGTGCATCGCAATGTGGTGCCGCGCGTGTCGCACGAAGGCGGTGCGTTCGACAAGAACAAGAGCTTCTACTTCATCGACGAATTCAACGGCGGCTCGATCTACAAGTACGTGTCGGCCGCACCGGGCGCGACCACCGGTGACAGCTACTTCGACAAGGGCCAGACCTTCGTGCTGAAGGCCAATGGCGGCAACAACGCCAACGCCGTCGGCGCCGCCAGCTGGGAAGCCATCACCACCGCGACCGGCACCCCGCTGGCCAGCACCGTGAACGCCATGGTGAACGTCGGTGGCGGCACCTTCTCGATGGACGGGCGTGCCGCAGCCGACATGGTCGGCGGCACCAACTACCAGCGTCCGGAAGATCTCGAACTGCAGGTGCTGGCCAACGGCGACGAAGTGCTCTACATCGCCACCACGACCACCCACGAGGTGTATTCGCTCAATCTGGCGACCAACGAAATGAAGCTGTTTGCCAGCCGGGCGACCTTCAGTTCGGTCACCGGTGCCGCCGTCGGCAGCGAATTCACCAACCCGGACAATCTGGCCATCGATGCCAACGGCAACATCTACATCATCGAGGACCAACCGGGCGGTCGTGCCGACATCTGGTTCGCGCAGGATGCGGACCGCGACGGCGTCGCCGAATCGCTGAGCCGCTGGGCTTCGCTATCGACCGAAGGTGCCGAGCCGACGGGCCTGTACTTCGACAAGTTCAACCCGAACGTCGCCTATGTGAACATCCAGCACCCGAACAGCGGCAACGACACGCTGCTGCAGATCACCGCGGTGCCGGAACCGGAAAGCTACGCCATGTTCCTGGCCGGCCTCGGTCTGCTGGGCATGATCGCGCGCCGCCGCACCCGCGTCTGAACGTCGCTGCCGGGATCGGTCGACACCCGATCCATGCGTCGCACGCGGATGAACGCGCTGTGAGGCAGGGACCGGACATTGACCGGGCCCCGCACGCGGGACATCGGGAGGGCTCAGGCCCTCCCTTTTTTACGCTTTCAGCAGATCCTCGCGCCCGGCCAGCCAGCGTTCCAGATGACGGTCGGCGGCCGCGACGTGGTCACGCAGCAGCGTATCGGCCGCCTCGCGCGCCAGTTCGACCAAAGCCTCGTCGATCACCAGATCGGCAAAGCGGAGCAGCGGCTGGCCGGACTGTCGGCTGCCGATGAACTCACCAGGACCGCGCAACTTCAGGTCCTCGGCGGCGATCATGAAGCCGTCGGTGTAGGCGTGAATGACGCGCAGCCGCTCGCGTGCGGTCTGCGACAGCGGCCCTTCATACAGCAGCACGCAGGCCGATTCGCGGCTGCCGCGCCCGACCCGGCCGCGCAGCTGGTGCAGCTGCGACAGACCGAAACGCTCGGCGTGCTCGATCACCATCAGGCTTGCGTTCGGCACATCGACACCGACCTCGATCACCGTGGTGGCGACCAGCAGATGGGTGTCGCCAGCGACGAAGCCGGCCATCACCGCCGCCTTCTCGTCCGGTTTCATGCGGCCATGCACCAGCCCCACCTTCAGTTCCGGGCAGGCGGCCAGCAGTTGCGCGTGGGTGTCGATCGCGGTCTGCAGCTGGAGCGTTTCCGATTCCTCGATCAGCGGGCACACCCAGTAGGCCTGGGCACCGGCGGCACAGGCATCGCGCACGCGCTCGATCACCTGCTCGCGGCGGGACGCCGAAATGAGCTTGGTCAGCACCGGCGTGCGGCCGGGCGGCAGTTCGTCGATCACCGACACGTCGAGGTCGGCGTAATAGCTCATCGCCAGCGTGCGCGGTATCGGTGTCGCGCTCATCATCAGCTGGTGCGGACTCACGTCGCCCGCCTTGGCACGCAGCGCGAGCCGCTGGCGTACGCCGAAGCGGTGCTGTTCGTCGACCACCGCAACGCCCAGTCGCGCGAAATCGACCGCGTCCTCGATCAATGCGTGCGTGCCGACCGCGATCGGCGCCGCACCGCTGGCGATGGCTTCCTTCATCGCCCGCTTGTCGCGTGCCTTCAGGCTGCCCGACAGCCAGGCCACCTGTATGCCCAGCGGCGCCAGCCAGTCGGCCAGCTTGCGGAAGTGCTGCTCGGCGAGGATTTCGGTCGGCGCCATGAAGGCCGCCTGGTAGCCGGCTTCGACCGCACGCAGACAGGCCAGCGCCGCCACCACGGTCTTGCCGGAGCCGACGTCACCCTGCAGCAGCCGCTGCATCGGATACGGCTGCGACAGGTCGGCGGCGATCTCCGCCCAGGCGCGCGCCTGCGCGCCGGTCAGCGCGAACGGCAGCCGCTGCAGGAAGCGGTCTATCAGCGAACCGTCGGTCTGCGCGGGCTGCGGCAGCACCGGCGCGTCGCGGCTGCGCCGGGCGGCGTGCGCGCGCTTCAGGCTCAGTTGCTGCGCCAGCAGCTCGTCGAACTTGATGCGGCGCCAGGCCGGCGCCAGCCGCTCGTCGAGGTCGCGCAGCGATTCGCCCGGCCGTGGCCGGTGCAGTGCCTGCACCGCGGCGCCGAAAGGCACCAGCGCGTAGTGGCGGCGCAGCGCGTCGGGCAGGCTGTCGGCGAGATCGGTGCGCTCCAGCGCGTCGTCGATGGCGCGGCGCAGGCTGGCCTGCGACAGGCCCGCGGTGGCCGGATAGACCGGCGTCAGCCGGTCCGGCAGCGGTGTGTCGTCGCCGACGTTGCGCACCCGAGGGTGCAGCATTTCGGCGCCGAAGAAGCCGGGGTTGATATCGCCGAACAGGCGCACCCGCTTGCCGGGTGCCAGCTGTTTCTGCTGCGACGGATAGAAGTTGAAGAAGCGCAGCGTGACGGTGCCGCTGTCGTCGGCGGCGGTCACCACCAGCTGGCGGCGCGGCCGGAACTTCACTTCCGCCTGCGTCACCTCGACCTCGACCTGCACCGGCTGGCCGGCGCGCGCCAGCGCCACCGGCGTGATGCGCGTCTCGTCCTCGTAGCGCAGCGGGAAATGCAGGACGAGCGCGGCATCCGAGCCGAGGCCCATCTTGTCGAGCGCGGCCGAAAGCGCTTCGCTGCGGGTACTCATGCGGAGGGCAGGACGGCCGGGACAGGCCTGGCCAAGCAGTGTCAGTCGATCACCAGCACCGCATCGACCTCGACCAGCGCACCACGTGGCAGCGCCGCCACGCCGACCGCGGCACGCGCCGGGAAGGGCTGGTTGAAGTAGCGGGTCATCGCCTCATTCACCTTGGCGAAGTTGCCGAGGTCGGTCAGGAACACGTTCACCTTGACCGCGTTATCCAGCGTGGCGCCGGCCGCCGCGGCGACCGCCTTCAGGTTGTCGAACACGCGGGCGATCTGCGCGTCGATGCCGTCGGCCATGGTCATGGTGGCCGGATCGAGGCCGATCTGGCCCGACATGTAGACGGTGTTGCCGACCTTGACCGCCTGCGAATAGGTGCCGATCGCGGCGGGTGCGTCGGGGGTCGAAACGATGGTGCGCGACATGCGAAGTCTCCGGAAGCGTTGTGAATGAATGCTGCGCGGCATACCGGCCGCGGAAGGCCAGTGTGCCGGACGTCGCCGGATTATCGCGGATTCGGTGGCGATGGGGGCGTCGGCACTCAGCGCGGCGCCGAAGCCGGCCGCAGCGCGGTCGGCGGCCCGCTGTCCATGCCGAGCGCGCGCAGGCGCTGCCGTGCCTGGTCGGCCTCGGCGCGCGACTTGAACGGCCCGATGTGCACGCGCGCCTCGATCTGCGACGGAATGCCGTTCAGCGCAAGCCGGGCGCGGATCTCTTCGGCGTTGGCGACGTTGCTGAACACGCCCACCTGCACGACATAACCGGAGCCGGCGACCGCCGGCGAACGGGCGATGGCCGGTGCCGGCTGCGGCGCGGCGTCGGCCGGCGCGGCGGCCGGCCTGGACGGCGCCGCGGCAGGGGGCGCTGCAGCGGAGGGCGCGGCACGGGGCGGCAGCGGCGCCCCCGGGCGCGCGGTCGATTCGGGCACCGCCGGTTCCGGCTGCGCAGCCGGCGCAGGCTGCGCATCGGTGGCGGCATCGGGCAGCGGCGGCGGCGTGTCCTGCATAGCCGCCGTCGTCGCGTCGACCGCCGGCGTTTCCTCGGGCGGCAGCGTCGGCAGGGCGGTGGCCTCCTCGGCCGCCGGCGTTTCGGCGGGCGGCGGCGTGACCGCGGCCACCGGTTCGTCGTCGGTCTCCGGGGCGCGGCGGCTGGCGTCGAACAGGGCCAGTCCGCCGATCAGCATCGCGATCAGGCCGCCAGCGACGATCACCCGGCGCAGCAGCGCACTGCGCTGTTCGGCCGCCTCCTGCTCGTCGTTGCCGCGCACGGTCACGCTGTCGGTCGCACTCATGTCCTGTCTCCCATGCCACGGCTCTGCGCCAGCGTACGTACCAGTTCGGCCTCGCCGACCGACATGTCGCACTGTTCCGCGATGTCCTCGGCACTGAGGCCGCGCGCCGCCAGTGACAGCGCCTCGCTGTACTGCGGCGCGACCGGCGGCAGCTGATTGACGGTTTCGAGCCGGCGGCTGACGCCGTCCAGCCTGTCCTCGATCAGGTCGAGCCGGGTTTCCAGCGCCTGCATCAGCGGCGCCAGCCGGGCATCGAGCAGCATGTCGAGTTCGGCCTGCAGGTCCACCGGTGGGGGTGGCACGGGAGCCTCGGGTGCGGGCGGTGGTGCGGCTTCGGCGGTGCGGCGGGCGTTGAGCATGGACAGGCGCACCAGCGCATAGCCCATGTAGCCGGCAAGAATGACGAGCGCGACCAGCGCTGCTTCCTTCCAGCCGATTGCCGACAGATCGATCAAATCCCCGCTCCGTGTGGTCTGCGCGCGCGTCCGGCGCGTCGCTGCGTGCATGCAACGCCGCCGTGCGGCGTGTTGGCCCGGATAATAAGGCTTTTTCACTGGCACGCGCCCATGCCGAGTTCCTTGCTGTTCCTGCTGAAGAAGACCGTGGCGGTGTTGCTGCTGCCGCCGACCAGCCTGCTGCTGATGGCCGTGCTCGGCCTGCTGCTGATGCGCCGCCACCGCCGGGCCGGCATGACGCTGGCCGCCACCGGGGTACTGACGCTGTATGCGTTGTGCCTGCCGGCGCTGGCCGGATGGCTGGAGCGCAGCACCTATTACAGCGGCGCGGCACAGCCATTGACCGGAGCCGGTGCCATCGTCGTACTCGGTGCAGGCACCGCCGACAACCTGGTGGACTATGACGGACAGACGGTGAATGGCTGGGCGCTGGAGCGCGTGCGCGCCGGCGCACGACTGGCGAAGCGCACCGGCCTGCCGGTGCTGGTCAGCGGCGGCGTGGTGTGGGACGGACGCCCGGAAGGCGAACTGATGCGCGAAGCGATGAGCGACTTCGGCGTGGACGTGCGCTGGGTCGAATCGGCCTCGCGCGACACCGCCGACAACGCGCGGCTGTCGGCGCTGCTGCTGCGCGACGCCGGGATCACCCGCGTCGCACTGGTGACGCATGCGATGCACATGCGTCGTTCGATGGAGGAATTCCGTCGTGCCGGACTGGACCCGGTCGCTGCGCCAACGATGATCCGCCGCCCCGGCACATGGGAATTCAGCGACTTCATCCCATCGTCGCGCGCGCTGCAGCAGTCCGGCTGGGCGCTGCACGAGTGGCTGGGCTGGCTGGCGCAGAAACTGCGCCCCTAGCCCCTAATTAGAGCTTGGTCCCGCCGCTGACGTCGATCACCTGACCGGTGGTCCAGGCGCCATCCGGGCCGACCAGGAAGGACACGACGCCGGCCACGCGGTCGGGCGTGCCGACGCCGGCCAGTGCCTGCATCGACTGCACCGCCTCCGCGCCGCCATTCTCCAGCAGACCGGTGGTGAGCCGCGTTTCGATCACGCCGGGCGCCACCGCATTGACGGTGATGCCGCGCTCGCCGAGCGACGCCGCCAGTTGCAGCGTCAGCACATCGACGAAGCCCTTGGTCGCCGAGTAGGCCGGAATGCCAGGAAAGGCAGTGCGGGCGACGATGCTGGACAGGTTCACGATGCGACCGCCGTCGCGCAGCTTGGGCAACAGGTATTTGGTGACGAAGAACAGCGAGCGCATGTTCACGTTCGACAGACGGTCGTAACTGCCTTCGCTCATGTCCTCGATCGCCTCGAAGGGCGCGATGCCGGCGTTGTTCACCAGCACGTCGATATGCGGTTCGGCCAGCGTGTCCGCCAGATACTGCGGCCCGTCGGACATCGACAGATCGGCCTGCAGCAGCGTGGCGCTGCCGCCTGCGCGTTCGATCGCCGCGCACACGTCGCGCGCCTCTGCGGCACCGTGGGCGTAATGGACGACGACGTGAAAGCCGTCGCGTGCCAGGCGCTGCGCAATCGCCGCGCCGATGCCGCGCGAGGCGCCGGTGACCAGCGCGACACGGCGCTTCTTCGATGCAGACATGGTGATTCCTCCCTTATGTTTATTGGATGAGGCCGGTCTGCGGCGACGAGGCCGCGGCCCGGTAAGGCAGCTTTTCCATGCGGCCGGCGAGGAAGGCCTCGCGGCCGGCGATGACGCCGTGGCGCATCGCCGCGGCCATGCGCACCGGGTCGCGTGCGTGCGCGATGGCGGTGTTCATCAGCACGCCGTCGCAGCCCAGTTCCATCGCCACCGCGGCGTCCGACGCGGTACCGATGCCGGCGTCGACGATGACCGGCACCTTGGCGTCGTTGATGATGATTCCGATGTTCCACGGGTTCAGGATGCCCATGCCGGAACCGATCAGGCTGGCCAGCGGCATGATGGCCACACAGCCCATGCTTTCCAGCACGCGCGCCTGTATCGGGTCGTCCGAGCAATAGACCATGACGCGGAAGCCGTCGCGGATCAGCGTTTCGGCGGCGCGCAGCGTTTCCGGCATGTTGGGGTACAGCGACTTCGGATCGCCCAGCACTTCGAGCTTGATCAGGTCGTGGCCGTCGAGCAGTTCGCGCGCCAGGCGCAGCGTGCGCACCGCGTCGTCGGCGGTGTAGCAGCCGGCCGAATTGGGCAGCAGCGTGTAGCGCCCGGTCGGCAGCACGTCGAGCAGGCCGGGTTCGCCGTTGTTGCGGTTCAGCGGCGTGCGCCGGATCGCCACGGTGACGATATCGGCGCCGCTGGCGTCGAGCGCACGGGCGGTTTCGTCCAACGTGCGGTACTTGCCGGTGCCCACCAGCAGGCGCGACGCAAAGGGCTGGCCGCCGATCACGAGCGGATCGGTCAGCGGTGTAGCAGCGGGTGAATTCATGGTCTAGCCGCCTCCGACGGCGATGACGATTTCGACGCGGTCGCCCGGGCTCAGCGCCGCATGGTCGAACACGCTGCGCGGCACGATTTCGCCGTTGCGCTCGACCGCGATGCGCTTGCCGCGCAAGGCCATGCGGTCGAGCAGATCGCCCACCGTGCGCGCATCGTCGAGCGGCTCGTGCTGGCCGTTCACGATGACGGTGTGGGCGCTGGCGTCAGCCATGGTGCTCATGCGCGGCGTGCAGCACGTCGGCGCGGTAGGACGAACGCACCAGCGGGCCGGCGGCGACTTCGCTGAAACCCAGTTCGAGCGCGATGGCACGCAGCGCATCGAAGCGCTCCGGCGTGATGTACTCGATCACCGGCAGATGGGCCGGCGACGGTCGCAGGTACTGGCCCAGCGTCAGCAGGTCGCAGCCGTGCGCGCGCAGGTCGCGCATCACCTCGACCACTTCCGCCTCGGTTTCGCCGAGCCCCAGCATCAGGCCGGTCTTGGTCGGCACGCCGGGGAAGCGCTGGCCGAAGTCGCGCAGCAGCCTGAGCGAACCTTCGTAGTTCGCGCCCGGCCTGACCTCGCGGTACAGGCGGGGCACGGTTTCCATGTTGTGGTTGAACACGTCCGGCGGCGACACCGCCAGCGCGTCCAGTGCGGCCGCCTCGCGGCCGCGGAAATCGGGGGTGAGCACCTCGATCGTGATGTCGGGGCTCAATGCGCGGATGTCGGCCATGCACTGCGCGAAATGCGCCGCGCCGCCATCGCGCAGGTCGTCGCGGTCCACCGAGGTGATGACCACGTAGCGCAGCTTCATCGCCGCCACCGTGCGCGCCAGGCGCTGCGGTTCGTCGGCATCGGGCGGCAGCGGCCGGCCGTGCGACACGTCGCAGAAGGGGCAGCGGCGCGTGCAGATGGCGCCGAGAATCATGAAGGTCGCCGTGCCGCGGCCGAAGCACTCGCCGATGTTCGGGCAGGCCGCTTCCTCGCACACGGTGTGCAGCGCGTGTTCGCGCAGCACGCCCTGCAGCGCGCGCACCGCTGGCGTGTCCTGGTCGCGGCCGCGCAGCCAGGCGGGCTTGGTCGGCGAGGCGACATCCTCGCGCACCTTGACCGGAATGCGGGCGAGCTTGTCGCGTCCGCGCAGGCCTTCGCCTGCAACAGCTGTGCTCATGATGGAATCCGTAAAAATGGCCGCCGCAGGAGAGGCTGCGGCGGCCGGTGGTGCATCAGCCGATGAACTCGCCGATCAGCTTGTTCACTTCGCCTGCCGCTTCGAGCTGGACCATGTGGCCCTGGCCCGGCATCACCTTCACGGTCGCGCCCGGGATCGCCGTGGCGTGAGAGGACGGGATGACACGGTCGTTTTCGCCCCAGATCACCAGCGTCGGCTTGCCGGCCGCGGCCGAAGCAAGCTGCTCGGCCTGACGGCCGCCGGCGAACAGGCCGCCGGCCAGCGTTGCGAGCGCGCTGTCGACGCCTTCGAGGCGCTTGAACTTGAGCATGTCGTCGATCATCGAGCGGGTGACCAGCGACTCGTCGGAGTACAGCTGCGCCAGCACCGGCTTCAGCGCGTTGCGCGAAGCGGCGGCGACGAAGCCGTCGATGTAGGCACCGTTGATCTCGTTGCCCAGACCGGCGCTGGCGATCAGCGACAGCGACTTCACCTTGTTCGGCGCGCGCTTGGCGATCGCCAGGCAGACGCCGCCGCCCATCGAGTGGCCGGCCAGGTGGGCGCACTCGAGACCGACTGCGTCCATGAAGCCGATGACGACTTCAGCCAGACCGTCGAGCGAGGCGATGCCGGTCACCTTGGTCGTGCTACCGTGACCCGGCAGGTCGAGCGCATACACCGCACGCGACTCGGACAGCGGCGAGTGGTTGAACAGCCAGTTGTTCAGATCGCCACCGAAGCCATGGACCAGCAGCAGCGGGTCCTTGCCGGCCACGTCCTCGCCCAGCTTGAGGTAGCGCACCTCGACATTGCCGACCTTGACCGTCTGCGTCTGCGGACCGGAGTCAGCGTCGTCGGCGGACGGCGGCACGAACTCGGCCTGGAAGCGGGCGATCACCGCATCGATCTCGGCGTCGGAAGCTCCCTTGTCGGCGACGATGCCGAGCAGCGCACCGACCGGCAGCACTTCGTCCGGCTGGGCGACCTGACGGCGCAGCACGCCGGACACCGACGCCTCGACGGCACCGGAAATCTTCTCGCTCTCGACCTCGATGATTTCCTCACCCGGGTCTATCGTGTCACCGACTTCCTTCAGCCAAAGGTTGACCTTCCCCTCCTGCATGGAAAGGCCCCACTTGGGCATGGTGACGGTATGGATTGCGGACATCAGCGATACTCCTTGACCTTCATCACGGCTTCTTCGATGCGTGCCGGACTGGGGATGTAAAGATCTTCAAGCGAAGCGGCGAACGGCACCGGAACGTGCGGTGCAGTCACCATCTGGATCGGCGCCTTGAGCGCGCCGAAAGCTTCCTGCGCGACGATGGACGAGATGTCCGACGCCATGCTGCAGCGGGGGTTGGATTCATCGACGACGACCAGGCGACCGGTGCGCTCGACGCTTTCGAGAATCGTGTCGGTGTCGAGCGGCGAGGTCGTGCGCGGATCGATGATTTCGCACTGGATGCCCTTCTTACGCAGGTTGCCGGCGGCTTCCTTCGCGTAATGCACCATGCGGCCCATCGCGACGATGGTCACGTCGTCGCCTTCCTGCACCACGGCGGCTTCGCCGAAGGGGACGATGTAGCTCTCGGCCGGCACGTCGCCTTCCATCGTGTAGAGCGCCTTGTGCTCCAGGAAGATGACCGGGTCATTGTCGCGGATCGACTGGATCAGCAGGCCCTTGGCGTCGTACGGGTTCGACGGGATGACCACCTTCAGGCCGGGGATGTGCGTGAACACGTTGTACAGGCACTGCGAGTGCTGGGCGGCAGCGCGGAAGCCGGCGCCGTACATCGCGCGGATGACGACCGGGGTCTTGGCCTTGCCGCCGAACATGTACTTGAACTTGGCAGCCTGGTTGAAGATCTGGTCGAAGCAGACGCCCATGAAGTCGATGAACATCAGCTCGGCGACCGGACGCAGGCCGTTGCAGGCGGCACCGACGGCGGCGCCGACGTAGCCCGATTCGGAGATCGGGGTGTCGAGCACGCGGCCCGGGTGCTTCGCGTACAGGCCCTTGGTCACGCCGAGCACGCCGCCCCAGGCGTCCTGCTCGCCGGGCGAACCTTCGCCACCGGCGACGTCCTCACCCATGATGATGACGCTCGGGTCGCGCGACATTTCCTGATCCAGCGCCTCGTTGATGGCCTGCTGGTAAGTGATCTTTCTTGCCATTCTGTTTT
This sequence comes from Methyloversatilis discipulorum, assembly GCF_000385375.1. NCBI lineage: Bacteria > Pseudomonadati > Pseudomonadota > Betaproteobacteria > Nitrosomonadales > Sterolibacteriaceae > Methyloversatilis > Methyloversatilis discipulorum. The sequence goes on from NZ_ARVV01000001.1 coordinate 3,860,778, forward strand.
CTCCTGTCAGCGTATGGCGCGGGTTCAGTAAGAGATGTAGACGTCGGCCATCAGGGCCTCGGGCGGCGGCAGCGGGTCAGCCTTCGCCTTTACCACTGAGTCGTCGATCATCGTCTTAACTTCGCGGTCGATGGCTTCGATGTCGGCCATGGTCAGTTCGCCGCGCGACGTCACGCGCTTGGCGAACTGCATCAGGCAATCCTTGGTTTCGCGCAGCTTCTGCACTTCGCCCGGTGCGCGGTAGGTCTGCTGGTCGCCTTCGAAGTGGCCGTAGTAGCGCGACAGCTTCACTTCGAGCAGGGTCGGGCCGCCGCCTTCGCGGGCGCGCTTGATCGCCTCGCCGGCCGCTTCGTACACCGCGAAGAAATCGAAACCATCGACGATGACGCCCGGCATGCCGAAGGCACTGGCGCGGTCGGCGATGTTCTCGACAGCCACCGAGAAGGTGCTCGAGGTCGCTTCCGCGTAGCCGTTGTTCTCGGCCACGAAAATGACCGGCAGCTTCCACACCGAAGCGAGGTTCATCGCTTCGAAAATGGTGCCCTGGTTGGACGCGCCGTCGCCGAAGAAGCACACGCCGACGTTGTTCTCACCGCGGATCTTGGACGCGAGTGCGGTGCCGCAGATCAGCGGGCCACCGCCACCGACGATGCCGTTGGCGCCGAGCATGCCCACCTCGAGGTCGGCGATGTGCATCGAGCCGCCCTTGCCCTTGCAGGTACCGGTGGCCTTGCCCCAGATCTCGGCCATCATGCCGACGGGATCAACGCCCTTGGCGATGCAGTGGCCGTGACCGCGGTGGGTCGAGGCGATGTAGTCGTTGCGGTTGAGGTGCATGCAGATGCCGGTCGCCGAAGCTTCCTCGCCCGCATACAGATGGACGAAACCGGGGATTTCGCCGGTGGCGAAATCGACGTGCACGCGCTCCTCGAAATCGCGGATGGTGCGCATGGTCCGGTAAGCCTGCAGAAGGGCTTCCCTGTTCAAAGGACTGGTCATGAGTGCTCCTCTTTGTTGTGGACAGAAATGCCCGCGGTTCTCCGGCAGCTGCGGGCGGATGGCTGATCGAGCCTGGGGCGGAGCGCGGCGCCGTCGTTGGCGCCGGCTCCGTGGAGAGCGATGAAGGGGAGCGCGCGCGTCATGCGGCACCTCCCGCGTAGTGGCGCAGCAGTCGGTGCTGCGCCGCGTGGGTGAGCGTGGCGGCGACGTCGATGGTCTGCGGGCCGTTCGGGTCGAGGCTGATTTCGATGCGGCTGCCGGTGTGAAACTCGATCTCGCGCTCGCCATCGAGTGCGATGGTTCCGCTGCGACCGGTCAGCACCACCGGTTCGTGCGGCGACAGATGCGCGTAGTCGCGCACCCCGACTTCGGCCACCAGGCCGGGCGCGATTGCCGCATGCACGCGGCGCGGCGTATCGCCGGTCGGCGCGCAGCGCACGTGCAGGCCGTGTGCTGCGGCGCGCGTGACAGGTTCGAGCTGACCGGCGATGGCCGACAGGCCGATGCCGTCGGCGGCGGCGAAGGTGACGAACAGCTCCTCGACCAGCGCGCTGTCCCAGACCGCACGCGAGCCCACGTACTCATGACCGGTGAAGCAGGCGTCGACCAGCGCGATGTCGTCGCGGTCGTCGCAGCGCACGCGCAGCAGCTTGTTGCGGCGCAGGCCGGCCGCGGCCGGCACCGCGCCGGTCGCGATCAGGCCGGCGGCCAGTCCGGCCACCGTGGCCTCGCGCATTTCCGGAAAGGCGTTGTTGGTGCCGGTCGACAGCGCCAGCAGCGGCACCTGGCCGCAGCGCTTGGCCACCGCGCGGTGAGTGCCGTCGCCGCCGAGCACGATGATGGCGGACACACCCGCCGCGCACATCGCCTCGGTGGCATGCAGCGTGTCGTCGATCGATTCGGACACGGTCATGTCGATGAAGCGAACGCGCCGCCCTTCGGTCGACCGGCCGTCGAGACCGAGCGCGCGATACACCAGGCCGGAGATCGAGCCCTTGTCCGGCATGAGCAGCACGTGCTCGACACCGGCCGCTTCGAGGCCGGCGATGGCGCGCACGATCATGCTGGCCTTCTCCGCGTTCGGGAACACCGAAGCGCGTGAGGTCAGACGACGGATGTCCCTGCCCGATGCCGGGTTGGCAATGATGCCGACGCTGACCGGGGGGGAAGAACTGGGCGACACGACGATGCGACTCCTGAACGAGGTTTGAGCCCTCATTGCATCTGTCGTGCCAGCGCCTCGTCGCCCATCGGCGTTCTGGCGACAAGCCGATGATTCGTAAGAGGTCTGTCACGCCCATCGTCATAGGCCGTCGTTGATCGACCGGCACACGCCGGCCGATGAGACGCCGGACACCCGGCGCACTGAGACAGCTGTCTCAGTTTTCGGAGACATTCGTCGCGTTGCTTTCGGACGCGGCAGGGCCTAACCTCACGCAACAAAAAGGGAAACCTTCCCGCACACGGCAACAGCCGGTGACGGGGGGTTCGCAAGTCCACCACGGAGGAGACGGACATGAGACAAGGTCGAGAAATCGCCGACCATGTCGGACGCGTGATGAACATCGTCGAAGGACGATCGCGCCCGGCACAGACTGACCCGGCTTACGAGCGCCTCGCGCGCTCCTGGCGCAGGTCGCTGAACAAGCACTCCATCGACCCCGGCCTGTCGTCGGTTCCCAAGGTCGTCACCGCCTACGAACTGCGCGAGCACCGCGAGCGCATCGAAACCTTCATGCGCATCGCACGTGAGGGCGTAGAGCGGCTGCACCACGAGCTACTGCCGGCCAACTACTGCGTGCTGCTGACCGACGCCACCGGCGTCACCGTCGACTACCGCACCGTGCCGGCGCTGGAGAAGGAGTTCAAGGACGAGGGCTTCCGCAACGGCACCTGCTGGGCGGAAGAGCACGAGGGCACCTGCGGCGTCGGCACCACGCTGGCCGACCGTCAGCCCACCCTGGTTCACCGTGGTGAGCACTTCCGTTCGCACAACACGCAATTCACCTGCAGCTCGGCACCGATACTCGGGCTGCAGGACGAGCCGATCGCCGTGCTCGATGCCTCGGCGCTGTATTCGCCGGACGCCCGCGAAAGCCAGCTGCTGGTGTTCCGCATGGTGTGCGACAAGGCGCGCCTGATCGAGGACGCCTACGCGCACTACAGCCTGCGCACCTACTGGACGCTGCAGCTCGGCCAGGTCGCCGAATTCATGCCGGTCGAAACCGACTACCTGATCGCCTTCGACGACGACGGCCGCATCGTCGGCGGCAACCGCCGCGCCCGCCAGGAACTGATCAATCACAACGGCCGCCACGCCGAGTTCCTGCACGACCTGTTCGAGTGCACCGCCAGCGACATCATGGTGTCGGCGCACGCCAGCCCGGGCACGCCCTTCCCGCTGCGCATGATGGCCACCGGGCGCCGCCTGTTCGCCGTGCTGCGCGCGCCGAACGCACGCTCGCTTGCCCAGGTCACGCAGGCCAAGCCGGTCATTACCGCCGACGACGTGACCGCACCGCGCGGCTTCCGTCATCTGGCGCTGGGCGATCCGCGGGTCAAGGCCAACGTCGCCTGCGCCGTGAAAGTGGCCAACCGCGACATCCCGGTCATGCTGCTGGGCGAGACCGGCACCGGCAAGGAAGCGTTCGCGCGCGCCATCCACGACTTCAGCGACCGCGCCAAGCAGCCCTTCGTGGCGCTGAACTGCGCGGCGATTCCGGAGAGCCTGATCGAGAGCGAACTGTTCGGCTACCGCGACGGTGCCTTCACCGGCGCCCGCAGCAAGGGTGCCAAGGGCAAGATCCTGCAGTCGGACGGCGGCACCCTCTTCCTCGACGAAATCGGCGACATGCCGCTGTCGCTGCAGAGCCGCCTGCTGCGCGTGCTGGCCGAAGGCGAAGTGGTGCCGCTGGGTGCCGAACAGCCGACGCCGGTGAACCTGCACGTGGTCTGCGCCACCCACCAGGACCTGCCGGAGCTGGTGCGCCAGGGACGCTTCCGCGAAGATCTGTTCTACCGCCTCAACGGCGCCAGCTTCATGCTGCCGCCGCTGCGCAACCGCGAAGACAAGCGCGAGCTGATACAGCTGGTGCTGCGCGAGGAATGTGCGGCGATGGGCCGCGAGGAACTGCGCATACCGGAAGAGACGATGGCGCGCCTGCTGAGCTACGACTGGCCGGGCAACATCCGCCAGCTGCGCCACGCCATCCGCTACGCCTGCGCGATCGCCGACGGCACACAGGTCACCATCGAGCACTTCCCGCAGGAACTGCGCACCAACAACCACAGCCCGCGCGCCACGCTGCAGCCGCCGCCGCAGCAGCAGATTCCGCAACCGGCGCAGCAGACCCCTGCGATCGCGTCGCCACAGGCCGCGGCACCGCGCGGCGTCGGCGGTGCAGTACCCGATCCGTGCGAACTGCGCGACGGCGAGCCGCTCAACGAGGCCTGCCTGCAGCTGCGCCAGAAGATGCTCGACGCGCTGCGTCGCAACCACTGGCGGGTGACCGAAACGGCGCGCCAGCTGGGCATGTCGCGCGCCACCTTCTACCGCAAGATGGCGCGGCTGCGCATCGTCGCACCGAACTATCTGGACGGTGAGGAGCGGATGGTCGAGAACGGCTGAGTCCGCGGCACGGACGAGAAAAGGGGCGCATCAGGCGCCCCTTTTCTTTTGCATCCGGGATGAGTGAGGCCTCACTGCTTCATGCGTCAGAGGACCGCTTCCGCATGACGTCCGAGTTGGCGCGCGTGCTCCAGTGGGAGCGGCCTTGGCCGCGACGCGGCGATTGCTGGCCGCCGGCTTCGGCATTGGCCGCAGTCGGGGTCAGAAGACCCCTCCCACAGAATCCTGACCTGGGCTCCGGTCGCGGATCAGAGGCGATCCCTGTGGGAGCGGCCTTGGCCGCGACGCGGCGCTTGCGGGCCGCAGTCCTTGATACGGCGCGCTGTCGCTGCCGGAGGACCGCTCACGGATTCAGCGACAGCGCCCGGACGTTCTCGCGTTCCGCGGAACGCCGGCGATCACTGCGTGCCGAGGAACTTGATGTAGGCAACCAGTTCCCAGATCTGGTCCGGCGAGAAGGCCTGGCCCCAGGGCGGCATGATGTCGGAGCCGCGACGACCATGGAAAATCGTCTTGAAGGCCTCGGCGTCCGGCAGATCCTTGCGGCCCTTGAAGTCGGGAGCGCGCCCGCCGACGCCTTCGGAGCCGTGGCAATAGCCGGCACAGGTCTTGTTGAAACGCTTCTTGCCGGCGGCGATGCGCTCGGGGTCGGTCAGTTCGAACGACGGTTGCGGCAGCGCTTCGGCGGCAGCTTCGGCATTGGCGAGCACCGGCGAGCTGAGGGTCTGCAGCACGAGTGCGCTGCCCGCAAAAACGACCGTCCGAAGACCGGCGGAGATGGAGAAGGCACGGGTCGTGCCGCTGAGCTTGCGTGTAGTCATGGTTCTGCTTTCCTGCCCGGTTGAAACAATGGTTCTGATTTTCATGCGCACATTGAACCCACCCGTCCCGAGACCGGGATGCGCCATCCGCTCGAACCTGTCTGCAGGCTCAACGCGCGGGACGACGGGAGGGTTGAATCTGGGCATGCGACGAGGGAGTCTGCACAAAAAAAGACAGGCGGTCACTCCCGTTACCGCCCGTAAATGAGGAGACTTACAACACCCCGCCGTGTGTCCGCACGACGGGGTGGGTGACGCACTTACTTCCTTACTCCAGCGTGAAGGCAACCATCGCCGCACCACCCGGCAGATCCTTGATCTGCGGGAAGGCACCGGCCAGGAAGCCCGGGGCATGCGAACCGAGACCGGTCGGGAAGACGATGTACTGCTTGCCCTTGACCGAGTAGCTGACCGGGCCGCCACGCAGACCGGAGCCGGCGTTGAAGGTCCACAGTTCCTTGCCGGTGTCGGCGTCGTAACCGTAGATCTTGCCTTCCATGTCACCGGTGAATACCAGACCACCGGCGGTGGTCAGCACCGACGACAGCGGCGGCAGGTCGTACTTGATCGACCACTTGCGCTTGCCGGTGATCGGGTCACGCGCGTCCAGGCGACCGTGCGGCTTGGTGCCCGGCGGCGGTACCAGCTTGATCGACTCGATACCCAGCGACAGCGAGGACACGGCCTTCAGGTTGTCCGGATCGTCCTTGCCGGCGACCACTTCGTTACACACTTCCATCGCGTGCGAGTACCACAGGCCGGTGCCCGGGTTGTAGGCGCCGTGGTTCCAGCTGCGCGCACCGAGCAGGTTCGGGCAGAAGGTCTTCACCTTGTCGACTTCCGGGTAGATCGGATCGATCAGCGCGCCGGTCTTCGGGTCGATGCCCTTGACCCAGTTCACGTTCTCGGCGAACTGCCACACGTTCTCGAGCTTGCCGTCCTTCTTGTCCATCACGAACACGAAGCCGCCCTTGTTCAGGTGCACGATGACGTCCTTGCCGTCCTTCTGCACCACCAGCGCCTCGTAGGCCGAGTCGTAGTCCCACGAATCGTTCGGCACTTCCTGACGGTGCCACTTCACCTTGCCGGTCTTCGGATCGAGCGCGAGCAGCGTGGCGGTGTAGAGGTTGTCGCCCTTGCGGTCGTAGTTGTAGTAGTCGGGTGCGGCGTTCGACGTACCAATGTAGATGGTGTCGGTCTTGGCGTCGTAGGTGCCCGGCATCCAGGCGCTGCCGCCGCCGACCTTGCCGCTGTCGCCCGGCCAGCTCTTCGGATCGTTCTTGATCACGTCGAAGGTCCACACCGGCTTGCCGGTGTCGGCGTTCACCGCGTAGATCTTGCCCGAGATCGGCTGGTCGCCGCCGGTGGTGCCGCCGAACAGCACGTTGCCGGCCAGCTGCGGCGGCGCCGAGAACAGTGCGCCGTACTGGTTCTTCGGATCGGTGAGCTGCGTCGACCACACTTCCTTGCCCGTCTTCTGGTCGAGCGCGATGAAGCGGCCGTCCAGCGTGCCGACGTACACCTTGCCGCGGCCCACGGTCACGCCGCGGCTGGCCGCACCGTAGAACACCTGGTCGACGATCTTGTCGAGCTTGGGTGCGTATTGCCAGATGGTCTTGCCGGTGGCCGCGTCGATGGCCCACACGTTGTTGTTGGCCGAGATCGAGTACATCACGCCGTCGATCACGATGGGCGTGGCCTGCAGACCGTGCGTGATGGTGCCCGGCTGGTGGATCCACGCCACCTTGAGCTTCTTCACGTTGTCACGGTTGATCTGGTTCAGCGGGCTGAAGCGCCAGGCGTTGCTGGTGCGGTGGTATTGCGGCCAGTTGTTCGGATCTTCGAAGCCGGGGCCGCTCTGCGCAACGGCCGGGCTCACTGCAAACACCGACAGCATCGACGCAGCGGCTACGGCGGCGGCGGATGCGGTCAGGCGGAACTGCTTGCGAATCGAATTCATCGATCAGGTCTCCTTGGTTTTTAGAATGCGGCGGCGGGTTTCCACACCCTGCCGCCGTTTGCTGCAGACGCGAGCGCCTTAGAACATGAAGTTCAGACCGACGTTGAGCAGCGTGCTCTTCTCACCCGCCGTCACGCCCGCTGCGACGATGCTGGTACGCAGCGTTGCGCCCGGGTCGGCATCGGCGAAGGCGGCCTGAATGTACAGCGTGGTGTCGGGGCGCCACTGGTAGTCATTGCTGATCACGATGAACTTGGTTTCATCGCTCTTGTTGGCGTCGTCCTTGTTCAGATAGAAGGCGAGCGTAGCCGAGTTCTTGGCGCTCCACTTCCAGTCCAGACCGGTACCGAAGCCATTGACGTCGAACAGCTGGTTGCCCGCCGTGTTGTCGTTCTTGGCGTTCATCCAGTTGTTCTTCCAGGTGAAGTCGCCGAACGGAATGGCGAAGCCGAGCGAGGTGTGATCGACCACCTTCTTGCCGGACTGCTCGTCGTGGAAGGCCTGGTAGGAACCGGACAGCGTGATCGGACCGTTGTAGGTCAGACCCAGCGCGTAGGCGCTATTGTCCTTGAAGTCGCCGGCCTGACCGCCGAAGGAGTACAGCACACCCATGGTGACCGGACCCCAGGTGTTGCGGTATTGCACGGCGTTGTTCATGAAGATGCCAACGTCGTTGTTCGTGTTGCGACCGCTGCCGTTGTTCGGGTTGAAGGTCGTGAACAGCTGACCGTAGGCCCAGGCGTACAGGTTGGAGAACTGCTCCTTGAACGCGCGCGGTTCGGTGCCGATGTGGGCCAGCAGCGCCGGGCCGTACTGACGGCCGAGGGTCAGGCTACCCCAGTCGCCGCGCACACCCAGGTTGGCCTGACGACGGAACAGCGGGGTGTTGATGCCGCCGGGGCCGGTGCCCGACGCGTCGCCGGTGCCGTGCAGGAAACCGTTGTTGGTGTCGAAGTGCGATTCGAGGTTGAAGAAGGCGGTCAGGTTCACGTCGAGCTCGCGCTCACCCTTGAAGCCGATGACCGTTTGACGCAGACCGCTGGTTTCCATCGACGTCTTGCTGTCACCGGTCGCGTTCGCATCGCTGTTATAGAGCATGCCGACGTCGATGATGCCGAACATCGACAGTTTGGTACCACCGAATTCGCCAATGACGATGTCGGCCATCGCCGGCGTCGACATCACACAGAGTGCAGCCACGGCGGCAGCGCCAGCCGTGAGCTTGCGGGTTTGGGTAAAGGTGCTGTTCAGCGACTTGCGTCCAGTTCTTGTCATGTTCCCCTCCTAGGTGATGCTGTTGATTGGTCCTGGTTGAATGCGGCGCCTGCATGTTCGGGTCACCGTCGGAGGGCTTAAGGCAGCATTCATGCCACTGAAGCAATTGCCCGCAAACCCGCATGGACACTGGGGGTATGCCTACGAGATCGCGGAGGGCTGCGACAGCTGTACGGGTGAGACGCCTGAAAGCTGCGACAGCTGTCTCGACATCGAAGGGGGCGGTGGTGAGATAGTTGAGACAGCCGGCGCACGCGCCGCAGGCTGGGGCTTACGGGCACGACGGTCGGGCCACGTCGCGTGGCCTGGAACTTGCGTTGTCGTACCGACGAGGTGCGGTAGACGCACCCCTCGCATACCTAGTCGAAGAAAAACCGGACTGCAGCAAGAACAGGAGCTTCCATGAACGCCAAAGACACCTTCCTCGCCGACCAGGCGCACGTCGACGAAGCGGCGATCGCGCCGCTGCCCAATTCGCGCAAGATCCACATCGAAGGCTCCCGCCCGGACATCCGCGTGCCGATGCGCGAAATCTCTCAGGCCGACACGCCCACCGGCTTCGGCGGCGAGAAGAACCCGCCGGTCTTCGTCTACGACTGTTCCGGCCCCTACACCGACCCGAAGGCCGCTATCGACATCCGCCGTGGCCTGCCCGCGCTGCGCGCACGCTGGATCGAAGAACGCGGCGACACCGAGCAGCTCACCGACCTCTCCTCCGAATTCGGCCGCATCCGCGCCGCCGATGCCGCGCTCGACGACCTGCGCTTCCCCGGCCTGCACCGCCACCCGCGCCGTGCCAAGGCCGGCCGCAACGTGACCCAGATGCACTACGCCCGCCAGGGCATCATCACGCCGGAGATGGAGTTCATCGCCATTCGCGAGAACATGAACCGCGCCGCCTACGTCGAGAGCCTGCGCGCGACCGGCCCGACCGGCGAGAAGATGGCCAAGCTGCTCACCCGCCAGCATCCGGGCCAGAGCTTCGGCGCGTCGATCCCGGCCGAGATCACCCCTGAGTTCGTCCGCGACGAAGTCGCCCGCGGTCGCGCCATCATCCCGAACAACATCAATCACCCGGAGAGCGAGCCGATGATCATCGGCCGCAACTTCCTGGTGAAGATCAACGCCAACATCGGCAACTCCGCACTCGGCTCCTCGATCAACGAGGAAGTCGACAAGATGACCTGGGCCATCCGCTGGGGCGGGGACACGGTGATGGATCTGTCGACCGGCAAGAACATCCACGAAACCCGCGAGTGGATCATCCGCAACAGCCCGGTACCGATCGGCACCGTGCCCATCTACCAGGCGCTGGAGAAGGTCGACGGGCGCGCCGAAGAGCTCACCTGGGAAATCTTCAAGGACACGCTGATCGAGCAGGCCGAACAGGGGGTGGATTACTTCACCATCCACGCAGGTGTCTTGCTGCGCTACGTGCCGATGACCGCCAACCGGATGACCGGCATCGTGTCGCGTGGTGGTTCGATCATGGCCAAGTGGTGTCTGGCTCACCACAAGGAGAGCTTCCTCTACACCCACTTCGAAGAGATCTGCGAAATCATGAAGGCCTACGACGTGGCCTTCTCGCTCGGCGACGGCCTGCGTCCGGGTTCGATCTACGATGCCAACGACGACGCGCAACTGGGTGAGCTGAAGACGCTGGGCGAGCTCACCGACATCGCCTGGAAGCACGACGTGCAGGTGATGATCGAAGGTCCGGGTCACGTGCCCATGCACCTGATCAAGGAGAACATGGACCTGCAGCTCGAGTACTGCAAGGAAGCGCCCTTCTACACGCTGGGTCCGCTGACCACCGACATCGCCCCGGGCTACGATCACATCACCAGCGGCATCGGTGCGGCGCAGATCGGCTGGTACGGCACGGCCATGCTCTGTTACGTGACGCCGAAGGAGCACCTGGGGCTGCCGGACAAGGACGACGTGAAGGAAGGCATCATCACCTACAAGCTCGCCGCCCACGCCGCCGACCTCGCCAAGGGTCACCCGGGCGCGCAGATCCGCGACAACGCGCTGTCGAAGGCGCGCTACGAGTTCCGCTGGGACGACCAGTTCAACCTGGGTCTGGATCCGGACAAGGCGAAGAGCTTCCACGACGAGACGCTGCCGAAGGAATCGGCCAAGGTGGCGCACTTCTGCTCGATGTGTGGCCCGCACTTCTGCTCGATGAAGATCACGCAGGACGTGCGCGACTTCGCCGCCAAGCAGGGTCTCAATGAGGACGAAGCGCTCGCGAAGGGCATGGAAGTGAAGGCGGTCGAGTTCGTGAAGTCGGGCGCGGAGATCTATCAGAAGGTGTGAGGCGGAGGGCCGCCTCTCTGTGGGAGCGAGCTTGCTCGCGATACAGCGGTGATCGAAGGCACCGACTCCGCTTCGGGCTGCTATCGCGAGCAAGCTCGCTCCCACAAAAACGGGCTCCGGTGACGAAGGGGGGCGATCCTTGCGGGAGCGGCTTTGGCCGCAACAGGGCCTCTGCTATCGGCGGGCTTCGATGCAGGCTGCCGTCGGGGTCAAGACCCCTCCCACAGAACCCCGGCCCGTGCTCAGCCGGGTGCCGGGCGCATCCCCTGTGGGAGCGGCCTTGGCCGCGACGGGGACGCGGCCAGCCGCAGGTCGCGATTCAGACCACCGTCGCAAGCCACACTCGCTTCCACTGAGGGGCAGGTTTTCGATCGGCCTGCTGAGTCCGCCTGATACAGGCGAGACAGGTCGACCGGTCAACTGTCTCACCGGCGTCTCGTCGCATCCGGACCGCGAGGCGGTCCGGATGCCTTGCGGTGTGCTGCGGGCGCCGCTTACTGCAGCGCCTTGATCTGTTCCGGCGTCAGTCCTTTCAATGCATCGGCCGCCGACTTGCGCGCCAGGTCGCGGTCGGTTTCGATGATGGCGTGCACCGAATTCATCACCTTGTCATTGGCCGCTGCCGCCTCTTCCTTCGTGATCTGGCCTGCGGCCAGGCGCTCGCAGGTGCGGTACAGCGACTCGCGCAGGAAGGACAGCATCTGCGCGCGCTCGGCCAGGCGGACGACATTGGCATCGACCTGCCCGTTGCCCGCCGCCTTGCCGGAGGCTTCCAGCTGGGCGATCAGCTTGAGCGTGCTGTCGGCGCCGGGTTCGGTGCAGCCCGGTCCCATGCGCGCCGCGCGCGAAGCGGCGACCGTCTTTTCGTCGGACGTACCGCCACCGCCAAAGAGCGGCTTGGCTTCGGACGACGGGGGCATCGAGCTGCGGGAGTGTTCGTACTTAGCCCAGTAATTCTTGTGGGTCTCCGTCGAGTTGTCGCGAGCGGCCGTCGACGAGCCCAGGCCGGAACAGCCTGCCAGCAGCACGGCGACGCAGCACGCGGTCATCAGCGAAGATTTCATGGTGACTCCTTTGTTTTCGAGTAGTAGGTAATGTGACCCGTCGCCGACCAGCAGCCGATTGCCGGAACGCTCCTCTACGTCACGGCAGACAACGCGTCGATCGCTACCTGCAAGATGCGGGCCAGCAACCAGTCATTGCAGGGCGGCGTCCGCAGGGCAGAATGCGCACCTGATCGACATTCCGTGCCTGCCCGCCACCTGCCGCCGATGACCGCTCCTCGACCCGCCAGCGTTACTTTCCGTGAAGCCTTCCTGTTCTGGCTCAAGCTGGGTTTCATCAGCTTCGGCGGGCCGGCCGGCCAGATTTCGATCATGCACCAGGAGCTGGTCGAGAACCGGCGCTGGATTTCCGAACGCCGCTTCCTGCACGCGCTGAACTACTGCATGGTGCTGCCGGGCCCCGAGGCGCAGCAGCTCGCGACCTATATCGGCTGGTTGATGCACCGCAGCTGGGGCGGCATCGTCGCTGGCGCGCTGTTCGTGCTGCCGTCGCTGTTCATCCTTATCGCTCTGTCATGGGTCTACATCGCCTTCGGTGACGTGCCGCTGGTGGCCGGGCTGTTCTACGGCATCAAGCCGGCTGTCACCGCCATCGTCGTGCAGGCGGCCTGGCGCATCGGCGGGCGGGCGCTGAAGAACCGGACTCTGTGGGCCATCGCCGCCGCGTCCTTCCTAGCCATCTTCGCGCTGAACATTCCCTTCCCTGCCATCGTCGCCGGCGCCGCACTGATCGGCTACATCGGCGGCCGCGTCGCACCGACGACTTTCCGCACCGGCGGCGGACACGGCGCAAAGCACGCTTCCTACGGCCCGGCGCTGATCGACGACGACACGCCGACGCCGGAACATGCGCGCTTCCGCTGGACGCGACTGATGCGCGTCGCCATCGTCGGCGCATTGCTCTGGGTGGTACCGATGGCCCTGCTGGCGGGTCTGCTCGGCTGGTCGCACACGCTGACGCAGATGGGCTGGTTCTTCACCAAGGCCGCGCTGCTCACCTTCGGCGGCGCCTACGCGGTGCTGCCCTACGTCTATCAGGGCGCGGTCGGCCACTACGGCTGGCTGACGCCGACGCAGATGATCGACGGCCTCGCCCTCGGCGAAACCACGCCCGGCCCGCTCATCATGGTGGTGGCCTTCGTGGGTTTCGTCGGCGGGTATGTGAAGGCGGTGTTCGGACCGGACAGCCTCTTCGTCGCCGGCGCAGTCGCTGCGTCCCTGGTGACCTGGTTCACCTTCCTGCCCTCCTTCCTGTTCATCCTCGCAGGCGGGCCGCTGGTCGAATCGACGCACGACGACCTCAAGTTCACCGCGCCACTGACCGCCATCACCGCCGCCGTGGTCGGCGTCGTGCTCAACCTCGCACTGTTCTTCGGTTACCACGTGCTGTGGCCGCAGGGCTTCGGCGGCAGCTTCGAGTGGATGTCGGCGCTGATCGCCGTCGGCGCCGCCATCGCGCTGTTCCGCTTCAAGGCGAACGTGATCCACGTGATCGGCGCGTGCGCGGTGATCGGGCTGGTGCTGCAGCTGACCGTCAGCCGCTGACAGCCCTTTGTGGGAAGCACCCTGGCCGCGACAGCGCTGCTGCGGTCAGCCGGCTTCGATGCAGGCCGCTGTCGGGGTCAGAAGCCCCCTCCCACAGAAGCCAGGCTCCGGCAGCGGATCGGGCGCGTTTCCTGTGGGAGCGGCCTTGGCCGCGACACGGCCTCTGCGGTCCGCCGGCTTCGGCCCCGGCCGCTGTCGGGGTCAGAAGCCCCCTCCCACAGAAGCCCCGCCGCCCTCGCGAACACGTCCGCCTGCTCGGCCAATATGAACTTCCCGCTGCACGCGCGTCCCGTTTGCGCTGCATCAACCCGGCGCGCCGTCCGCCTTCGTACAGTGGCACGCAGACCCTATCCGCCCGGAGTGTGCACGCCATGACCGCCGACGACGACAACCTGCGCTTCTTCCGCGCACGTCACGCGACCTTTTCACAGATTCTGGCGTCGCAACGCGACGACGACGCACTGCTCGCGCAGTTGCTGGGCGAGGCTTTCGACAACTTCGAACAGGCGCTGCAGGCGCGGATGGACGCCGGTGCGCCGGTCGCCTGCGACCGCGGCTGCGCGACCTGCTGCACGGTGCGCGTCACCGCCACCGCGCCCGAGGTGCTGCACATCGCACGCCATCTGCGCGAAGCCGACCCGGCGGTATGTGCCCGGCTGGTACGTCGTCTCGCCGCCGCCGACGACGACACGCGCGACGCCGATGCCGACGACCGCGTTGCGCTGCGGGCGACCTGCCCCTTCATCGACGACGACGGCGCCTGTGCGATCTACGCGGTGCGCCCGCTCGCCTGTCGCGGCCACGCCTCGCACGACCGCACCGCGTGCGATCGCGCGGCCTGCGGCGAGATCGACGACATTCCGTACTCGGTCGCCCACCGCATGGTGCGCAGCCTGGTGCAGAACGCGCTGCAGTCGGCGCTGCGCGACGCCGGCTGCAGCTGGGCTTCGTACGAGCTGAATCACGCGCTGATGCTGGCGCTCGCCGCGCCGGAATCGGAAGCGGACTGGCTGGCCGGCGACGACGTGTTCGCCGACTCGCAGGTGAACGACGTCAGCCCGGCCGAGATGGCGCGCACCTTCGACTGGCTGAAAGCACCGGGCGTGCGCATCCCGGCCGGCTAGCGCGGCATGACGCAGGCTTTGCCGAGCGGCGCAGCTTTGTTCATCATGTGCGGGCGATACGCCATCGCACCTACCCAACGGGAGAGATCGACATGAACAAGATGATCATCGCCGCACTGACCGCCCTGCTCGCCTGTGGCAGCGCTCTGGCCGCCGACGCCAGCCCGGATGCCGCCGCCGACTCGAAGTGCGAAGCCGCCGCCATCGACAAGAACGGCAAGCCGCTGGTCGGCGCCGCCAAGTCCTCCTTCATGCAGAAATGCCATCGCGAAGCCATGCACAAGACCGACTGCGAAGCGCGTGCGCTGAGCAAGGACGGCAAGCCGCTGGCCGGCGCAGCGAAGAACTCCTTCATGCGCAAGTGCGAAGAAGACATGAAGCAGGCCGCACCGGCCGGCAAGTGAAAACACACCTGACCGGAGCCGTCACGCCGTGAGCGAACAGAAAAAACCGGGCGTGCAGGTACGCCGCGAAGTCATGGGCGACGATTTCGTCGACCGTGCCCTCGGCAACGCCACAGAATTCAATCAGCCCCTGCAGGACTTCATCAACGAGCACGCCTGGGGCGCGGTGTGGAACCGCGATGGTCTGGACCGCCGCACCCGCAGTCTGGTCACGCTGGCCGCACTGACCGCGCTGAAGAGCCCGCACGAGCTGAAGGGCCACGTGCGCGGCGCGCTGAACAATGGCTGCACGGTCGAGGAAATCCGCGAAACGCTGCTGCATTGTGCGGTTTACGCAGGTGTCCCGGCCGCCGGCGAAGCGTTCCGCGCAGCGCAGGAAGTGCTGGATTCGTATCGGCTGTGAACCGCTGAGGGCTGATCGACCGCCCCATCGCGAGCAAGCTCGCTCCCACGAAAGCACTCCCCGACCGCCGCCGGAGCCGCGTTCTTGTGGGAGCGAGCTTGCTCGCGATGCGGCCGCTGCGGTCCACAGGCTTCGATACGGGCCGCTGTCGGGGTCAGAAGACCCCTCCTACAAGATCCAGCCTCCCAGCCGCAGACGAGCGTGGCCTCTGTGGGAGCGGCCTTGGCCGCGACACGGCCGGCGCAATCCGCAGGCTTCGGTACTAGCTGCTGTCGGGGTCAAGACCCCTCCCACAGAACCTTGGCCTGTCGCCAGCCGGCGATTCAGCGCACCGACGCCGCCAGCAGGATCAGCCCGCCGCCTCGATCTGCTCCGACACCTCGAGCCAGCGCATTTCCTGCGCTTCGAGTTCTTCGTCCACCTTCTGCAGCTCGACGCCGACTTCGCCGATTTCCTTCGGCGGCAGCGGACTGGCGAGCTTGGCGGTCAGTGCGTGCTTCTTCGTCTGCAGTTCGAGGATGCGCTGTTCGAGCTTGCCGAGCTCGTTCTTCAGCGCCTTGAGGTTCACCGGCGCCTTCTTGACCGGCGCAGCGACCGGCGGCGCCTGCACGACGGGCGCGGCTTCGGCCGGAGCGGCCTTCATCGAATCCTTCAGCACTTCGCGCGCGCGCTTCGCTTCGTCCAGCAGGTAGCGCTGGTAGTCGTCGAGGTCGCCGTCGAACGGTTCGATGCCGCCGCGCGACACCAGCCAGAACTCGTCGCACACCGAACGCAGCAGCGAGCGGTCGTGGCTCACCAGCATCACCGTGCCTTCGAATTCGTTCAGCGCCACCGCCAGCGCCTCGCGCGTGGCGAGGTCGAGGTGGTTGGTCGGTTCGTCCATCAGCAGCAGGTTGGGGCGCTGCCACACGAGCATGCACAGCACCAGCCGCGCCTTCTCGCCGCCGCTCATGGTGCCGACCGCCTGCTTCACCATGTCGCCGCTGAAGTTGAAGGTGCCGAGGAAGTTGCGCAGGTCCTGCTCGCGGCCGCTCTGCCCGGCGGGCAGGCCTTCGCGCGCCATGCGCGTCATGTGTTCGAGCGGATTGTCCTGCGGGCGCAGCACGTCCAGTTCCTGCTGCGCGAAGTAGCCGATGGTCAGCCCCTTGCCTTCGGTCACGCGGCCGGCGATTGGCGCCAGCGCGCGGGCGATGGTTTTGACCGCGGTCGACTTGCCCTGGCCGTTGGCGCCCAGTATGCCGATGCGCTGGCCGGCCATGACCGACTTGTTCACGTTGCGCACGATCACCGTCGGCGGCGTGCCGGCGGGTGCGTCGGCCGGCGGCGGATAGCCGAAGCTCGCCTCTTCCATCACCAGCATCGGGTTGGGCAGGTTGGCCGGCTCCTTGAACTCGAAGTTGAAGTCGGCGGTGGCCAGCATGGGCGCCAGCTTCTCCATGCGGTCGAGCGCCTTGACCCGGCTCTGCGCCTGCTTGGCCTTGCTCGCCTTGGCCTTGAAACGGGCGATGAACTTCTGCAGGTGGGCGATCTTGTCCTGCTGCTTCGCGTAGGCGTTCTGCTGCAGTTCCATCTGCTGCGCGCGCATGTCTTCGAAGGTGCTGTAGTTGCCGCCGTAGCGCGTGAGCTTGCCGGCGTCGATGTGCAGCGTCACGTTGGTGATGGCGTCGAGGAATTCGCGGTCGTGGCTGATCACCACCAGCGTGCCTTCGTAGCGCTTGAGCCACGATTCCAGCCACACCAGCGCGTCCAGATCCAGGTGGTTGGTCGGTTCGTCGAGCAGCAGCAGGTCGGACGGACACATCAGCGCGCGCGCCAGCTGCAGGCGCATGCGCCAGCCGCCGGAAAAGCTGTTCACCGGATTGCACATCTGGTCAGCGGTGAAGCCCAGACCGAGGATGAGCGCCTGCGCTCGTGACTGCGCGTCGTGCGCGCCGGCGTCGTGCAGCGCCATGTAGGCGTAGGCCATGCGCTCGCCGTCGTCGGTGGCTTCGGCGGCCTGCACTTCCTTCTGCGCGGCGAGCAGCGCGGTGTCGCCCTCGATCACGAAATCGGTGGCCGGCTGGTCGGTTTCCGGCATGTCCTGCGCCACCTGCGCCATGCGCCACTGCGCCGGCATGCTGAACTCACCGCCGTCTTCGTGCAGCGTGCCGTTGAGCAGCGCGAACAGCGTCGACTTGCCGGCGCCGTTGCGGCCGACCAGGCCAACCTTCTCGCCCGGATTGATGGTGGCGGTGGCGCCATCGAGCAGCACCTTGGCGCTGCGGCGAAGGACGACGTTTCTGAGCGTGATCATGCGGGTGAAACTCCAGCGGGTTCTCCCGCAGGGCAAACGGCGGCAGGACGTGGGGATGAGCGGATGCGCGGGCGGCCCGGCGCGGATCGCCGGCTGCCGGAGCAGCGGCGGAGCGACGCATATATATAGGCGCCGCCGGGGGCGGAGTATCGGGGGCGGCGGGGGTGGCCGTCAATCGAGGGCCGGCCGGCCCGCTCAGGCCAGCGACACCCCGATCAGCGCGCCGGTGCCGTAGGTGACGCCCGCCGCCGCGGCGCCAATCAGCACCTGACGCAGCACCGAAAACACCGGGCCGCGCCCGCTGAACAGCGAAGTCGCCAGCCCTATCGCGGCCAGTGCAGCCGCCGACAGGCCGCCGCTCCACAGCATGCCGGGCAGACCCGCGGTGAAGAAGAAGGGCAGCACCGGGAACAGCGCACCAGCCGCGAACAGCATGAAGGAAAAGCCGGCCGCGCTCCACGGGTTGCCGCCCAGCTCGGCCGGATCGATGCCCAGTTCCTCGCGCATCAGCGTGTCCAGCGCCGCCTTCTTGTCGCGCATCAGTTCGGTCGCCACGCGCTGCGCATCCTCGCGGGCCAAGCCCTTGGCCTGGAAGATGAGCGCCAGCTCCTTGCGCTCGGCCTCCGGCGTCTCTTCCAGTTCGGCGGCCTCGGCCGCCATCTGCGCCTGCGCGAACTCGCGCGAATTGGTGACCGACAGCCATTCGCCCAGCGCCATCGACACCGCACCGGCGATCAGGCCGGCCAGCCCGGTCAGCAGGATGGTCTGCGCCGGCGCACCGGCGCCGGCCACGCCCATCACCAGGCAGAGGTTGGACACCAGCCCGTCGTTCGCGCCCAACACCGACGCCCGCAGTTCGTTACCCGAGCCGCCGCGGTGCCAGCGCTCGCCCTTGGCGATGGCGGCACCACTCATGCCGCGCGGCTGGCTCACCGCCGCCTCCAGCACCGCCGCGTGCGAACGCTCTTCCGCCGACAGCGACGCCGCGTCGGCCTGGCCGGCGTACTTGTCGCGGTCGGCGAATTCGGCGGTCGCCACCGACGGCAGCACGAAGGATGGCCCGAAGCGCTTCGCCAGCGCCGCCAGCACGCGCGTGCGGAAGCTCGGCCGGAACGCCTCCGGCCTGACACCTGCAGCCTCGAGCTTGCTGCGCCACAGCTGCGCATGTGCCGCCTCGGCCTCCGCCAGCTGGCGGAACAGGTCGCGCCGGACCGGATCGGACTCGGCCTCCGCCAGCGCGGCGTAAAGCGCGGCGCCGTCGAGCTCGTCGCGCAGATTGGACTGGTAACGGTCAGCGGAAGCGGTCATGGCGTGCGAAGGCAAAGCGAAGCCGCGATGGTGCCCGATCCGTGCGCCGGTGTGCGGCGCAGCCGTCGCCCCGAAGACGGGAACCCTGACCGCCGGGTGCCCGTCAATGCCGCGTAACGCGTTACGCCGGCGGCAGACGATCTTCGCCGCCACCGCGCCCCGACCACCCGGAGGAACTGCCTTGAACGCGCCAGAACAGCCGGACACGCTGACCGTGCTTTACGACGGCGGATGCCCCTTGTGCCGGCGCGAGATCGCGCACGTGAAGGGGCTGGCGGACCGGCGGCAGGACAGTGCGCTGTGCTTTGTCGACATCAGTGCCGACGCGCCCGACAGCGCGTGTTTCGCGGCCGAGCGGACGGCCTTGCTCGCGCGCTTCCACGTGCAGCGCGCCAACGGCTCGCGGCTGGACGGCGCCGCCGCCTTCGTCGCGATGTGGGCCCGCCTGCCCGGCTGGCGCTGGCTGGCACGCCTGGCGCAGCTCCCCGGCGTGCTGCCACTGCTGGAGCGGGCCTATTGCGGCTTCCTGCGCGTCCGGCCGTGGCTGCAGGCGCGGGCCCGTCGCTTCGAACCGGCTGCAGCGGCGCAGGCGCTGTCGCCCTGGCTCGCGCGCGAACTGCGTTCGGACCACGCCGGCGAAACCGGCGCGGTATTCATCTACCGAGGCATCGCGGCAGTCGCCCGATGGCGGGGCGATGAGGTGCTGGAGGCCTTTGCACGACGTCACGGCGACACCGAAACAGAACACCTGCGCCTGATCGAGAGCTGGCTGCCGCCGCCGCAGCGCAGTCGCCTGCTCGGCCCGTGGCGCGTCGCCGGCTGGCTGACCGGCGCCCTGCCCGCACTGTTCGGTCGACGCGCCACCTGGGCCACCATTGCCGCGGTCGAAACCTTCGTCGATCGCCACTACCAGCAGCAGATCGATTACCTGCACGCCCACGGCGGGCCCGACGGACTGCTGCCGCTGCTGCTGCACTGTCAAGCTGACGAGCGCGCGCACCGGGACGAGGCCACGTCGCTGCAGGTCAGCCCCGCACCGTGGCCGCTGCGCGTCTGGTGCGCGCTGGTTGGCGCCGGCTCGGCCGCCGCCGTAATGGTCGCGCGCCGGCTCTGAGCGCAACGACAGCCTGACTTTCCGGACACAGGGACGCCCATGCTCGACATCGTCAGCCTCCTGCTGGTCGCGCTGCTGTTCGGCGGCATGCTGCTCTATTCCTTCGGTTTTGCGGCCGTGCTGTTCTCCACCCTGCCCGCCGCGATGGCCGGCGCCACGCTACGTCGCGCCTTCCCGCACTTCTACCTGTTCGTAATCGTCACCGCGGCGCTGGCGGCGCTGCTGCTGTGGCCGCAGGACCGCACGTCGGCGACGCTGCTCGGCCTGATCGCGCTGAGCACGCTGCCCACGCGGCAGCTGCTGATGCCGGCCATCAACGCCGCCACCGACGGCGGACGGAAAACCCGTTTCAAGTGGTTGCACGGCATTTCGGTGCTGGTGTCGCTGGCGCACATCGTCGTGTCGGGCGTGGTACTCGCGCGCTTCGTCTGAAATCGCACGGAGCGCTGTCCGCTGCGCATGCGGGCTGCTTTAATGGATGCACTTTGCGTGCTGCGCGAAGCGGGCCGTCCGGCGTCCGCCCCGATGGCCGTCACCCACTCGAAAAGGGAGATTTCCATGCGCGTTCCGACACCGTTCCGCCCCGTACTGATGGCCGCCTCCGTCGCGCTTGCGCTGTGCGCGGGTCAGGCGCAGGCGGGTTTCGACTACTTCCTGAAGCTGGACGACATCAAGGGCTCAAGCACCGACGAAAAGCACGAGAACTGGAACGAGATCGATACCTTCAACTGGGGCTTCGGCATCGAAACGGTCAGCGGCGGCCCTACCAGCGACATCACGATCCGTCGCCCGGTGTTCCGCGACTTCGAATGGACGCAGGGGCTCGACGCCAGTGTGGCCAAGCTGTTCGAACGGGCAAGCAATGGTGACGTGCTGGACACGGTGACGCTGCACGCGACGACGGACATCGAAGGCCGCCGCGCCACCTTCTTCGAGATGGTGTTCACCGACGCCTTCGTCACCACGTTCGACCTGACCGGCAGCAGCGGCAGCGCGCCGGCCCTGTCAGCTGCGCTCGAATACCGCACCGTCACGCTGAAGTACATCACGCTGAAATCGTCCGGCGCCGTCGGCGAAGAATTCGTCAGCAGCTATGACCTGTCGACGCGGACCGGCTCTGCCGACGCGCTGGCCGCGGTGTATGCGATGGGACTGTCCGGACCGACCGTGCTCATGGTGCCGGAGCCGGAAAGCTGGGCGCTGCTGCTCGCCGGCCTGGGGCTGACAGGTTTCGCGGCGCGGCGGCGCGCACGGCAACGTGCAGGCGGTGCGTCGCCGGCAGCTCAGCGTCCGCGGTAAGGCTCGCAGCCGATGCCGTCGCCGTCGCGGTCCAGGTGCGGGCCGTAGCCGGGCTCGCCCGCGCGGACCGGCGCAGCGCCCGCCGCCCGCGCCTCGGCGCAGTTGCGGAAGGCGCGTCCGGTCGGCACCGCGGCCGCCCCTTCCGTCGCTGACGATGAGGTGCGCGCCGGCGCGCCGCGGTGGCAGTGGTAGTCCCCGGTCCTGCGGTTGTTGTGGCAGCCCTCGGCGTTCAGGCCGCCCGGGTGGGCCGCCGCGCCGGCGCACGCCAGCAGCGTCAGCGCGCCGGGCAACATCCGCAGGGGGCAAGGACTGAAGCGCATCGCGACGGCGGGGGAAGGGATGGCCCGCAGTCTAACCGCGGCACAGGGCGAGGCGAATCGGCCGCGGATGAGGCGCCCGAGAGGCCACGCCATGACGCGCGCACCGGCAGCGCCCCGGACCCGGCAGCGCTGCCGGCCGCCTGCGTCACGACGGTCGAGGCATTCCTCTCCGACAGGACGCGCTCTTCGTCGCGGAGGCGCGCGACGGTCGCGCGCGTGCCATCAGGCCGCTTCCTTCACGCGCAGACCGGCGAGCACCTGTTCGGCCTGCACGGCGAGGCGCGAGCCGTCGATGGGCTTGCCGTAGAGCACGCCCCAGATGAGCGCGCTCAGGGTTTCTTCCAGCTTTGTGGCGTCGTCGGCGCTGACATAGTTGCCGGCGGGGGCGCCGCTCGCGGCGTCGGGGGTGATGCTGTAGGTGCGAAGCGTCATGGTGGGTCTCCTGTGGCGTTGGCGGCGCGGGCTGAGGGCGTGCGAAGAACAGGCGCGGGCGGCCGACGGGCCGCTCCGGCGCCTTGTCTTCATCGCAGGCGCGGCAAGCAAGCGCTCACCGGCTTGCGACAGTCACGACAAGGGCGACATGAATTCATGCCTTCGGCGCGATCAGAGCAAAATTTGATCCAGATCAAATCCGCGTGAGGCCACTCAGTGCGTCCGCCGCGCCAGCACCTCGTCGCGCGGGCCGGCATCGACCACGCGACCGGCCTCGACGACCACCACGGTGTCGAAGCGCGCGAGCAGACTGGGCCGGTGTACCGACGCGACGATGCAGGCCGACGGGAAGGCCGCCACCATGCGGTCGAACACCCGACCTTCGGCCTGCGGGTCGAGCGCGCTGGTCGGTTCGTCGAGCAGCAGCAGCGAACTGCCCTGCGCCGCCAGCGCACCGCGGGCCAGCGCCAGGCGCTGCCGCTGACCGCCGGAGAGGTTGCCGCCGCGTTCGCTCAGGCTGCTCTGCAGCCCGTCCGGCAGGCGCTCGAGCACCTCGTCGAACACGCCGGCGTGCATGGCCGACTGCAGCGCCGCCGCATCGGCCGGCTGGCCGAAGGTGAGGTTCTCTTCGACGCTGGCTTCGAACACCTCGGCTTCCTGCGGAATCAGCGTAGCGAGCGTGCGCAGTTCGGCCCACGGCACCGGCACGCCGTCGCGCAGCAGTTCGCCCTGCTGCGGCAGATAGAGGCCGGCCAGCGTGCGCAGCAGCGTGCTCTTGCCGCCGCCGCTCGGGCCGATCAGCGCGACGCGTGTGCCGCGTCGCAACTCCAGATCCACGCCGCGCAGACCGCCGCGCGCGTCGTCGCCGTAGCGCCAGGTGGCGCCGCGCAGTGCCAGCGTCTGCCACGACGCGTCCGCCTGCACCGCGGGCACCTCTGCATCCGGCTCACCGGGTGCGATCCAGATCGGCTCCGCGCTGCAGTAGTCGGTGTGCATGCGCGCGAAGCCCTGGAAGTTCGACGCCAGCGACGCCACCACGCCGGCCGCCTGCTGCGCGTACTGGTAGATCATGAACACCGTGCCCAGCGCCACCGCCTGCCCCGGCTCGCGCACCTGCATGACATACACCACCACCAGCACCCAGGTGAGCCCCATGCCGAGCAGATCCACGGCGAACCACTTGCCCTCGTTCACCATCACCGCGCGCCGCAGCGGCGCCATCACCGCCTCCATGCGCCGGCCCAGCAGCACACGCGACGCCGCCTGCAGCCGCAGCCCGATCACCGTGCCCGCGTTGCCGACGAAATCGAGCAGCGCCGCGGCATAGCGGCGGTCGGCATCGTTCTCGGCGCGCGCGAGCTGCATCAACGTGCGGTCGAAGCGCAGGATGATGAGCGCGATCACCACATAGCCGCTCACCGCGATCGCGCCGCTGGTGCGCGACAGCAGCGCCAGCGCGACCAGGGGACCGACGAAGTTGAACGCGCTCTGCAGATAGTCGAACTGGTTCTGCGCGAAGTCCGACAGCGCCCGGCTCGCCTGCATCACGCGGTGCTGCAGCTCACCCGAATGCCGCCCGTCCCGCCAGGCCAGCGGCGCCGCCGCGATGCGCGCATACAGCGTATCCGCCAGCCGCACGCGCACCCGCACGCCGACATTCCGCTCCAGCACCCGCCCCGGCCCATGCAGCAGCCAGGACAGCAGATAGATGCCGACCAGATAAAGAATCCACCGTCCCGCCGTCGCCATGTCGCCCTGCTGCAAGGCATTGATCGCCTGCGCGGCGAGCCACGGCATGGTGAGGCGCAGCAGCTGCGCGCCGGATAGCAGCGCCGCGGCCCCGAGCATCTGCGCACGGGCGCCGCGGGCGTGGAGCCAGAGGGCGCGGTAGAGGTCGCGGGCAGCGGTGGGGAGGGTTAGAACGTGGGACCGAGCGTTCATCTGGATGTCTAACACTTGCAGGAACTTGAGTATCGGGCGAAGTGTGATCGATTCGACCTTGAACTCCTCGGTGAAGCGTTGCTGCAACTTCTTCGTTTCCATCGACACCTCCATAACGCCTCATTCTGAGGAAGGTTGGCGTCTAGAAAGAATCACTGGGAACTCAGTTCGACCCTTATAGCACCTGGTGCTATAATTAATACTGATATTGACCGCATGTCGGCAGAGGATAATTGCGATGACTAAGACGAGGTTTCCCGCTGTTGAGGCCGTGAGCGACACAGTCAAAGGATTGCGCAGTGCCGGCGTGACGGATCAGGTCACACTGCGCGAATTCGACCCACACTGGCTGCCACCGGTCGAACCTTTGGAGCCCGCGGAAATAAAGCGCATCCGCGAAAGCACGCATGTCAGTCAAGCGGTTTTTGCGCGACTACTGAACACGAGTCTTTCGACCGTTCAGAAATGGGAGATCGGGCAGAAGAAGCCAGCGGGCACTGCGCTCAAGCTACTGCACCTCGTTAAGAAGCACGGTTTGGAGGTCGTCGCATGACTGCGCTGCTCCAGCAACATGCGATTCGGCCGCAGGTGTGCGGACTAGGCTTTGGCAGTGGAATCCAGTCAGTCGGCGCCCTATCACTCGTCCGATGGCTCGCAAATGAGGGTGACATCGTATGAACGCCGATATTCTGAAACGAGTAGTGCGAGCCATTGCCGATGGTTCGCAATCCGACTTGGATCGGCTCGCCGAAAAAATCGTCGAAACAGAGCGCAAGACAGGCCACGTCAGACTGGCTGAGCAGCTAGAGGCAATCCTCAAGCAGTCTAAGACAAAGCGTGCACCGCTACCCCCCGCTCCGTCAGCAAACATTGAGCGCACGCTCAAAGAACTGCCAATGAGCCGGCGCCACGGGGAGACGCTTGCCACGCTCATCCCGCACGACCAGTTGGAGCACCACATGGTGCTGCCCGATGCTGTCGAGCAACGTTTCTCTCGCATCGAAGCCGAGTACGCAGCGCGCGACCGGCTGCGTACCTTCGGACTTAAGCCCCGCAAAACCGTGCTGCTCTACGGCCCGCCAGGCTGCGGCAAATCGCTGGGCGCTAAGCGGCTGGCTTGGAATACTGGCTTGCCACTCATGAAGGTGCGCTTCGACGTGCTGATATCATCCTTTTTCGGCGAGTCAGCCCAGAACCTCCGATCCATCTTCAGCAGTGCCCGCGAAAAACCCTGCGTGCTGCTGCTTGACGAATGCGACTTCATTGCACGTTCGCGCACGGCCTCCAAGGACATTGGCGAGGTTTCGCGCATCGTTAATTCGCTGTTGCAGCTAATGGAAGAGTACGACGCCCCCGGCCTGCTTGTCGCGACGACGAACCTGGAGTCCGCGTTGGACCCGGCGCTGTTCAGACGCTTCGACGATGTGTTCGCCATCCCGCTGCCCGGGAAGGCCGAGATCGAAAAGTTGCTGAAGATGACGCTGTCTAGCGTACGAATGGACAGGCCCATCGCCTGGGAGCCTCTGATCGCCAAACTCGAAGGCTCATCGGCCGCGATGGTCGTGAAGGCCGCCCAGGACGCCGCCAAAGCTGCAGTGCTAGCCGGCCGCCCATCCCTGTCGCAAGACAAGCTACTCAGGGCCGTCGAGGAGTTGCAACGGCATGATGCGGCACAAAGGGCGTAAGCCATGCCGGGAACACACAACTTTGAACACTTGCCACTGCTTCTGCGCTACCAAGGCAAGGCACGCCTGCGCGGAGGCGGCGATCCGTCGCCACAAACTCTAGCCAACAAGGGAACGCAACGCCAAGCGCACAGCGTTGCCTTGGACACCGCGGCTCAGGCACTCATTACGAACTGGCACGCCCGCAAGGCGCAGCGCCAAGCGGCAGGCCCGGCGCTCCCGGACATTCCCGCAGGGATTCCCATCCTGCTGCAGATTGATACCGGCCTCGATCTCGACGCGCTGCGCGCCAAGTTCCAATTCGAGATCGTGGCCGAGCAGGAAGACGGCTATGTGATCGTGGCGTCAGAAGACATTCAGCTGACGGCGTTCCGCAACATGGCCCAAGGGTTTGCTGTCACCGTGCACGGCTCCGCGACCATCGCCGAGGTCCACACGCTATTCGACGATCCCGACCAGACGGACCGGCTGGGTCGCATCCTTTCCGACCAGTTGATGGCGTCGTGGGGCACCATCGACGAAGACCAGCTCTACATCGTTGACATCGGCATCGCCTGTGCAGGCACTCAGGAAATTCCGCCGCATCCGGTACGCGGCAAGCGCGCGACCGACGCACAGTGGGCGGCCAAAGAGTACGAGTGGTCGCAGTCGCGAGCCAGCGCCTACATCGAGTGGGACGACATCAAGATCGAACGCGAGACTTCCATCCAGAAGTTCACCGAGTTCTATCAAGCCGAAATCCTACATATGAAGGACAGCGCCGACTTCGACGCCGGCGTCCTGCCGGACAGTTTCACGGTGCGGCTGAAGATCTCGGGCAAGGGTCTGAAGGACTTCGTCCTCAACTATCCCTACATCTTCGAGGTCGTCGAACCGGAAGATATCGCGCTGCCCCAAAACCAGGGCCAGCAAGGCGCACAAGCGGCACTCGCAGTCGCGCCGGTCGCACCCGATGCCGACGCGCCCGCCGTCTGCATCATCGACAGTGGCATCCAAGAGGCGCACGTCCTGTTGCAGCCAAGCATCGACCAAGCCACGTCCCATTGCTTCCTGCCAGGTCAAGCCGCGACGGCCGTCGCTGATGAAGTGGCGCCCGGCGGCCACGGCACGCGCATCGCAGGCGCCGTGCTTTACGGCGAGGACGTGCCGGCCGCCGGCGCACCGCAACTACCTTTCTGGATTCAGAACGCCCGCGTGCTCGACGTCCAGAACGCGATGCCGGTCGAGTTGTTCCCGCCCGAAGCGCTGCGCATGGCAGTCGAACGCTTCAACGACGGCCCGCGCCAGACTCGCATCTTCAATCACTCGATCAACGCGCGCAGCTCCTGCCGCACGCGCTATATGTCATCCTGGGCGGCCGAGATCGACCAGTTATGCAACGAGCGGGATGTGCTCATCGTGCAAAGCGCCGGTAACCTGCCGCTGCAAGGCACTCCGCCATTCCTGGGCATCGCCGACCATCTGACCGCAGGCCGAGACTATCCAGCTTATCTCGCCGAAAACTCGGCGCGCATCGCCAACCCGGGCCAAAGCCTCCAGGCGCTGACCGTTGGCTCGATCGCCTATAACGCGGCCGAGCAAGGGGCATGGCGTACCTTCGCCAATAAGCCCGCGAGCCCCTCGGCATTCTCCCGGACAGGCCCCGGCATCTGGAACGTCATCAAGCCTGAAGTTGTGGAGTATGGCGGCGATGCCGCACGCACAAACAACGCACCGCCCGACCTGCAGGCGGGTGGCGTCATCCCTGCCGCATGCCCCCATCTTGTCCGCTCGACGCTGCATGGTCCCGGACCCGCAGCGGACCGCGACACTGCCGGCACCTCTTTTGCAGCCCCCAAGGTCGCGCGCATTGCAGCCCAAGTGCAGCGTGTCTTGCCCGCTGAGCCTGCACTCCTTTACCGCGCACTTGTCGTGCAATCGGCACAGTGGCCGGCGTGGGCTGAAGACCTGCTAACACGTTTGCGCAATCCGCCGCCCGGCATGACGCCTCTGGAAAAGCAGGCCCTATTCGCATCGGCGTCCAGTGCTTTCCGCAGCTTGGGTTTCGGAGTACCGGATGCTGCACGAGCAACCACCAACACCGACCATCGAACGACGCTCATCACGAGCGGAGAGACCGGAATACATGCCGGTGAGTGTCACATCTATCAAGTGCCCATCCCCGCCGAACTGCGTCAGCAGGCCGATGAATTCGATATCCGGATTGACGTGACCTTGTCGTACGTCGCCCAGCCGCGGCGCACGCGCCGCAACCTGCGCCGGTATCTCTCAACTTGGGTGGATTGGAAAGCCAGCAGGCTGGGGGAGGGGGTGCATGACTTTCGCGTGCGCGCTATGAAAGATGCGGCAAACGGCGAGGCGCCGCTGCCTGGCACCACGTTGCCTTGGGTGCTGCATGACAAGCCCCAGGACGGCCTGATCCGTGACTTCAAGCGCAACAGCGGAACAGTGCAGAAAGACTGGGCGGTCGTCCGCTCGAACAGCCTACCCGACCACTTCTGCATCGCCGTGGTGGGTCATCAGGGATGGAGCCGTGACCCCGACTCGACGGCGCGCTATGTACTCGCGGTAACCTTTGAAATCCTGGGCGGCGAAATCGCAATCTACGAACCGCTGCGCGTAGCGATTGCCGAGCTTCAGGCCCAGACCGAAGCCGACATCGAGGGCAACGAGGTCGAAGTGGAAGTCGAAGCTACTGAGTGACGCGCGGACACAGAACCAAAACGGGATTGATGCAGCTGCTGAGCGTGCAAGGCTAGGTTTGGCCTGCGATCTTTAGCGGGGCTACTACCTGCCCGTCGCTCTAGGCATGCAAAGCGCGGCCATGTGATGCGTGCTGACTCGCCAAGACGAGACTAGGCCGAATGAGGGATCGCCGGCTTTTTGCTGGTCTAGCATTCCCGACCAACTTTACTTTTCACCGGCCGACTTTATTTGTTCCAGTCTGCGCGCGCGCCGCCAGCTGTCACTCCACCGTCACGCTCTTCGCCAGATTCCGCGGCTTGTCCACATCGGTGCCCTTCACCAGCGCGGCGTGATACGCGAGCAACTGCAGCGGCACGACGTGCAGCACCGGTGACAGCAGGCCGTAGTTCTCCGGCATGTTCAGGATGTGCACGCCCTCGCCTTCGACCATTTCAGTGCCGGCGTCGGCGATGACGTAGAGCTCGCCGCCGCGGGCGCGGACTTCCTGGATGTTGCTCTTGAGCTTTTCGATCAGCGCGTCGTTCGGGGCGATGGCGATGACCGGCATGTCGCGGTCGACCAGCGCCAGCGGGCCGTGCTTCAGTTCGCCGGCCGGGTAGGCTTCGGCGTGGATGTAGGAAATTTCCTTGAGCTTGAGCGCGCCTTCGAGCGCGATCGGGTAGTGCTGGCCGCGGCCAAGGAAGAGGGCGTGGTGCTTCATCGCGAAGCGTTCGGCCCAGGCCTGGATCTGCGGCTCAAGCTCGAGCACGCGGGTGACCGCGCCCGGCAGGTGGCGCAGCGCGCCGAGGTATTTCTCTTCCTGCGCGACGCTGAGCGTGCCGCGGGTCTTGGCCATGGCCAGCGTGAGCAGCGCGAGCGCGGCGAGCTGGGTGGTGTAGGCCTTGGTCGAGGCAACGCCGATTTCCGGGCCGGCGCGGGTGATGAAACGCAGGCTGGATTCGCGCACGATGGCCGATTCCGGCACGTTGCAGATGGCCAGCGTGCGGGTCATGCCAAGCGACTTGGCGTACTTCAGCGCGGCCAGCGTGTCAGCGGTTTCGCCCGACTGCGAAATGGTGACGACCAGCGTGTCGGGGTCGGCCACCGGCTTGCGGTAGCGGTATTCGCTGGCGATTTCGACCGAGCATTCGATGCCGGCGATGTCTTCCAGCCAGTAGCGGGCGACCAGGCCGGCGTGGAAGCTGGTGCCGCAGGCGAGCACGAGCACGCGGCGCACCGAGCGGAACACGCTGTCGGCTTCGACGCCGAACAGGTTGGGCGTAATCGAGCGCGCCTGGGCCAGCATTTCGAGCGTGTTCGACAGCGCGGCCGGCTGCTCGAAAATCTCTTTCTGCATGTAGTGGCGATAGCTGCCCAGTTCGACCGCGTCGGCCGAAAGCTGGCTCACCTGCACCGGGCGTTCGACCGGCGTGCCGTCGAGACGCATGATGCGCATCGAGTTGCGGGTGAGTTCGGCCATGTCGCCGTCTTCGAGGTAGATCATGTTGCGCGTGACCTGCAGCAGCGCCGAGGTGTCGGAAGCGGCGTAGTTGCCGGAATCCGACTGGCCGAGCACCAGCGGCGAGCCGTGGCGGGCGACGACGATGCGCGAGTCTTCGCCTTCGGTGACGATGGCGATGGCGTAGGCGCCGATCAGTTCGCCACAGGTGGCGCGCACGGCGTCGAGCAGGTCGGGCGTGGTCTTCAGGTGGTGGCGCACCAGGTGGGCGATCACTTCGGTGTCGGTTTCCGACGTGAAGGTGTAGCCCAGGCCAGTGAGGCGGGCGCGCAGCGGCTCGAAGTTTTCGATGATGCCGTTGTGCACGACGGCCAGACCGTCGCTGATGTGCGGGTGCGCGTTGCGCTCCGACGGCACGCCGTGCGTGGCCCAGCGGGTGTGGGCGATGCCGATGGCGGCGTCGAGTTGCTGTTCGCTGGCCTGGGTGGCCAGTTCGGCCACGCGGCCGACCGAGCGCAGGCGGCGCAGTTCGGTGCCGTTGGCGCCATTCAGCACGGCGAGGCCGGCCGAGTCATAGCCCCGGTATTCGAGCTTGCGCAGCCCTTCGAGCAGGACGGGAACGATGTTCTGGCCGGCGATGGCCGCGACGATGCCACACATGGGAAATCCTTTGCCGTTGCGATGCGTTGTGTGTCGGTTACTGCCCGGTCATTTCTTTTTCTTCACCGGCCGGGTCCAGCCGGTGATGGTGGTCTGGCGCACGCGCGAGATGGTGAGCTCGCCCGGCGGTGCGTCCTGCGTCAGCGTGGTGCCGGCGCCGAGCGTGGCACCGCGGCCGACGGTGACCGGTGCGACCAGCTGGGTGTCGGAGCCGATGAACACGTCGTCTTCGATGATGGTGCGGAATTTGTTGGCGCCGTCGTAGTTGCAGCAGATGGTGCCGGCGCCGATGTTCACGCGACTGCCCACGGTGGCGTCGCCGACGTAGGCGAGGTGGTTGGCCTTGCTGTGGGCGGCGATATCGCTGTTCTTCACTTCGACGAAGTTGCCGATGTGCACGTCTTCCGCCAGGTTCGCGCCGGGGCGCAGACGCGCATAGGGGCCGAGCTGGCAGCCGGCGCCGACCACGGCGTCGTCGAAATGACAGAAGGGCGCGATGACGGTGCTGGCGGCGACGGTGACGTTGCGCAGCACCGAGTGCGCGCCCACCTTGACGCCGTCGCCCAATTCGACGCGGCCTTCGAAGATGCAGCCGATGTCGATCTCGACGTCGCGGCCGCAGACCAGCTCGCCGCGCACGTCGATGCGTGCCGGGTCGCGCAGCGTGACGCCCTCGGCCAGCAGACGCTCGGCGTTTTCGCGCTGATGGATGCGTTCGAGTTCGGCCAGTTGCGCCTTGTCGTTCACGCCCAGCGTTTCCGACACGCGCGCCGGCTGCGTGCTCACCACCGGAACGCCGTCGCGCACGGCGGCGGCGACCACGTCGGTCAGGTAGTACTCGCGCTGGGCGTTGTCGTTCGACAGCTGGTCGAGCCAGCCGGCGAGCTTGCCGCCGGGCACGACCATGATGCCGGTGTTTACTTCGCGGATCGCGCGCTCGGCCTCGGAGGCATCCTTCTGCTCGACGATGCGCACGATGCGGCCTTCGCCGTCGCGCACGATGCGGCCGTAGCCGGTCGGGTCGTCGAAGCTGACGGTAAGGATGGCGAGCTTGTCGTTGCCGGCCGCTTCGGCCAGCTTGACCAGCGTGTCGGCGCGCAGCAGCGGCACGTCGCCGTAAAGTATGAGTACCGGCTCGTCGCGCGACAGATGCGGCAGCGCCTGGCGGACCGCATGACCGGTGCCGAGCTGCTCGGCCTGCAGCGCCCAGTCGACCGCGAGATCGGGGAAGGCCGCGCGCACTGCGTCGCCACCGTGGCCGTACACCACGCAGGTGTGCGACGGGTTCAGGGACGCTGCGGTGCGCAGCACATGCCCGAGCAGCGGGCGGTCAGACAGGGGTTGCAGCACCTTGGGCAGGGCGGAGCGCATGCGCTTGCCTTGCCCGGCTGCCAGAATGACGATCTGCATCGGACACCATATGGCGGAAAACCGCGTGGATTCTAGCATTCGGGGTACGACGGCCTGCTGCGCAGCAGTTCTCGCCCACCGCGTGTTTGCAACCTGCCGACGTGCGCGTTGCCATAGATTTAACAATTCAACCGGGAGGTCTACGACATGAAAGCCGCCGCCCTTTACGCCGCCCTCTGCATGCTGCCCGTGACGCTGTTCGCGGGCGACACCGTGCACCGCTGGGTCGATGAACGCGGCGTCGTGAATTACGGCGACGCGCCGCCCGAGGGACGCAAATCGACACCGATCCGCACCGTCGATCCGCTCACCGTGACCGGCTCACCGCCCCCTGCCCGTGCTGCGACGCCGCCGAGCCCCGCCGGCGGCATGGCAGACCGCGACGCGGTACAGCGCGAGGTCGAATCGGCATTGCAGCGGGAACGTGCATCGGTCGCGCGAGAGAGCGCCGCGCGGCAGGAAGCTGCGATGGCGGAAGCGCGCCGTCGCTGCCTGGAACAGAGGCGAGTGGATTGCGACGATCCGGCGCTGATCGAGGAAACCCTGTACGGCGTACCGCCACGCATCATCCGTCGCCACCCTCCCCTCTACCCGCCGATAGCCCGTCCGCCCGCCCCGCCCCCTGAGCCGCCGGTGCTGATGCGAAAGTTGCCGTAGGTGGGCGCTTGAGCGGTCGCCGGCGAGTGGGCGGGGCTCTGTGGGAGGGGTCTTGACCCCGACAGCAGCCTGCGTCGAAGCCGGCGGACTGCAGCGGCCGCGTCGCGGCCAAGGCCGCTCCCACAGGGGAGGCGCCCGATCCGCAGCCGGAGCCCGGGCGGGGCTCTGTGGGAGGGGTCTTCTGACCCCGACGGGGCCTGTGATCAAGCACCGCTTCCTACTCAGGCGCCGCAGTCGCGGTCGGAAGACCGCTCCTACATGGGGGGCGCCTGACCCGAGACCCAACCCGAGCCAGGTCTTTGTGGGAGCGAGCTTGCTCGCGATTGCGACCCTCGCACCAACACCGGCCGGCCGATGTTCCCCACTCCCCGAAGGGCGTGAGCGAGGGCTGAGGGAGACTTAACGCGGCAGCGTGGTGCTGCCCATCAGGAACTGATCGACTTCGCGTGCGCACTGCCGGCCCCGCGCCAACGCCGGCCGGTCGGCCGGCGTTCCCCTCTCCCCGCCTGTGGGCGGTCAGAGAGGGGCGGAGAGATCAACGCGGCAGGGTGGTGGAACCCATGAGGAACTGATCGACTTCGCGGGCGCATTGGCGCCCTTCTCTGATCGCCCACACCACCAGCGATTGCCCGCGGCGCATGTCGCCGGCGGCGAATACCTTGGGCACGTTGGTGGCGTAGCAGCCTTCACCGTCGGTGGTGGCGCGGGCGTTGCCACGGCCATCCTTCTCGACGCCGAAGCTTTCGATGATGCTGCCGGCCGGGCTGACGAAGCCCATCGCGAGCAGCACGAGGTCGGCCTTCAGCAGTTGCTCCGTGCCGGCCACTTCCTGCATGCGACCGTCCTTCCACTCGACGCGCACGGTCTTGACCTGGGTGACCTTGCCGTTCTCGCCGATGAATTCCTTGGTTGCGATCGCCCAGTCACGCTCGCAGCCTTCTTCGTGGCTGGACGAGGTGCGTAGCTTGATCGGCCAGTAGGGCCATACCAGCGGCTTGTTCTCCGACTCCGGCGGCTGCGGCATCAGTTCGAACTGGATGACGCTGGCCGCGCCGTGACGGTTCGAGGTGCCGACGCAGTCGGAACCGGTGTCGCCGCCGCCGATCACGACCACGTGCTTGCCGGTGGCCATGATCTGGTCGGGCACGGTGTCGCCGGCAACGACGCGGTTCTGCAGCGGCAGGAAGTCCATCGCGAAATGCACGCCGGCCAGTTCGCGGCCCGGCACCGGCAGGTCGCGCGGCTGTTCAGCACCGCCGGCGAGGATGACGGCGTCGAACTCGGCCTTCAGCTGCTCCGGGCTGACCACGGTGGCGGCGTCGCTGTGCACCGGCGAACCTTCGGGCAGCGGGCCGACCTGCACACCGGTGCGGAAGGTCACGCCTTCGGCTTCCATCTGCGCGATGCGGCGGTCGATGTGCGACTTTTCCATCTTGAAGTCGGGGATGCCGTAGCGCAGCAGGCCGCCGACGCGGCTGTTCTTCTCGAACACGGTCACGTCGTGACCGGCGCGCGCCAGCTGCTGCGCAGCGGCCATGCCGGCCGGGCCCGAACCGACGACCGCGACCTTCTTGCCGGTCTTCGTCGCCGGCGGCTGCGGCACCACCCAGCCGTTCTCCCAGGCCTTGTCGATGATGGCGTGCTCGATCGACTTGATGCCCACTGCGTCGCTGTTGATGTTCAGCGTACAGGCGGCTTCGCACGGCGCCGGACAGATGCGGCCGGTGAATTCCGGGAAGTTGTTGGTCGAGTGCAGCACCTCGATCGCCTGCTTCCAGTCCTGGCGGTAAACCAGGTCGTTGAAGTCGGGGATGATGTTGTTGACCGGGCAGCCGCTGTTGCAGAACGGGATGCCGCAGTCCATGCAGCGCGCGCCCTGGATCTTCGCTTCCTCGTCGCTCAGGTGGAGCACGAACTCCTTGTAGTTGCGCACGCGCTCGGCGACCGGCAGCGATGCTTCGGACAGACGCTGGTACTCAAGAAAACCGGTGGACTTTCCCATGTTCGATTCTTTTCCTGTTACTTGGCCATCGCTGCAGCCGGCGCATCCGCCTTGGCAGCCATTTCACGCAGCGCGCGGCGGTACTCGACCGGCATCACC
Source organism: Methyloversatilis discipulorum (assembly GCF_000385375.1). Lineage (NCBI taxonomy): Bacteria > Pseudomonadati > Pseudomonadota > Betaproteobacteria > Nitrosomonadales > Sterolibacteriaceae > Methyloversatilis > Methyloversatilis discipulorum. The sequence goes on from NZ_ARVV01000001.1 coordinate 3,895,684, forward strand.
TTGACGAACTTGCCACGGGCGTTCGCCCAGTCGGCGAGGATGTCGGCGGCACGCTTCGAGCCCGAGAAGGCGGCGTGACGCGCGATCAGGCGACGCAGAATGGCTTCGTCGCTCATCGTCAGGTGGTTGATCGCCGCCTCGCCGATGATGTGGTCGTCGGCGTCATTGGCCAGATCGCCACTGATCGTGTCGAGTTCGACCATCGACATGTTGCAGCGCTTGGCGAAGCTGCCGTCCTCGTCATAGACGTAGGCGACGCCGCCCGACATGCCGGCTGCGAAGTTGCGACCGGTCTGGCCGAGCACGACCACGGTGCCGCCGGTCATGTATTCGCAGCCGTGGTCACCGGTGCCCTCGACCACCGCGATGGCGCCCGAGTTGCGCACGGCGAAACGCTCGCCGGCAACGCCGCGGAAGTAGCACTCGCCTTCAGTCGCACCGTAGAGCACGGTGTTGCCGACGATGATGTTCTTCTCGGATGCGCCGCGGAAAGCGTCCGACGGCTTGATCACGATGCGGCCACCCGACAGGCCCTTGGCGACGTAGTCGTTGCCCTGACCGGTCAGTTCCAGTGTGATGCCGCGCGCGATGAAGGCGCCGAAGCTCTGGCCGGCGGTGCCGCTGAGCTTCACCATGATGGTGTTGTCAGGCAGGCCCTTGTGACCATAGCGGCGCGCCACTTCGTGCGACAGCATGGTGCCGGCAGTGCGGTTCACATTGGTGATCGGCGATTCGACGACGACCGGTTTGCCGGTTTCGATGGCGTCCTTCGCCTTCGCGATCAGGCTGTGGTCGAGCGCGCGGTCGATGCCGTGGTCCTGCGTTTCGCTGTGCAGGCGGGACACTTCGGCCGGAACCGGCGGCATGTAGAAGATGCGCGAGAAGTCGAGGCCGCGCGCCTTCCAGTGTTCGATGCCGGCGCGGGTGTCGAGCAGGTCGGAGCGGCCGACCAGATCGTCGAACTTGCGCACGCCCATCGAGGCCATCAGTTCGCGCACTTCTTCGGCGACGAAGAAGAAGTAATTGACCACGTGTTCCGGCTGGCCGGTGAACTTTTTGCGCAGCACCGGATCCTGGGTGGCGACGCCGACCGGGCAGGTGTTCAGGTGGCACTTGCGCATCATGATGCAGCCCTCGACCACCAGCGGTGCGGTGGCGAAGCCGAATTCGTCGGCGCCGAGCAGCGCGCCGATCAGCACGTCGCGACCGGTCTTCATCTGTCCGTCGGCCTGCACGCGGATACGGCCGCGCAGGCGGTTCAGCACCAGGGTCTGCTGGGTTTCGGCCAGACCGAGTTCCCACGGCGTACCGCAGTGCTTGATCGACGAGATCGGGCTGGCACCGGTGCCGCCGTCATGGCCGGCGATCACCAGGTGGTCGGCCTTGGCCTTGGACACGCCGGCGGCCACGGTACCGACACCGATTTCCGACACCAGCTTGACCGAGATCGAAGCGGTCGGGTTCGAGTTCTTCAGGTCGTGGATGAGCTGGGCCAGATCCTCGATCGAGTAGATGTCGTGGTGCGGCGGCGGCGAAATCAGACCGACGCCCGGCACCGAGTGGCGCAGGAAGCCGATGTATTCCGACACCTTGTGGCCGGGCAGCTGACCGCCTTCGCCCGGCTTGGCGCCCTGGGCCATCTTGATCTGGATCTGGTCGGAGTTGGCCAGGTATTCGGCGGTGACGCCGAAACGGCCGGACGCAACCTGCTTGATCTTGGAGCGCAGCGAATCGCCCTTCTTCAGCGGCAGCGCGACTTCGACGCGCGACGAGCCGATCAGCTTGTCGAGCGTGGTGTCTTCGGTCACCGGGTTGAAGCGGATCGGATCTTCACCGCCCTCGCCGGTGTTCGACTTGCCGCCGATGCGGTTCATCGCGATGGCCAGCGTGGTGTGCGCTTCGGTCGAGATCGAGCCGAGCGACATCGCGCCGGTGGCGAAGCGCTTGACGATTTCGGTCGCCGGCTCGACTTCGGACAGCGGCACCGGTGCGCCCGCCGGCTTGATGTCGAACAGACCACGCAGCGTCATGTGACGCTTGGTCTGGTCGTTGATGATGCGGGCGTATTCCTTGTACGTGTCGTACTTGTTGGTACGCGTCGAGTGCTGCAGCTTGGCGATCGCGTCCGGCGTCCACATGTGCTCTTCGCCGCGGATGCGGAAGGCGTACTCGCCACCGGCATCGAGCGCATTGGCCAGCACCGGGTCGTTGCCGAAGGCCTGGGCGTGCGTGCGCAGCGCCTCTTCGGCCACTTCCTGCAGGCCGATGCCTTCGACCTGGGTGGCGGTGCCGGTGAAGTAGCGGGCAACGAAGGCCGAGTTGAGGCCGATCGCTTCGAAGATCTGCGCGCCGCTGTACGACTGGTAGGTCGAGATGCCCATCTTGGACATGACCTTGTTCAGGCCCTTGCCCACCGCCTTGATGAAGCGCTTCGACGCGTCCTTGGTCGACAGACCGGACGGCAGCTCGTTGGAAATTTCGGCGATCGTGTCGAAAGCCAGCCACGGACAGATCGCCTCTGCGCCGTAACCGGCGAGCAGCGCGAAATGGTGGGTTTCACGCGCCGAACCGGTGTCGATCACGAGGCCGGTCAGCGTGCGCAGGCCCTTGCGCACCAGGTGGTGGTGCACGGCCGACGTGGCCAGCAGCGCCGGAATGGCGACGCGCTCGCGCGAGGCGGCGCGGTCGGACAGGATGACGATGTTGAAACCATCGGCCACCGACTTCTCGGCCGCTTCCTGCAGGCGCTTGATCGCCCCTTCGCAGGCCGCGGCGCCGTCGGCCGCCGGGTAGGTGATGTCGAGTACCAGCGAACGGTACTTGCCGCCGGTCAGGCGCTCGATGTCGCGCAGGCGCAGCACGTCTTCGTTGGTGAGCACCGGCTGGGTGACTTCCAGGCGCGGCGTCAGGCCGTCCTCGTTGTCGGCCACACCCATCAGGTTGGGACGCGGGCCGATGAAGGAGGCGAGCGACATCACGATCTCTTCGCGGATCGGGTCGATCGGCGGGTTCGTGACCTGGGCGAACAGCTGCTTGAAGTAGGAATACAGCGGCTTGTTCTTGTCCGACAGCACCGGCAGCGCGGAGTCGTTACCCATCGAGCCGATGGCTTCTTCGCCGCCGGCCGCCATCGGCGCCAGGATGAACTTGATGTCTTCCTGCGTGTAGCCGAAGGCCTGCTGCGTATCGAGCAGGGTTTCGCTGCGCTCGGTGGCGTACTTGATCTCTTCCAGTTCGGTCAGGAAGAAACGCGAATCGGTGATCCACTTGTCGTACGGGTATTCAGTGGACAGCTCGTGCTTGAGCGCGGCGTCCTCGATGATCGCGCCCTTTTCGAGGTCGATCATGAACATCTTGCCCGGCTGCAGGCGCCACTTCTGCACGATGCGCTCGTCCGGAATCGGCAGCACGCCCATTTCGGAGGCCATCACGACCATGTCGTCGTCGGTGACCAGGAAGCGCGCCGGACGCAGGCCGTTGCGGTCCAGCGTGGCGCCGATCTGGCGGCCGTCGGTGAAGGCCACGGCGGCCGGGCCGTCCCACGGCTCCATGATGGCGGCGTGGAATTCGTAGAAGGCGCGACGCTCTTCGTCCATCAGCGGATTGCCTGCCCAGGCTTCGGGGATCAGCATCATCATGGCGTGGGCCAACGAGTAGCCCCCCATCACCAGCAGTTCGAGCGCGTTGTCGAACGAGGCCGAATCGGAGCCGCCTTCGACGATGAGCGGCCACAGCTTGTCGAGGTCGTCGCCGAGCGCGGCCGACTTCATCGACTTCTGACGCGCCTTCATCCAGTTGATGTTGCCGCGCACGGTGTTGATTTCACCGTTGTGGGCAATCATGCGGAAGGGGTGAGCCAGATCCCAGGTCGGGAAGGTGTTGGTCGAGAAGCGCTGGTGCACCAGTGCCAGCGCGGACTGCGTACGCGCGTCCTGCAGATCGGCGAAGTACTCGCCCACCTGGTGCGCCAGCAGCATGCCCTTATATACAAGGGTGCGCGAGGACAGCGACGGAATGTAAAACTGCTTCACGTCGGCCAGCTTCAGTGCACGCACAGCGTGTTCGACACGCTTGCGCACGACGAACAGCTTGCGTTCGAAGGCGGTCTGGTCGGCCACCGTATCGGGGCGGGCGATGAACACCTGGCGCATCTGCGGCTCGATGGCACGCGCCGCTTCGGCGAGTATGCTGCTGTCGCGCGGAACGTCGCGCCAGCCGAGGAAGGTGAGGCCTTCTTCGTGGATGATGCGCGCAACGACCGACTCACAGGCGGCACAGCCATTGGCCGATTGCGGCAGGAAAACGGTTCCACAGGCGTAGTCGCCGGCGGGCGGCAGCGTGATGCCGATCTTCGCGGCCTCGGCGCGCATCAGCGCGTCAGGCATCTGGATCAAAATGCCGGCGCCATCGCCGAGCAGCGGGTCGTAACCGGTTGCGCCACGGTGATCGAGGTTCTTCAGGATCAGCAGACCCTGTTCGATGATGTCGTGCGATTTGCGATTCTTGATGTTCGCAACGAAACCCACACCACATGCATCACGCTCGTTTTCGGGGTCGTACAGACCCTGAGTATGGGGAAGACCCATTGCTTTCGTCCTCGAAACTCGTTTGCCAACCGCGCGCGGCATCGCTCTGATCGCTCGCCACTGCGGGAATTCGCACCGCCGCATCCACGAAAAAGCCGGTTTCCGCGGTCATCCTCTAGAGGGGATTTGGCGGGCACCGGCTCGGGTGGCCTCGCCGACTCGTCGGTGAGACCGGCACAGGCACTTTGGGGGTGGACGACGGAGTATAAAACCTTGATCCGCTGCGTACAACACCCGTGCGGCAGCGCATCAAACAGCGCCGACCAACGGGGTCAGATCTCGCCGACCGCGAACAGGCGGCGGTGCTCGCGCATCGCGTAACGGTCGGTCATGCCGGCGATGTAGTCGGCGATGGCGCGCGGCTTGTCGTCGCGGGCCATGAGCTGGTACTGCGGCGGCAGCAGGCGCGGGTCGTCCATGAAGGCGCCGAACAGTTCGGCGATGATGCGGCGCGCCTTGGCCGTCATACGCAGCACCTGATAGTGACGGTACAGGTTGTCGCGCAGGAACTGCTTGAGCTTGAGCTGCTCGGCCCGCATCGTTTCGCTGTAGGCGACCAGCACCGGGGCAGCGCGCACGTCGTCGATGGAGCGTGGCGCCACAGCTTCGATGCGGCCCGTCGTTTCCCCCACCAGATCAATCACTTGCGCATTGATCATGCGGCGGATCGCCTCATGGATCAGACGCCGGCCGGCGATCTGCGGGTACAGATCGACCACTTCGCGGCGGAAGCGGGCGAAGATCGGAACCTCTTCCAGCTGTTCCAGCGTGATCAGGCCGGAACGCAGCCCGTCGTCGACGTCGTGGTTGTTGTAGGCGATTTCGTCGGCCAGATTGCAGATCTGCGCCTCGATGGTCGGCTGCGTGCGGTCGAGAAAGCGCTGGCCCAGTTCGCCCAGTTCGCGCGCGCGCGTCGGCGAACAGTGCTTGAGGATGCCCTCGCGCGTCTCGAAGGTGAGGTTCAGGCCATCGAAGGCGCCGTAGCGCTCCTCCAGCAGATCGACTGTGCGCAGGCTCTGCAGGTTGTGCTCGAAACCGCCGTAGTCGCGCATGCATTCGTTCAGCGCGTCCTGACCGGCGTGGCCGAAAGGCGTGTGGCCGAGATCGTGGGCAATCGACACCGCCTCGGCCAGATCCTCGTTCACTCGCAGTGCTCGCGCGATCGAGCGCGCGATCTGCGCGACCTCGATGCTGTGCGTGAGCCGGGTGCGGAAGAGGTCGCCTTCGTGATTGACGAACACCTGGGTCTTGTATTCGAGCCGGCGGAAAGCCGTGCTGTGCACGATGCGGTCGCGGTCGCGCTGGAACTGGCTGCGCCCGTGCGGCGAATCTTCCGGAAAGCGGCGTCCGCGCGAATTCTCGTCGCAGGCTGCGTAGGGCGCGAGTTCAGGCATTCGCGCAGCAGTGCTCGATGGAAGCGGCGATGTCGGCTGCCGGGGCATCGCCGTACACGACGGCTTCGCCGATGCGCTTGAGCAGCACCAGCCGCAACTTGCCGGCCTCGACCTTCTTGTCGTGCGACATCAGCTCGAGGTAGCGCTCTACGCCCAGCTTCGGTCCGCGCAGCGCCAGACCGGCGGATTCGTGGATGCGGTGGATGCGCGCGACGTCGTCGTCGGTCAGCCAGCCGAGCCGGCGCGACAGCTCGGCCGCCATCAACGTGCCGGCCGCAACAGCCTCGCCGTGCAGCCACTCGCCGTACCCAAGACCGGTTTCGATGGCGTGGCCGAAGGTGTGGCCAAGATTGAGGTGGGCGCGCACGCCGGCTTCGGTTTCGTCCTCGATGACGACTTCCGCCTTGTTGCGGCAGGAGCGCTCGATGGCGAAGGCCAGCGCTTCGGTGTCGCGCGCCAGCAGGCGCGGCATGTTGATTTCCAGCCAGTCGAAGAACTCGCGATCGCGGATCAGGCCGTACTTGATCACTTCGGCCAGACCGGCCTTCAGCTCGCGGTCGGGCAGCGTGTCCAGCGTATCGATGTCGGCCAGCACCAGTTTGGGCTGGTAGAAGGCGCCGATCATGTTCTTGCCGAGCGGATGGTTGATCGCGGTCTTGCCACCGACCGACGAATCGACCTGTGACAGCAGCGTGGTCGGCACCTGGATGAAGGGCACGCCGCGCTGGTAGGTCGCCGCGGCGAAGCCGACCATGTCACCGATGACGCCGCCGCCGAGCGCGATCAGCGTGGTCGAGCGCTCGACGCGGGCGCCGAGCAGCGCGTCGAAAATGAGGTTCAGCGTCGGCCAGTCCTTGTGTGCCTCGCCGTCAGGCAGCACGACCAGCTGGCGGGCAACGCCGACCGAGTCCAGCGCATCGAGCACGCGCGCGGCGTACAGCGGCGCGACGATTTCATTGCTGATGACCACGGCGCGCTTGCGCTTCAGTACCGACGCGAACAGGTCGCCGCGGTCTATCAGACCACGACCGATATGGATGTCGTAGGCGCGCTCGTCGAGCGCCACGTTCAGGCTGCGCATCGGTTCAGGTATTCCCGTTCAAGTTTCCGCACGATGGACAGCGGGCTGCCCTGGCCGCTTTCGGCGATGAAATCGGCGACCTCCCGGTACAGAGGGTCGCGCAGGCCGTGAAGTTCGCGCACGCGGGCGCGCGGATCGTCGACCTGCAGCAGCGGCCGGTTGCGGTCGCCGCGGGTGCGCGACCACAGTATGTCGGGCGGCACGTCGAGATAGACCACCCAGCCACCAGCCTTCAGGTTCTGCCGATTCATCGGGTCGAGCACCGCACCGCCGCCGGTGGCCAGCACCAGCCCGGTTTCGTGGGCCAGTGCTTCGATGGTCGCAGCCTCGCGCCTGCGAAAGCCGGCTTCGCCCTCGATTTCGAAGATGGTCGGAATGCTGACGCCGGTGCGCGCCTCGATCTCGTGATCGCAGTCGACGAAGCGCTTGCGCAGCCTGCGCGCGAGCTGGCGGCCGACGGTCGTTTTGCCGGCGCCCATCATGCCGACCAGAAAAATGTTGTCGCTATGTTCCACCGGCCGGATTCTAGCAGCGCAAAAAGAAAGCGGCCCCGTTGCCGGGGCCGCCCGATGCCACGTCGATGAGGTCGCTCAGCGCAGCGTCAGGTTGTCGCTGACGATGCGCGGCGTCACGAAGATGAGCAGTTCGGCGCGGTTGTCACGGGTTTCCGTATTGCGGAACAGAAAGCCGACGTAAGGCAGATCGCCGAGGAAAGGCACGCGCGTCTGGGTGCGGCGCTCGTCCTGCGTGTAGATACCGCCAATGACCACCGTACCGCCGTTCTCGACGAGCACATCGGTCTTGACGTGCTTGGTGTCGATGGCCACCCCCGAACCCGTCGAGAGCTGGGTGTTCGGCGTGTCCTTGTTGATGTCGAGCGCCATCTGCACACGACCGTCCGGCGTGATCTGCGGCTTCACCTGCAACTTGAGGTTGGCCTTGCGGAAGGACACGCTGGTCGCGCCAGAACTGGTTGCCTGCTGGTAGGGGATTTCGACGCCCTGCTCGATCAGTGCCTCGTTCTGATCCGAGGTCATGACACGCGGACTGGAAATCACCTTGCCCTTGCCGTCCTGTTCGAGCGCCGACAGTTCGAGGTTCAGGAAACGCGTCGCCGCCGAATTGAACAGCACGAAGGACAATTGGCCCGGCGTACGCGGCGTGATGTTGTTTGCACGCAGATTCGTACTCAACGAATCGGTCAGGAAGTTCGGCTGGGTCTGCACCTGGCCAGTCTGGAAACCGGTCGCCGCCGCGGAACCACCGATATTGAGACCCGCGCGACCCAGCTGCACCGAACCAGCGGCCGTCTGGTTGATACCGAGACGTGCGCCGAGGTTCTTCGCGAAGTCCTCGTTCGCTTCGACGATACGCGCCTCGATCAGGACCTGGCGGGTCGCCACGTCGAGCTCGATCAGGATGCGGCGGATGTCTTCGAGTCGCGACGGGATGTCGGTCACGATGAGCTTGTTGGTGCGCGTGTCCATCACGATCGACCCACGCTTGGACAGGAAGCGCTTGTCCTTGTCGTCGAGGATGGATTTGTACAGAACTTCCGCCTTGTGATAGTTCAGCTGGAAGGTTTCGGTACGCAGCGGCTCGAGCTCGCTCACCTGCTGCTGGCTTTCGAGCGCCAGCTTTTCCTTTGCCGTCAGCTCGTCGCGCGGCGCGATCCAGATGACGTTGCCAGTCTTGCGCTTGTCCAGCCCCTTGGCGTCGAGAATGATGTCGAGGGCCTGGTCCCAGGGGACGTCCTTCAGTCGCAGCGTCAGCGAACCACCGACGGTGTCGGACGTGATGATGTTGTTGTCGGTGAAGTCGGCGATCACCTGCAGCACCGAACGCACGTCGATATTCTGGAAATTCAGCGACAGCTTCTCGCCCTGGTAGCCCGGCTTGCTGCCCTGAACCAGCTTGTTCGGATCCTCGACCAGACGCTTCACCTCGAGGATGAACTGATTCTCGCTCTGGTAGGCGTTGTGCTCCCACAGACCGGTCGGAGTGACCGTGAGGCGGGTATTGGCACCCGAGCGCACGACTTCCATCTGCGTGATCGGCGTGCCGAAGTCGGTCACGTCATAGCGCTTCAGGAATTCCTCGGCCACCGAGGCGCGCAGGAATTCGACCACCAGCTTCGTACCCTGCTGGCGGATGTCGATACCGGTGTTCGGATCCGACAGTTCGACCACGACGCGACCTTCACCATCCTTGCCGCGGCGGAAGCCGACGTTGCGCAGGGTCTGCGTACCTTCGTTCGCAGCCGGCTCGGCGAATCGGGACGTTTTGTCGGACTGGGCGACAGCCTCTGCGTTGGTCGGCATCGCCAGGCTGATGTACAGGTCGCGCCCGGACAGCCGGGTATTGAAGGTGGACAGCTTGTTGAGGTTGAGCACCAGTCTCGTACGGTCACCGACCTCGACGATGTTGAAGCTGCGCAGGTGCGCTTCGTTCAAGTTCTGGGACGAGCGGCCGAGCGCGTTTCCGGTCGCCGGGAAATCGAAGGCGATGCGCGCGGGCGAGGCGACGCTGAAGTTGGCGGGCACCGTGGCCAGTTCGGACTTGGTCGTCACCTTGACCAGCACCTCCCCGCCCTGCTGCGACACCAGGATGGACTCGATGCTGTTCGGCTGTGCCTGTGCGACGGCAAGTGCCGGTATCGAAGCGACGGCGAGCGCGCACAGCAGGCCGGCGAGTTTGCGGACGAAATTCATTTTTTTGCCTCCTGCTCCTGCAACTGGAGCGTACTGGTACGTTCGACCCATTCGCCGTCCGCGTCCTGAACGATTTCCTTCAAGGTGATGCCATCGCCGGATATCGACGTGATGACACCGAAGTTCTGACCCATGTAATTGCCGCTGCGCACGCGATGCAAGGTCGTGTCCGCCTTGATCAGCGCATAGGTGACCCGCCCCTGCTCGAGCAGACCGACCATGGCCAGCGTGTCGAGCGGGTACTGCTCCAGCGGCTCCTTGCGCCGGTCGAGGTCGGGCGTGATGCCACCGCCACCGCCGCCGCCCTTCTTCCGCTCGGGCTCGATCTTCTGCACGCTGAACGGATCGAGCAGATTGCCCGCTTCGTAGGCAACGATGATCGAAGGCTTGATTTCGGGCAGCGGCTTCACCTGCCCCTTCAGGCCCTGGGTGTTTCTTCCATCCACGAGCGCAGGTCTTCATGGTCTTCGCTACCGCAGCCCGCCAGCGCCAGACTGGCCGCCAGCATCGTCAGGAGGCGCTTCATTTATTGGCCCCCTTGGCCTTGTCGGCCTTTGCCTTCTTGATTCGGGCAATCTCTTCGTCGTCGAGATAACGGTAGGTGGTCGCCACGGCATCCATCTTCAGGCCGTCCTTGCTTGAATCAATGACGATCGAACCCAGGGTCACGATGCGCGAGAGCTTGGCGACGTCACCGGCAAAGTTGCCGAGGTCGTGATAGCCGCCGGTGACGCGGATCGTGATCGGCATTTCGGCGTAGAAATCCTTGACCGCTTCGCCACCCGGCTTCCAGGTTTCGAACTGCAGGCCGCGGCTCAGACCGGCCTGACTGATGTCGACCAGCAGCGATTCCATCTCGGCCTTGTTCGGAAGCTGCTTGAGCAGCGCACCGAAGGACTTGTCGATGTCGGCCAGCTGTTGCTGGTACTGCTCGAGATTCACCGCCTGACGCTTCTTGTTGAGCCATTCGTCCTTCAGCGTCTGTTCCTCGAGTCGCTTCTGTTCGAGCTCGACGCGCAGCGGATCCCACAGGAACCACCAGCCTGCGGCCAGCGTTGCGACCAGCACACCCAGCAGGACCGCGGCCTTCGGCGCGGTGGCCCAGTTGCCGACGTCCTTCGGGTCGAGATTCTTGAAATCGTCCGCAATGCGCGTGAAATCGATCTGGGGCATCTGGATCTGCTTCATGTCTTGCGCCCCTTCGCCGTCTTGCTGTCGGCCTCGTCCACCGCGCGCGTGATGAACAGATCGAGGCTGAATTCGTTCATGCGGCGCTTGTCGACAGTGGCGCCCTTGATTTCGATGAGGGTCGGGCGCTCGAGCAGCGGCGACGACTCCAGATTCCGCATCAGGCTGGACACCCGCGCGTTCGATTGCGCATACCCGACCAGATTGATCTTGTTCGCCTGCTGCGAAACCTTCTTGATATAGACGCCTTCCGGCACGTTCTTCGCGAGTTCGTTGAACAGGCCGACCGCCTCCGACCGGTTGCCCTGCAGCGACTCGATCACCCGCTTGCGCTGCAGCAGCGCGTCGGTCTGCTCGCGCAACCGCTTGATCTCGTCGATCGACTTGTCGAGCGCAGCGATTTCGGTCTTCAGGAAGGCGTTCTTTTCGTCCTGGGCCGACACGTAACCGCTGATGATGCCGTTGCCGAGCGCCACGATGAGACCGCCGAGCACCAGCGTCAGGCCGGTCAGCGCATAGAACTGCTGGCGCCGAGCCTTGCGCTTCTCCTCGCGATGGGGAAGAAGGTTGATGCGTATCATGCGTCGAACCTCCTGAGCGCAAGGCCGCAGGCCACCAGCAGTGACGGCGCGTCCTGGCTGAGACGCTTGGCGGTGACCGTCTGCGACAGCTGCATGTCGACAAAGGGGTTCGCGATACGGGTTTCGACCTGGGTACGGTTGGCAACCACTTCGTCCAGACCGGGGATCACCGAGCACCCGCCGGCGAGCACGATGTGGTCGACGCTGTTGTACTGCGTCGAGGTGAAGAAGAACTGCAGCGCACGCGACACCTCGAGCGCGAGGTTGTCCATGAAGGGACGCAGCAGATCGTTCTCGTAATTCTCCGGCAGCGTGTTGGTGCGCTTGGCGGCTTCGGCCTCTTCCGGGCTCATGCCGTAGTTGCGCATGATGTCCTGCGTCAGCTGGTAGCCGCCGAACGCCTGCTCGCGCGAATAGACCGGCTGGTCGTTGCGCAGGATGATCACGTTCATCACGTTGGCGCCGACGTCGACCAGCACGATGTTGGTGTCCTTGCCGCCGTCCGGCAGCTGCTTCTCGACCAGTTCGAATGCGGCCTGTGCCGCGTAGGACTCGACATCAACCACGACTGCGCGCAGGCCGGCCGCTTCGGCCACCGCGACGCGGTCCTCGACCTTTTCCTTGCGCGAGGCGGCGATCAGCACCTCGACCTCGTCCGGGTTGCCGGGCGCCGGGCCGACCACCTGGAAATCGAGATTCACCTCGTCGAGCTGGAAGGGGATGTACTGATTGGCTTCCGACTCCACCAGCACTTCGAGCTCCTGCTCGCGCTGATTGGCCGGAACGATGATCTTTTTCGTGATGACGGCCGCCGCTGGCAGGGCCAGCGCGACATTGCGCGTCGACGTGCCCATGCGCTTCCACGCCCGACGCACGGCGTCGGCGACGTCTTCGAGCTTGGCGATGTTGCCATCCACCACCGAATCGCGCGGGAGGTTCTCGATGGCGTAGCGCTCGATGCGGTGCTCGCCCTTCGCTGTCCGGGACAGCTCGACCAGCTTGACCGCCGAGGACGACACGTCCAGCCCCATCAGGGGACGCGCTCCCGGGTTAAATACCGACAGGTCGAAAGCCAAGCTTTTTCCTTTTAAGACAGTGAATTAGGCCCAATACGCACAAATTACATTAAGATGCTAGCAGCAAGGTATCGACAAGTAAACAAATTTTGGGTAGGCGTAACGAGAAGCTTCACACGGTCGGCCGGCTATACTTTCGGCCTCAAACCCCCTCCGGAAACCCATCCTCTTGCTCTCCAAATTCCGCTGGCTGCTCTACCCGTTGACCGCCCTCACCGGCCTCGCACTGATAGGCGCGGCCCTCGCGCTGATCGTCGTACTGCTCGCCTACCCTCAGCTCCCGTCGCTGGACATCCTGACCGACTACCGGCCGAAGATCCCGCTTCGCGTCTACAACGCCGACGGGCAGCTGATCGGCGAATTCGGCGAAGAACGCCGCTCGGTCGTGCCGATCGAACAGGTGCCGGACGCGCTCAAGCACGCCATCATTGCCGCCGAGGACGAGCGCTTCTACCAGCACTCGGGCATCGACTACATCGGCATTGCCCGTGCCGCGCTGGCCAATCTGACCAGCGGCGGCCGCAGCCAGGGCGCCAGCACCATCACGATGCAGGTGGCGCGCAATTTCTTCCTGTCGAGCGAACGCACCCTGCGCCGGAAAGTCTATGAAGCACTGATGGCGTTCAAAATCGAGAACAGCCTGACAAAAGACCAGATACTCCAGCTCTATATCAACCAGATCTATCTCGGTCAGCGCGCCTACGGTTTTGCCGCCGCCTCCAGAGCCTATTTCGGCAAAAACCTGAAGGACATTAGCGTCGCCGAAGCAGCGATGCTCGCCGGTCTGCCGAAAGCGCCTTCCAAGTACAACCCGGTGGTGAACCCGAAGCGCGCCGCGCTGCGCCAGTCCTACGTGCTGCGGCGCATGCAGGAGCTGGGCTACATCGACGAAGCGACCCGCGCTCGCGCGGTCGAGGAAGAGCTGGTCCTGCGTCGCGACAGCAGCAGCACCGCCAGCGGGCCGAAGCCGGCGGATTTCGTCGCCGAGATGGCGCGCCAGATGGCGGTCGAGCGCTTCGGCGAGAACGCCTACTCGCTCGGCCTGCGTGTGGTGACGACGATACGGCGCGCCGACCAGGACGCCGCCATCGAGGCCGTCCGCAAAGGCGTGTTCGACTACGACCGCCGGCATGGCTATCGCGGCGCGGAGTCCTTCGTCGACATGAAGGACGTCGGCGCCGACGATGACGAACTGCTCGACGATCTGCTGCAGGACGTGCCGGACGCGGTCGGCCTGCACGCCGCCGTGGTGCTCGCCGCCAGTCCGACGGCGGTAAAGGTCTACAAGCGCGGCGGCGAAGTGCTCAACCTGGGCGCCGACGCGATCAAGTTCGCCAAGGCGATGCTGGACGACAAGGCGCCGCCGGCCCGCAAACTGCGTCGCGGCGCCGTCGTGCGCGTGATGCAGGACGCCAAGCTCGGCTGGACGCTGGCGCAGATGCCGGAAGTCGAGGCGGCCCTGCTCGCCATCGACAGCAGCGATGGCGCGGTCCGCGCGCTGGTCGGCGGTTTCGACTTCAATCGCAGCAAGTTCAACCACGTCACCCAGGGCTGGCGTCAGCCCGGTTCGGCGTTCAAGCCCTTCATCTACTCGGCGGCACTGGAGAAGGGCTACGGGCCGGCGACCGTCGAGGAGGACACGCCGCTGGTGGTGTCGGCCGGCGAAACCGGCAGCCAGAGCTGGCAGCCAAAGAACTACGACGGCAAGTACGACGGCCCGATCTCGCTGCGCACGGCGCTGGCGAAGTCGAAGAACATGGTGTCCATCCGCATGCTGCGCTCGATCGGCCCACGCTATGCGCAGGACTATGTTTCACGCTTCGGATTCGACGCCGCGCGCCACCCGCCCTACCTGACGATGGCGCTCGGTGCGGGTTCTGTCACCCCGTGGCAGATGGCGTCCGCCTACGCCGTGTTCGCCAACGGCGGCTACCGGGTCGAGCCCTATGTGGTGAGCGAGATCACCGACAGCGAGGGACGCGTGCTGGCGCGCTTCACGCCGCGCAAGGCCGGCGACGAAGGTTTGCGCGTCATCGACGCGCGCAACGCCTACCTGATGGACAGCATGATGCAGGACGTCGTGCGCCGCGGAACGGCCACCCGCGCGCTGGCCCTCAAGCGCGGCGACCTCGCCGGCAAGACCGGCACCACCAACGACTATCTCGACGCCTGGTTCTGCGGCTACCAGCCCTCGCGCGTAGCCGTTGCATGGATAGGCTTCGACAACCCGCGCACCCTGGGCCGTGGCGAGACCGGCGGTTCTGCAGCGCTGCCGATGTGGGTGGATTACATGCGCCACGCACTGAAGGACGTGCCCGAACAGCGGCTGCCGCTGCCCGACGGCCTGATCAGCATCGATGCCGGCGAGGACAGCAAGGGTAACCCGCGCAACGACCTGATGTACGAGGAACACCTGCCGCCGCCGCCCGAATCGCTACCGGAAGAGCCGGAAACGCCGGCTTCGGAAGGTGAGCTGCAGCCCGGCCCGCCGCCGCAGTCGCCGGCACCGATTCCGACGCCGCCACGCTCGCCGACCGGCCACATCGTACCGAGCGAATCGCGGCTGACGGTGCCGGAAACGCTCAGCCGCGCAGCTTCACCGGCTCGCCCGCCTGCTGGCTGAGCAGTTCTTCCAGTGCCTGCATCAGTTCCTTGCCGTCGCGCGTGCCTATCCAGCGGCCGCCGTCGGCACGGAAGTGGAAGCCGCCGGAGCGCGCCGCGACCCAGATTTCCTGAGCGACGCCGTGACGGTTGATCACCATTTTCGAACCGTCGTCGAACTCCAGTTCCAGCACGCCGCCGGCCTGCAGTTCGTAGTCGATTCCGGCGCCGCTGCGCTCGATGGCCTGCTCGATCGCAGCCAGCGTCGCATCGGCCAATTTGTTAAATTCACTCTCGTTCATATTCCGGCCATCCGACATGTTTTCCAGCCCGCTCGTGCGCATCGTCGCACTGACCCTGACGCTCGCCGCCTGCGGCACCAAGGGACCATTGACGCTGCCGCCCAAGCAGGGCGCCCAGCCTGCGGCCGCGAAGCCCGCGCCCGCACCTGCTCCGCAAGATACTAACAAGGCCGACAAGCAATGAAGCATTTCGAAACCCGCGACGGCGCGCTGTACGCCGAAGGCGTTGCGCTCGAGCGCATTGCCGCCGAGTACGGCACGCCCACCTTCGTATACAGCCGCGCGGCGCTGACCGAAGCGCACGCTGCCTACGCCGAGGCACTGTCCGGCCGTGACGCCATGCTGTGCTACGCGGTGAAGTCGAATTCCAACCTGGCGATCATGAATGTGTTCGCGCGGCTGGGCACCGGCTTCGACATCGTGTCCGGCGGCGAACTGGCTCGCGTGATCGCGGCGGGCGGCGATCCGGCCAAGGTGGTGTTCTCCGGTGTCGGCAAGACGCGCGACGAAATGCGCGCCGCGCTGACCCACGGCATCTACTGCTTCAACGTCGAGTCCGAAGCCGAACTGCACCGGCTGGCCGAGGTCGCCGGCAGCCTGGGCAAGCGTGCGCCGATCGCGCTGCGGGTGAATCCGGACGTCGACCCGAAAACCCATCCGTACATATCCACCGGCCTGAAGTGCAACAAGTTCGGCGTGCCGATCGCCGACGCACACCGCATCTATCTCGATGCGGCGAAACTGCCGCAGCTGGAGATCCGCGGCATCGCCTGCCACATCGGCTCGCAGCTGCTGGACCCGGCGCCGGTGGCCGAAGCGGCCGCCAAGGTAGTGGCGCTGGCCGAGGCACTGAACCGCGACGGCATCGAACTGCGCCACCTCGACCTCGGCGGCGGCCTCGGCATCCGCTACGACGACGAGGACGTGCCGGCGACGCGTGACTACCTGGCGCCGCTGCTGGCCGTGCTGGCCGGCCGCAAGGAGAGACTGCTGCTCGAACCCGGCCGCTCTCTGGTCGGCAACGCCGGCGTGCTGCTGTCGAAGATCGAGTACCTGAAGCGTGGCGAGGAGCGCAATTTCGCCATCATCGACGCGGCGATGAACGATCTTGCCCGGCCGGCGCTGTACGACGCCTACCACCGCATCGCCGAGGTACGCCCGCGCGGCGAGGCGGACACCTACGACGTGGTCGGCCCGGTCTGCGAAAGCGGCGACTTCCTCGGCCGCGCACGTGAACTGGTGGTCGAGCCGGAGGACCTGGTCGCCATCTTCTCCGCCGGCGCCTACGGCATGACCATGAGTTCGAACTACAACACGCGGCCGCGCGCCGCCGAAGTAATGGTCGATGGCGACAAGGTGCACCTGATCCGCGCGCGCGAACGCATCGCCGACCTCTATGCCGGCGAACGCCTGCTGCCGTGAGCCAGGACGAAGAGGCCGCGCGCGAACGGCTGCGGCTCGACAAGTGGCTGTGGGCGGCGCGCTTCTTCAAGACGCGCACGCTGGCCTCCGACGCCATCGACGCCGGCCGCATCCAGCTGAACGAGGCGCGCGCCAAGCCGTCGCGCGAAGTGCGCATCGGCGACCGGCTGGATATCCAGACCGGCGAAGTGCGCTACACGGTGATCGTGCAGGCGCTGTCCGGCAGACGCGGCCCGGCCGAAGAGGCGCGCAAGCTTTATGAAGAGACCGGCGACAGCCTCGCCCGGCGCGAAGCGGAACGCGAACGGCGCCGACTTGCTCCGGAACCGTCACACATGCTGCACGGACGGCCCACCAAGACCCAGCGGCGTGAAATCGACCGCATGCGCGCTAAACTTCGCGGCGGCTGAGCCTTGCGCGCCAACGAATTGAAAACACTGTCAAAAGGAATCGAACCATGTCCGAACGTATCGTGATGAAGGTCGGTGAAGCCACCGTCTTCGCCAAGGAAGGTCAATACACCGATGCCATGCCGGAAATCGTCATCGGCTCGATCGACGGCCCGGTCGGCCAGGCCTTCGCCCAGATGATGGGTCAGACCGCCGGTCACACCCGCATGCTCGCCGTGCGCGACTGCAACCAGATGGCCAAGCCGGCGACGATGATGGTGCCCAAGGTCACGATCAAGAACTCGCGCACCGTCGAACTGCTGGGTGGCGTGGTGCAGTCGGCCACCGCCGACGCGGTCGTCGACTGCGTGTCGGAAGGCATCATCCCGAAGGATCTGGTGGACGAGCTGGTCATCATCGACCTGGTGTGGCTGGACCCGAATGCGGTCAAGGATCCCAACCTCGACATGAAGGATCTGTACCGCACCAATTACGAAGCAACCAAGATCGCGATACAGCGTGCGATGACCGGCAAGCCGACGATCGACGAGCTGATCGCCAACCGCCACAAGATCAAGCACTGCATGTACGACCCGGAAGCCTGATCGCGGCGCAAAGCCACAGCCAAAGCCCCTGCCAGCCGCAGGGGCTTTTGTTTTTGTGCAATCGAAACGAAGGGCAACACGACCTTGTCTTGACGCACGCGGCCATCCAGAATGAATGAGCCCGAAATGAGCGCGGGCTCACGGAGGATGGCCGATGGATATCCGTACCGATGGCACACCGGCGCACGATGCCCCGCCGATGCCGCAGATGAACGACGACGCCTTCCGCCGCGTCGTCGAGTACGCGCCCAGCGCGATGGTTCTGGTCGATGGCCGCGGCATGATGGTGCTGGTCAACGAGCAGACCGAAAGACTGTTCGGTTACCCGCGTACCGAACTGATAGGCCGCTCGGTCGATATGCTGGTGCCGTCGGCCGCGCGAGCACACCACGCCGACTTCCGTCACAGCTTCCTGTCATCGCCCAGCCCACGTCCGATGGGCGGCGGCCGCGACCTGTTCGCCTGCCGTGCCGACGGCAGCGAGTTTCCGGTCGAGATCGGCCTGAACCCGATGGATACAGGCAGTGGGGTCATGGTGCTGGCATCCATCGTCGACATCACCGAACGGCGCCGCGCCCAGCAGGTGCTGGAACAGGCACTGCAGGAAAAGACGGTGCTGCTCAACGAAGTGCACCACCGGGTCAAGAACAATCTGCAGGTCATCACCAGCCTGCTCAACCTGCAGGCCAACAATGTCGATGACCCGCGCGTACGCGACATCCTGAACGAGAGCCAGAACCGCGTGCGAGCGATGGCGCTGACCCATCAGCTGCTGTATGAGCGCAAGGACTTCTCGCGCATGGACCTCGGCGACTACCTTGATCGTCTTGCGCAGTTGCTGCGCGGAGCCTACCGCAGCAGTGCGAGCGGCGTCGAACTGCGGCTCGAACGCCCGCCGCAGCCGGTCTATCTCGATCTGGAACGCGCGATCCCGTGCGGGCTGGTGGTGAACGAACTGGTCACCAATGCCTTCAAGCATGCCTTCCCGGCGCAGCGCGCCGGCACCATCACCGTTTCGCTGCACGGCAGCGACGATCGGCTGACGCTGGGCGTGCGCGACGACGGAGTCGGCCTGCCGGCCGGTTTTGACTTCGACACCGTTAAGTCGCTTGGCCTGCAGCTGGTGCCCCTGCTGATAGATCAGCTGCACGGCGAACTGCAGATGGCGCGCGACGGCGGCGCCTGCTATCTCATCACCTTTCCGGCATCACTCAACGTGCGAGGTACGACATGAACGCACCGCTCCCGATCAATCTGATGCTGGTCGAGGACGAACGCGTGATCGCTTTCGACCTGAAGAACCAGCTGCAGTCCTTCGGCTACAAGGTTGGCGCGGTGCTGGCCAGCGGCGAGCAGGCGGTGCGCAAGGTCGGCGAGGTGGCGCCCGACCTGGTGCTGATGGACATCCACCTCGAAGGTCCGATCGACGGCATAGACGCGGCACTGCAGATCCAGTCGCAGCACCGCGTACCGGTGGTCTTCCTGACCGCCTACGCCGAGGACGACACGCTGCGCCGCGCACTCGACTGCCGGCCCTTCGGCTATCTGGTCAAGCCGTGCGAAGCGCGCGAGCTGCACGCGACGATACAGATGGCGCTTGCGCGTCGCGAAGTCGAGGTGCTCGTGGAGCGCAGCGAACAGCTGTTCAAGCAGGCGCTGGATGCCGCCTCGCTCGGCGTGATCGAGTGGCAGGGCGATTCGATGCAGTTGCACGGCGACGGCCACTTGCGCAGCCTGTTCGGCGACCGCCCGGTCCCGCTGGATGAATCGTGGAATCTCTTTCTGTCGCGCGTCGATGCCGGCGACCGCGAGCGCGTGTCGGCGGCGCTGAACGCGGCGCTGCAGCGCGGCGATCCGGTGCGCATCGAATTCCGGACAGTGGGCAATGGCGGCCCACGCAGTCTGGAAGCGCACGCGCGCGCTTACGGCGACCCGGCGGGCGAGCAGCGCATCGTCGGCATCCTGCAGGACGTGACGCAACGCCGCCGCGACGAGGAGCGCCTGCGCCAGTCCAGCGTCGTATTCCACACCACGGCCGAAGCCATCGTGATCGCCGACGCCCGTCGGCGCATCGTCGCGGTCAATGCCGCCTATACACGCATCACCGGGCACGACGAGACCCAGGTACTCGGCCTCGACCCTGACGCGGTGCTCGGAACCGGCCACGGCGACGATTTCTACGCCGCGCTGGTCGCCCCCTCGAGCACCGGCTACTGGCAGGGCGAGGTGCTGTGCCAACGCGCGTCGGGCGAGAGCTTCCCGGCCTGGGAAAGCATCAGCGCGGTGCGCAACGACAACGGCACCGTCACCCATTTCGTCGCTGCCTTCTCCGATTTCAGCGCCATCCATCAGGCCGAGGAGAAACTGAATCATCTGGCGCATCACGACGCGCTGACCGGCCTGCCCAACCGCCTGCTGTTCGACGACCGCTTCGAGCGCGCCATCGAACAGGCACGTCGCGCGCAGCAGCGCTGCATCCTGCTCTTTCTCGACCTGGACAGCTTCAAGGGGGTGAACGACACACTGGGCCATGGCGTCGGCGACGAGCTGCTGCGCGCGGTGTCGGTGCGTCTGCGTGAGGCGCTGCGCCGCAGCGACACGCTGGCCCGCCTCGGCGGCGACGAATTCGTCGTGCTGACCGGCAGCGCACAGCCGGAAGACGCCTCGCATCTGGCGATGAAGCTGCTCGGTGCGCTGCGTGATCCGTTCGACCTCGGTGGCGAGCAAATACGCATCACCGGCAGCATAGGCATCGCCGTATTCCCCGACCACGGCACCGATCGCAACGTGCTGATGCGCGCAGCCGACATCGCGATGTACTCGGCCAAGTCGCAAGGACGCAACCGCTATCAGTTCTTCACTGCCGACATGTCGGAGCGCACACAGGAACGCATGCAGATGGAACAGGGCCTGCGTCGCGCCATCGATAACGACGCGCTGGAGGTGCACTACCAGCCCCAGCTCCGGCTGTCCGACGCGCACGTGATCGGCGTCGAGGCGCTGGTTCGCTGGCCGCATCCGGAACTGGGCATGATTTCGCCCGCGCGCTTCATTCCGGTCGCCGAAGAGAGCGGCATCATTGAAGCGCTGGGCATGTGGGTGCTGCGCCGCGCCTGCCATGACATCGTCGGCCTGCCGGACAACGATGGCCGGCAGATGCGCCTCGCCGTCAACGTGTCGGTCAGGCAGTTCATGCGCGAGGACTTCGTCGCCCATGTGCTGGAGGTGCTGACCGAAACCGGCTTCCCGGCCGAGTCGCTAGAGCTCGAGATCACCGAGTCCACGCTGCAGGTGATCGAGCAGAGCGCCGGCATACTCGATGCGCTGAAGCGGCTCGGCATCTCGATCAGCATCGACGATTTCGGCACCGGCTACTCATCGCTGAGCGTGCTGCGCGGCCTGCCGATAGACCGCATCAAGATAGACCGCTCCTTCATCATCGACCTGACCGAGAACGAGGACGCGCGCGCGATGATAGAAGCCATGCTGGCGCTGGGTCGCTCACTGCGCATGACCACCATCGCCGAGGGCATAGAGCTGTCCGAACAGGCCGAACTGCTGCTGCGGCTCGGTTGTTCGGAGGGCCAGGGTTATCTGTTTGCGCGCCCGATGTCGGCAGGCCAGCTGCGGCAGTCGCTGCGGCACCCGCCAGACGATATCTAGACGGTCTCGACCGCGTCGGCCGGCAGTCCGTCGAGGTGGCGGCGCAGGATGCGGTAGTGGTCATAGTCGAAGCGCGCGTCGCGCTGCAGCGGAACCGCGTCGTCGCTGTCCTCCGGCGCGCTGCCCAGATAGCACCAGTGCGCCAGCCAGTGCCGGTCGCCCCGCTCGGCGCCCGGACGGCGCTCGCGCACCGCCACGGCGTCCGGCCACGGCCAGTCGGGCATGCGCAGGCCGTCGAGTGCACTCATCAGCCGCATATCGTGCTGCCGCGGGTCTTCGCGACCGCAGCAGACACCGCGGCAGCGCTTGATCTGCACGTTGACGCAGGCGGCGGTGCGCCGCTCGTAGCCCTGCAGACCGATGCGCTTCGGACACAGCTGCCAGGCAGTCGCCAGTTCGCGCAGCGTGGTCAGACAGTCGCGGCGTGAGCGGAAAGGGCCATACAACCCCGCCAGCTGACGCGGCGTGACGCGGTCGAGATCGACCAGCGTCAGCGCCGCCTCGCCGGCCGCCACCTCGTTACCGGGGCCGCCGCGTAGCGCCAGCGCCACGGCGGGTCCGCCGGCCCGCAACTGCTTGTTGTACAGCGGCTGCAACTGCTTCACCAGCTTCGCTTCGAGCAGCAGCGCCCCCAGCTCTCCCGCCGTTTCGACCCAATCGATGCGCTTCGTTTCGCGCAGCATGCGCGCCGCCTGTCCACCCTTGTGCGAACCGGTGAAGTGCGCCAGCACGCGCGAACGCAGGTTACGGCTCTTGCCGATGTAAAGCGGCAGCTCTGCCGGCGCCGGCAGCAGGTCGGTCGACTCCGGCGCCGCACCGTAGAACAGATAGACGCCCGGCGCCTCCGGCACGTCGTCGAGCGCGCCCGGTGCCATCCCCGGCGGCGCTGCAGCGGTGCGCCCGGCCTTTTCCATTGCCGGACCGATCACCGCCGGCGGAAAGTCGCGCGCGACGATGTCGAGAAAATCGCGCACCAGTCTCGCGTCACCGATGGCGCGGTGGCGGGCGTCGCAGACCAGCCCGAAGCGCTCCATCAGCGCGTCCAGCCCGTGCTTCGGAAAGTGCGGATAGAGGGCGCGCGACAGCTTGACCGAGCACAGCACGCGCGGCGCGAAGTTCAGGCCGACGCGGGCGAACTCGTTGCGCAGGAAGCCGTGGTCGAAGCGCGCGTTGTGCGCGACGAACAGGCGGTCGTGCAGCAGCGCCGCCAGTTCTTCCGCGATATCGGCGAAGCGCGGCGCACCGGCGACCATGCCGTCGGTGATGCCAGTAAAACGCTGGATGGACAACGGAATCGACACGCCCGGATTGACCAGGCTGGACCACTCGCGCCGCTGCGGCCCGTCTATCAGCACGACGCCGACCTCGGTCACACGGTCGGCGCGCGGGTCGCCCC
The DNA here is from genome assembly GCF_000385375.1 of Methyloversatilis discipulorum. Lineage (NCBI taxonomy): Bacteria > Pseudomonadati > Pseudomonadota > Betaproteobacteria > Nitrosomonadales > Sterolibacteriaceae > Methyloversatilis > Methyloversatilis discipulorum. The sequence goes on from NZ_ARVV01000001.1 coordinate 3,918,679, forward strand.
CTGTCGTTTCCAGGTCGACGATGGCCAGCGGCTGATCGAACACGCTCATGCGGTGGTCGCCGCCCTGCGCGCCAGCTCGGTGGCGCAGCGCACGGGGCAGCCGAAAGTGGGACGGTGCGGCTTCAGTGCGCGTCGGTGGGCGTCAGGTCGGTCTGGTAGGGATAGGGCTTCTGCGCGACGCGTGCTTCGTTGAAGCGGCGCTGCGCTTCGAAGTCCTGCGGCTTGTCCCACCACAGCGCGCGACCGCGACGCTGCTCTTCGATCTGTTCCGGGTGCTTTTCGAGGTACTCGCGCATGAAACGCGTGTGATCGGATTCGTAATCAGCCAATTGAAACTCCGTTGGAAACGACTCAATGTGTCTTGCCGCGCGTTTCGTCGGCCTTGTCGCAGGCCCGCACGCGGGCGATGCGCACGACCTCCGGCACGCGGCGCAGGCCCTTCATGATGCGCGCCAGATGGACGCGATCACTGACCTGCAGCGTGAAGTGGATCTGCGTGTAGAGGCTGCCGTCCTCTTCCATGCCGACATTCTGGATGTTGGCGCCGCATTCGGCGATCTCGAATGCGACCTTGGCCAGCACGCCCGGGCGGTTCGCCGCGATGACGCGGATGCCGACCTCGAACACGCGACTGCTGTCGCGTTCCCACTCGACGTCGACCCACTGGTCACCGTCCTTGCGGTTGCGGCGCAGCGTCGGGCAGTCATGCGCGTGAATCATCAGGCCGGAACCGACGCGCAGCTGACCGACGATGGGGTCGCCCGGTATCGGCTGGCAGCAGCGCGCGATCTGCACCGCCATGCCTTCCGAACCGCGGATCAGCAGCGCGCTCTCCGGCGCCGGCAGCGGCGTGCCCTGCTGCTCGCTGGCGGTCTGCAGCTTGAGCAGACTGCGCGCGACGAAGGTGGCCGAGCTCTTGCCCTGGCCGATGTCGGCCAGCGCCTCCTTGCGGCTCTTGACCTCGGCGGTCTCAAGCCACTGCGCCCACGAGGCATCGCCGATCTCGTCCGGCGTGACACCGAACTGGCGCAGCGCCTGGGTGAGCAGACGCTCGCCCAGCTGCGCCGATTCCTCGACCTGCATGGTCTTCAGGAAGTGGCGGATCTGCGCGCGCGCCTTGCCGGTCTTCACATAACCCAGCCAGGCCGGGTTCGGGTTCGGGTGCGAGGCGGTGATGATTTCGACCTGATCGCCGCTGCTGAGCTCGCTGCGCAGCGGCATCAGTTCCTGGTTGATGCGACAGGCCACACAGCAGTGGCCGACGTCGGTATGCACGGCGTAGGCGAAGTCGACCGCGGTGGCGCCGCGCGGCAGCGACATGATCTTGCCCTTGGGCGTAAACACGTACACCTCGCCCGGGAACAGATCGATCTTCACGTGTTCGAGGAATTCGGCAGAATCCGGCGCCGAACTCTGCAGTTCCAGCAGCGACTGCAGCCAGCGGTGGGTGTTGGCCTGCAGGTCGTCGAGCGACTGTTCGCTGTCCTTGTACAGCCAGTGCGAAGCCACGCCGTTCTGCGCGATCTGGTGCATTTCGGCGGTGCGGATCTGCACCTCGACCGGCGTGCCGAACGGACCGATCAGCGTGGTGTGCAGCGACTGGTAGCCATTGGCCTTCGGGATCGCGATGTAGTCCTTGAACTTGCCCGGCACCGGCTTGTACAGCGCATGCAGCGCGCCAAGGGCCAGATAGCAGGCCGCCACGTCCTTCACCACGACGCGGAAACCGTAGATGTCGAGCACCTGCGAGAAAGTCAGGTGCTTGTCGCGCATCTTGCGGAAGATCGAATACAGGCTCTTCTCGCGGCCGAACACGTCGGCTTCGATGCCGCGCTCCGGCAGGCGGGTGCGGATCGCTTCGGTGATCTTGCCCACAACCTCGCGCCGGTTGCCGCGCGCCGACTTCATCGCGCGCTCCAGCACGCGATAGCGCATCGGGTGCATCGCGTGGAAGGACATGTCCTGCAGCTCGCGGTACACCGCGTGCAGGCCGAGGCGGTTGGCGATCGGGGCGTGGATTTCCAGCGTTTCGCGGGCGATGCGGCGCTGCTTGTCTGGCCGCATCGAACCCAGCGTGCGCATGTTGTGCGTGCGGTCGGCCAGCTTGATCAGGATGACGCGCACGTCGCGCGCCATCGCCATCAGCATCTTGCGGAAGTTCTCGGCCTGCGCGTCTTCCTTCGACTGGAACTCGATCTTGTCGAGCTTGGACACGCCATCGACCAGTTCCGCCACCACCTTGCCGAAGCGCTCGGCAATCTCCGCCTTGGTGATGGCGGTGTCTTCCATCACGTCGTGCAGCAGCGCCGCGCACAGCGCCTGGGAGTCGAGCTGCCAGCCGGCAAGGATTTCGGCGACCGCCAGCGGATGCGACACGTAAGGCTCGCCGCTCATGCGGAACTGCCCGGCGTGCGCACTGGCCGACAGCGCGTACGCGTCGCGCACGCGCTGCACGTCTTCGTCGCGCAGATAGGTGGAAATGTCGGCGATCAGGCGTTCGAGATCGGCGACCGTGGAACAGGGGGGCGCCGGCGTACCGGCGTCGGGATCGTTGTCAGCCGGGCCGAGGCTGACGATGGGCGGTGCAGGCGTAACGTGGGCGACCGGGGTGGGCATGATGAGGTCGTCCACCGGTCGGTTCATTCAGTTCAGCGCTGACAGCCCGGCCTCATCAGGCCTGGCCTCGATTCAGGATTTCCAGACCGACCTTGCCGGCGGCGATTTCACGCAGCGCGACGACGGTGGGCTTGTCCTTGTCGCCATCGACCTGCGGCGTGCTGCCTGCGGACAGCTGGCGGGCACGGTAGGTAGCGACCAGCGTCAGCTGGAAACGATTCGGAATGCGCTTCAGACAATCTTCGACGGTAATGCGTGCCATATCAATTCACACCCAGGGATTGGAAGAACTCAGGATGTCGGGCCATCTGGCTCGATCGGAGCAGCCGCGCAGCGCGTGCGACGGTGACCATTTCGTCCAGCGCCTGACTCAGTATGTTATTGATTATAACGAAATCAAACTCGCGAAGATGACCGATCTCTTCGCGCGCCGCAGCCAGCCTTCGTTCTATCACCTCCGGCGCGTCCGATCCGCGACCGGTCAGCCGCTGCGCCAGCGCCTCGAATGACGGCGGCAGGATGAAGATGCTCACCGCCTCCGGAAACAGCGCACGCACCTGCTGCGCGCCCTGCCAGTCGATTTCCAGCAGCACGTCATGGCCGGCATTGAGCCGTTCTTCGAGCCAGCGACGCGAAGTGCCGTAGTAATTGCCATGCACGTGCGCCGACTCGATGAAGTCGCCCGCCGCGCGCATCGCGCTGAAAGCGTCGGTGCTGACGAAGTGATAGGCAACGCCATCCACCTCGCCCGGACGCGCCGCCCGCGTAGTGTGCGACACCGACAGTCCGATCTGCGGGTCACGTTCGAGCAGACCGCGCACCAGCGTGGTCTTGCCTGCACCGGACGGTGCGCTGACGATGAAAAGTACGCCGCGTTTAGCCATGTCTTGCGATGAAAAGGACGAAATCCGCCGGAACCGCGTCAACGGCAGGCCGGCGTGAATCTGGAGCCGCCAAGCGACTCCCTCGGGCTCACTCGATGTTCTGCACCTGCTCGCGCATCTGTTCGATCAGCAGCTTGAGCTCCATCGCGACGCCGCCCACGTCCTGCGCGACCGACTTGGACGCCAGCGTGTTCGCCTCGCGGTTCAGTTCCTGCATCAGGAAGTCGAGCCGTTTGCCGGCGCTGCCGCCCTTGGCGAGGATGCGCTCCACTTCGTCGAGATGCGCGGACAGCCGGTTCAGTTCCTCGGCAACGTCGATGCGCACCGCGAACAGACCGACTTCAGTGCGGATGCGCTCGTCGTCGGCGCTGCCTATGGCTTCCTGCAGCTTCTGCACGAGCTTGGCCTGGTACTCGCGCACCACCTCGGGCACACGCGGCGTGACCTGCGCGACCAGTTCGCGCATGCGGGTGACGCGCTCCATCAGCATGCCGGCCAGTCGTACGCCTTCGCGGCTGCGCGAGGCGGTGAGGTCGGCCAGCGCCTGCCGCACCGCCCGTGCCCCGGCTTCGGTCAGCGCCTCGGCCGGTATCGTGTCGTCGCCCAGCATGCCGGGCCAGCGCAGCACCTCGGCGACCGACAGCGAGGCGGCCTGTGGCAGTGCCGCGCGCACGCCGGCTTCGAGCGCCACCAGCTGGGCCAGCAGCTGCGGGTTCAGTGCCAACTCCCGGCTGGATTCGCCACTCGCCTGCAGACCGGCACGGCAATCGACCTTGCCGCGCGACAAGGCGCCGGTGATCTGCTCGCGCAGCAGGGGCTCGATCACACGCAGTTCGTCGGGCAGCCGGAAATGCAGGTCGAGGAAACGCGAATTAACGGTTCTGAGCTCAAGGTTCAGCGTCGCTGCGCCGACACTGACTGCAGCCGTCGCGAAACCCGTCATGCTGTGTATGCTGCCTGCCACGCGTTCTTCCCCTGTTGATCCATCGGTCATCAACGCGTGCAAACGCTGTCGACAGCAAGTGTCGGGCAGCTTTACAGCCTGTGGGCAAACGCCCAGAATCGCGCCGAAACAAGGATCATAGCGGCCCGCAGAATGCCCCCACAAGTCAATTGCGCCCTGCCGCCGGGCTTTGAACTGGACCAGTACCGCATCCACAGCCAATTGAGCCTGGGCGGGTTTTCCATCGTCTATCTGGCGCACGACCGGGACAACACGCCGGTCGCGATCAAGGAATATCTGCCGAACGCGCTGGCCCTGCGCGAGGAAGGCCATATCCAGCCGAAGATTCCCGAGGAATTCCTGCCGGCCTTCCGCTATGGCATGAAGTGCTTCTTCGAGGAAGGACGCACGCTGGCCGGGCTGAATCACCCGAACGTGGTGCGCGTGCTGAACTTCTTCCGCGCCAACGACACCGTATACATGGTGATGCGCTACGAGCGCGGCCGCACGCTGCAGGACTACATCACGCGTCGCCGCGGCGAAATCCGCGAAAGTTTCATCCGCTACGTGTTCACGCGCCTGCTCAACGGCCTGCGCGAAGTGCATTCGCACAAGCTGCTGCACCTGGACATCAAGCCGTCGAACATCTACCTGCGCAACAACGGTTCGCCGGTACTGATCGACTTCGGCGCCGCGCGCAACACGCTGATGGTCGATACGCCGATGCTGAAGCCGATGTACACGCCCGGCTTCGCCGCCCCCGAGCACTACCGCAACCGCGATCTGCTCGGTCCGTGGAGCGACATCTACAGCGTCGGCGCCAGCATGTACGCCTGCCTGTCGGGCGGACCACCGCAGGCGGCCGACCTGCGCATGGAGAACGATACGGTCATCCTCGCTTCCGAGCGCTGGATAGGCCAGTACTCGAAGCAGCTGCTCGAAACCATAGATCTGTGCATGCAGCTCAATCACCTGAAACGGCCGCAGAGCGTGTTCGCGCTGCAGAGATCGCTGGCCACCTGGGATCGCGAGAACGAGGAAGCCGAACTGACGGCGGCGGGCAGCGCCAGCACCAACGCTTCGGAACACTGGCTCGACCGCGTGCGCGCACAGTTCAGCCGCTTCAGTACCTGGATGAGCAAATGAGATTCACGATCTTTCAGGACAGTCGTGTCGGCAAGCGCAAGTCCAATCAGGACCGCATGGCCTACTCGTATTCGCGCGACGCACTGCTGCTGGTGGTGGCCGACGGCATGGGTGGTCACTTCCAGGGCGAGGTGGCGGCGCAGATCGCGGTGCAGTATCTGGTCGAATCCTTCCAGCGCGAAGCCAAGCCGCGGCTGAACGATCCCTTCCTGTTCCTGTCGCGCGGCCTGACCAACGCACATTGCGCCATCCTCGACTACGCCGACGAGCGCGACCTCGAGGACGGTCCGCGCACCACCTGTGTCGCCTGCGTGATTCAGGATTCGGTCGCCTACTGGGCGCACGCCGGCGATTCGCGGCTGTACGTGCTGCGCGCCGGCCACGTGATGACGCAGACGCGCGACCATTCGCGCGTGCAGCGCATGATCGACCGCGGCCTGCTGGACGAGGACGGTGCGATGACACACCCGCACCGCAACCGCATCTACAGCTGTCTCGGCGGCCCGATCGCGCCGCAGATCGAGTATTCGCGCAAGACGCCGCTGCTCGCCGGCGACACCGTACTGCTGTGCAGCGACGGTGTGTGGGGTCCGCTGGGTAACGACGTGCTGCTGAAGACCTTCGAGAACCCCGATGTGATGACCGCCGTGCCACGGCTGATGGATCAGGCGGAGGCAGCGGGCGGAGACACGGCCGACAACCTGACCACGGTGGCGATCAACTGGCACGACAACTACGCCGACGAGCCTCAGGGCTCGGTCACCACCCGCACGCTGCCGCTCGACCGTCACACCACGGTGATCGAAAGCTTCGGCGACCGCGCGTCGATGCGCGAAGAGTGGGACGAATCGGCAATCGAATCCGCCATCGCGGAAATCAATTCCGCGATCAACAAGTACTCGAAGGGACAATGACGTGACACGACCCAGCGGCCGCCGGCCCGACCAGGCGCGCGACCTGCGCATCACCCGCAACTTCACCTGCCACGCCGAAGGTTCGGTGCTGATCGAGGTCGGCAACACGCGCGTGCTGTGCACCGCCAGCGTCGAAGAGAGCGTGCCGCCCTTCCTGCGCGGCAAGGGCCAGGGCTGGGTGACCGCCGAGTACGGCATGCTGCCTCGCTCCACCCACACGCGCAGCGCGCGCGAGGCGGCCAAGGGCAAGCAGACCGGCCGCACCCAGGAAATCCAGCGCCTGATCGGCCGCAGCCTGCGTTCGGTCACCGACCTCGCCGCGCTCGGCGAACGCCAGATCACGCTGGACTGCGACGTGCTGCAGGCCGACGGCGGCACCCGCTGCGCCTCGATCACCGGCGCCTGCGTCGCGCTGCACGACGCGCTGACCGGTCTGGTGAAGAAGGGACTGCTGCCCGCCAACCCGCTGCGCGAACTGGTCGCCGCGGTGTCGGTCGGAATACACGAAGGCACGCCGGTGCTCGACCTCGACTACGACGAGGATTCGAACTGCGACACCGACATGAACGTCGTGATGACCGCATCCGGTGGCCTGTGCGAAGTGCAGGGCACGGCCGAAGGCGTACCCTTCACCCGCAACGAACTGAACGCGCTGATGGATCTGGCCGAGAACGGCATCAACGGCCTGATCGCCGCGCAGCGCCGCGCACTGGAGATCTGATCCCGATGACGATCGAACGCCTGGTCCTCGCAAGCAACAACGCCGGCAAACTGCGCGAGCTGTCGGCCATGCTGGCGCCACTGGGCATCGAGGTGGTCACGCAAGGCTCGCTTGGTGTCAGCGAGGCGGAAGAACCCCACCCCACTTTCGTCGAGAACGCGCTGGCCAAGGCACGCCACGCGGCGCGCGAAACCGGGCTGCCTGCGCTGGCCGACGACTCCGGCCTGTGCGTCAGCGCACTCGGCGGCAAGCCGGGCGTGCTGTCGGCGCGCTACGCCGGCGAACCGAAATCGGATCTCGCCAACAATGCCAAGCTGATCGCCGATCTGCACGGCGTCGACGACCGTCGCGCCCACTTCTATTCGGTCATCGTGCTGGTGCGCTCGGCCGACGACCCGCAGCCGCTGATCGCCGACGGCGAATGGCATGGCGAAATCGTCGCGCAGGCACGCGGTGACGGCGGCTTTGGCTACGACCCGCACTTCTTCGTGCCTTCGCTCGAACAGACCGCCGCCGAACTGGCGCCGGAACTGAAGAACACGCTGTCGCATCGCGCGGCGGCGATGCGACACCTGCTCGACCGGCTCAAGACACCGTCATGAGCCGCATCATCCCGCTGAAGCCGGCGCGCGCCGCGCAGCCGGTTGCGGCGGGCGCAGCAACATCTGCACCGGTCTTCACCGTTTCACCGCCGCTGTCGCTGTACATTCACTTCCCCTGGTGCGTGCGCAAGTGCCCGTACTGCGACTTCAACTCGCACACGGTGCGTGACGGCATTCCCGAAACCGCATACATCGACGCGCTGATCGCCGACCTGGAATCGTCGCTGCCCGACATCTGGGGCCGCCGGGTGCAAACCATTTTCTTCGGCGGCGGCACGCCCAGCCTGATGACGCCGGACGCGCTCGACCGCCTGCTCACCGCAGTGCGCGCACGCGTGAATCTGTCGCCGGAAGCGGAAATCACGCTGGAGGCGAATCCGGGCACGGTGGAAGCCGACCGTTTCAAGGGTTTCCGCGACGCCGGCGTGAACCGTCTGTCGATCGGCGTGCAGAGCTTCGACGACCGACAGCTCGCCGCGCTCGGCCGCATCCACGACACGCGCGAGGCGCGGCGCGCCATCGACCTCGCGCTGCGCACCTTCGAACGGGTGAACATCGACCTGATGTACGCGCTGCCGCAGCAGACGCTGACTGAGGCGCTCGCCGATCTCGACACCGCGATCGCCACCGGCGTGACCCACCTGTCCTGCTATCACCTGACGCTGGAACCGAATACGCCATTCGCGGCGCAGCCGCCCGACCTGCCGGACGACGACGTTTCGGCCGATATGCAGGAGGCGATAGAAGCGCAGCTGGCCGAAGCCGGTTTCATGCACTACGAAACCTCGGCCTTCGCCAGGCCGGGCCAGCAGTGCCTGCACAACCTGAATTACTGGCAGTTCGGCGACTACCTGGGCATCGGCGCCGGCGCCCACGGCAAGCTGAGCTTCCACGATCGCGTCCGGCGCGACATGCGGCACAAGCATCCGAACGCCTATCTGGAAGGCGCGGCGCGCGGCGATTTCGTGCAGGAGCCGCGCATGGTCGGCACAGATGAACTGCCCTTCGAATTCATGATGAATGCGGCGCGACTGAACGACGGCTTCCACGTCGACCTGTTCGCGCGTCACACCGGCCTTGCGCTGGAGCAGCTGATGCCACGACTGCTCGAAGCGCGCGAAGCCGGCCTGCTCGAACTGGACAGCGGTCGGGTGAAACCGACGCTGCGGGGACGCCGCTTCCTGAACGAGCTGCTGCAGCGATTTCTCGACTGAGGATGCCTGCGGGTCGTCGCAGTGCGAGGACCCGCAGCTGCGGCTTCAGCCCCTGCGCCGGAAGATCACGTCCCACACGCCGTGACCCAGCCTGAGGCCGCGCGCCTCGAACTTGGTCAATGGGCGGTAGTCCGGTCGCGGCGCGAAACCGTCGGCGGTGTTTTCGAGCAAGGGTTCGGCGGACAGCACGTCCAGCATCTGCTGGCCGTAATCCTCGATGTCGGTCGCGCAGTGCAGATAGCCGCCGGGCGCGAGCTTGGCGGCGAGCTGGGCGACCAGCGGTGCCTGGATCAGGCGGCGCTTCAGATGGCGCTTCTTCGGCCACGGGTCGGGAAAATACACGTGCACGCCGGCCAGCGAACCATCGGGAATCATGTCGCGCAGCACCTCGACCGCGTCATGCTGGATGACGCGGACATTGGCGAGCTGCTGTTCTGCGATCAGCTTGAACATGTTGCCGACACCCGGGCCATGCACCTCGATGCCGATGAAATCGGTATCCGGCCGCGCGGCCGCGATATCGGCGGTGGTGAAACCCATGCCGAAACCGATCTCCAGCACCACCGGCGCGGTACGCCCGAAAGTAGCGGCGTAGTCGATCGCCTGCGCCGCGTACGGAATGCCCCAGCGCGGCATGCCTTCTTCGATATTGCGGATCTGGGCGGGCGACATGCGGCCTTGGCGCAGCACGTAGCTGCGGATGTGGCGTTGCGGGCGCGCGTCGTCAGCGCCCTCCGAGGTGTCCGGCGTGTTGTCGTCGTTCATGCGAAAAATCCTGCAGCGCGACGCGTCAGGCGCCGCGCGAAGTGGGTTCAGCCGGTGATCAGGCCGCTGGTCGGCGAGCTGGGCGCGCCGCTGTAGAGCTTGCGCGGCATGCGGCCGGCGAGGAAGGCTTCGCGGCCGGCCTCGACGCCCTTCTTCATCGCGCTGGCCATCAGCACCGGGTTCTGCGCCTTGGCAATGGCGGTGTTCATCAGCACGCCGTCGCAGCCGAGCTCCATCGCGATGGCGGCGTCCGACGCCGTGCCCACGCCGGCATCTACGATGACCGGCACCCGCGCGTTGTCGATGATGAGGCGCAGGTTCCACGGATTCAGGATGCCCATGCCGGAGCCGATCAGGCTGGCCAGCGGCATCACCGCGACGCAGCCGATCTCTTCCAGCCGTTTGGCCATGATGGGGTCGTCCGAGCAGTAGACCATCACGTCGAAGCCGTCGCGCACCAGTGTTTCGGCCGCGGCCAGCGTCTGCGTCATGTCCGGGAACAGCGTGTCGGCGTCGCCCAGCACCTCCAGCTTGACCAGGTTGTGGCCATCGAGCAGTTCGCGCGCCAGCCGCAGCGTGCGCACCGCGTCGTCAGCGGTGTAGCAGCCGGCGGTGTTGGGCAGCAGCGTGTAGCGGTCGGGCGGCAGCACCTCCAGCAGGCTGGGTTGCCCCGGCTCCTGGCCGATATTGGTGCGGCGGATGGCGACGGTGATGATTTCGGCGCCGGAGGCCTCGACCGCTTCGCGGGTTTCGTCGAAGTCGCGGTACTTGCCGGTACCGACCAGCAGACGCGACGAGAACTCGCGCGTGCCGATCTTCAGGATGTCCTTGCTCATGCGAATGTTCCGGGTTCAGCCGCCGCCTACGGCAACGACGATTTCGAGGCGGTCGCCGGCGCTCAGCACGGTCTGCGCGTGCGACGCGCGCGGCACGATTTCTCCGTTGCGCTCTACCGCGATGCGCTTGCCGGTCAGCGCCAGTGCGGCGACCAGGTCGGCCACGGTCTGCCCGGGCGTGATCGGGTGCGACTGGCCGTTCAGATGGATGGATACGGTGGGTGCGCTCACCGCACAAGTGTACCGGTATTGCAGCGCAACGCACGCCGGGCCGGGCGGATGCGCCGGATCAGGTCGGGAGTTTGTCCCTTAACAATTAGTACGCTACTGATCATAGTCGCCCCGCGCCCGATGTCTGTCCATGCACCCGCGAGAAGGTGCGCCCGGGCGCGCAACACAAGCCACCCCGTGCCGTCCGGCTGCGCACTCGCATGTGCAGGCGTTCGCGCGCGACAACGGAGAATCAGAGACGTGAGAACCAGAAAAATCGCGAGGAGTCCCGCCCCCACCCTGATCGCGCTGGCGATCGGCTGCATCGGTGGCGTCGCCCACGCCCAGAGCAGCCCGACCGCGCTGCCCGCGATCACCGTGATCGAAGCCCTGCCGGACCGGCTCGAAGCCATTCCCGGCTCGGTCCATGCGATCGGTCCGGAACAGCTTGAAGCGCAGCGCCCGCTGTCGATCATGGAAGCGGTGCGTGAAGCGCCGGGCGTACATGTCGTCGGCGAGGACGCCTTCGGTCTGAACCTGAACATCGGCGTGCGCGGCCTCGACCCGCGCCGCAGCAGCCGCACGTTGCTGCTGGAAGATGGCGCCCCTATCCAGCTGGCACCGTACGCCGATCCGACCACGCACTACCACACGCCGCTCGAGCGCATCCGCCGCATCGAGGTGATCAAGGGCTCGGGCCAGATCGTGCACGGCCCGCAGACGGTGGGCGGCGTGATCAACTTCGTCACGCAGGACGTGCCTCGCAAGTTCGAGGGTTCGGTGCAGGCTTCGGCCGGCAGCCGCGACTTCTACGGCCTGTCGGCCAGCGTAGGCACCGGCGGCGACTGGGGTGGCGTGCTGCTCAGCGCCAGCCAGAAGGAAGGCGACGGCACCCGCCGCGGCAACGAGCACAAGATGACCGACGTGTCGATCAAGGCGCTGCTGAACCTGAATGCGCGCAACACGCTGATGCTGAAGTACGGCTACTTCGAGGAGGACTCGAAGTTCGGCGAAGCCGGCCTCGACCAGGCCCGCTACGAGCGCGACCCGTATGCCAACCCCTTCCGCGACGACCGCTTCGAACTGGAACGCAACGCCGCACAGGCGGTGCACACCTTCCAGATCAACGAAGAGGCGAAGCTGACCACCAATATGTATTACAGCAAGGTGGATCGCGCCTCCTACCGCCAGCTCGACGCCATCGCCGAGGAGGACGAACTGGAAACGCTGCGCGACGGCGACCCGGTGCCGCTGTCCGGCGCCTGCCCGGCGAACATCGACTACACGGTGCCGAACGGCTTCGAGGACTTCGCCCGTCTGTGCGGCAACAACATGCGTCCGCGCACCTATGAAACCTTCGGCATCGAGCCGCGGCTGGACCTGAAGCACAACACCTTCGGCATCCAGAACGAGCTGGTGATGGGCGTGCGCCTGCACTGGGAGGATGTCAGCCGCAAGCGCTATAACGGCGCCTTCTCGACCGCGCGCGAGAACTCGATCGGCACGTTGCTGCGCGACGACTTCCGCATCAAGACCGACGCGCTGTCCGGCTACGTGCAGAACACCTTCTACGTCGGTAACTGGTCGCTGACGCCGGGTGTGCGTTACGAACAGTACCGGCAGACCTTCAGCGCCTCGACCGAGGACTTCAACCCGGTCAATGCCCGCCTGTCCGACAAGAACGACAAGGTGCTGCCCGGTTTCGGCGTAACCTGGTTCGGCATGCCCGACACCACGGTGTTCGCCGGCGTGCACCGCGGCTTCGCGCCGCCGCGCCCGGACGCCACGCTGTCGCCGTTCGACGCCGACTACGTCGCGGTGAGCCCGGAACTGAGCACCAACTACGAGCTGGGCATGCGTTCGGCGCCGCTCAAGGGCGTGCAGCTCGAAGCCACGCTGTTCCGCATCGACTTCAAGAACCAGATCGTGCCCGGCCAGTCGCTCGGCCTCGGCCAGACCTTCGCCAACGGCGGCGAAACCCGCAAGGAAGGCCTGGAGCTGGGCGGCCGCATCGACTTCGGCCGCATGAACGGCAGTGCGCACAACGTCTACCTGAAAGGCTCGTACACGCATCTGTGGACGGCGCGCTTCGAGAACGACGTGCTGAACACCGTCTATGACGCTGCGCGCAACGAGATCGGCGAGGTCAACGTCAATGGCAACCGCACGCCGTACGCGCCGCGCCACCTGCTGGCCGCGGCGATCGGCTACGAGCACGCGTCGGGCTTCGACATGCGACTGGGTGTCGAGCACATCAGCGAGCAGTACACCGACGGCCTGAACTCGAAGACGCCGCTGCCGGACGGCCAATCGGGCGAGATCGATGCGCAGACCATATTCAACGCATCGGCCAACTACCGCCTGAAGCCGCAAGGCATGACGCTGTTCCTCAGTGCCGCCAACCTGACCGACCGCACCTATATCGTGAGCCGCGTGAACGGCATCCACGTGAACCGGCCGCGGCAGGTGATCGCTGGCGTGCGCTGGGACTTCTGATCCACGCCCTGCCTCTGCCCAGATTTCCCGTCCGCGCGAGCGGACGGGAACTGACGGCGCCGGCATGACTCTTTTCGACAGTCCCGCAACGGAGTGCCCGATGAACCGCTACTGCACCGCCACCGCACTTTTGCTGCTGTCGCCTGTCGCCTTCGCCGCCGGCGATCTGAGCAAGCAGGAGCCGACGACCGTCACCATCCAGATGGGCGCCGACAAGGGCCAGCACCGCTTCACCCCGGACGCGCTGACGCTCGAAACCGGCAGGCTTTACGCGCTGCGCATCGACAACACCGGCAGCGAACCCTATTACTTCGGCTCGAATGGCCTGGCCGATGCCGTCTACACGCGCAAGGTCGTCGCCAAGGACGCCGCCGGCAAGGTAGTCGCCGAGATCTACGGCCCGATCCGGCGCATCGAAGTGGCGCCCGGCCACAGCGTCGAGTGGTGGTTCCTGCCGATACGCACCGGCAAATTCGACGACGTGATGTCTAAGCGCTCGCAGGCCGAAGCCGGCATGCGCGCGACCATCGAGGTGAAGTAGACACGCATCCGGCGTACAATCCGCAGCGCCCCGGCACCTGCCGGGGCCGCGATGCGGGTGTAGCTCAATGGCAGAGCTGAAGCTTCCCAAGCTTAAGACGAGGGTTCGATTCCCTTCACCCGCTCCAAAACGCTATTTTCCATGCGGGTTTGGGGCATATCGCGTCATGTACCCGACAATCAAACACCTTCATAGCGCCAGCGCGGTGTCAAATTGGCAAACAGCCAGCGAGCGCTCCCTCGATGAAGTCAATTGACGAACTGGTTCCAGACGACAAAGATTACAGAGCCCTGATGCTTGCGCGCGCCTACGCGATCAATAGCTATGTCCGGGTGGAACATGATCTTGCGTCGCTGTATCAAGTGCTTGCTCTTGGGGACCTTGAGGCATCGCATTGGGCGTTCTTCAAGCTGTCCAGCCGACACCGTTTTGACGCGCTTAGGCTGCTTGGCGAAAAACGAGACCCTCAGGTGATGGAGCCATTTGGGCGATCACTCTTGGCTGCCGGTGAATCCCTTGTGGACAGTCGCAATTTCATCGTCCATTCGAGCCAGATCATTGGGGCTGAATCTTTAGACCTTGCCACCGGAAGACGGAAAAGGTTCGAAAACTTTTTGCATGCGCCAGGCTACTTAAACGATCTAGGCTCAGAACGAAAATTGTTCTTGCATGACGTTCTCGAATTCATCAGGCGAATAAATTACTACGACAGAGTCCTGAGGGTGCTGAGCATGCACTTTCACGGGCACACGCTCGATGAATGGGCTGGCATTCTGTCCACTAAATTTGTTTGGGTACCAGCAAAAGATCACCCGGCGCACCCGCTGTACCTACTGCGAGAAGAGTGACGGCGCTGGCATCTGTCATTTGCAATCGCGCACGGCGGGAAGGGGCTTAAGCGCCTTCATTCCAAAGAGGTTTCACCCACCACCGCAGGCCCCACCCGGCAGGCCACGCAGCGGCATCGGGGCGCTCACGCCGCATCGATAACCCAAATTAAATTAATAAATTAATCAAATTATTGAGATGACCTGAAACCGCCTGAGTTCGATTCCTTTTCCCTTCACCCGCTTCCCCTTCTCCTACAGCCACACGTCCGTTGCGCCGCTAGACTGGCGTTCCCGCTGAGCCGCACACCCTCGTTTCACCCCTGCTGCATCCGGATCGCCTGATCCATCCATCGCCGCCGGCCGACGCCGTTCGCCGGCACGCACGCCACACAATCCGGGAGAACCCGCCATGCGATTGCGACGCCTGCCGCACTGCCTTTCCATCCTCCTGCCGGCGCTGCTCGGCGCCACCGCTGCCAGCGCCGACGAGGTGCAACTCGCCAACGGCGACCGCCTGAGCGGACGCATCGTCAGCAAGGCCGGCAACGAACTGGTGATCGAAACCGCCTATGCCGGCACCGTGAAGATCCGCTGGGATCAGGTCACCGTACTGCGCACCCACGAACCGCTCACGGTGATGACGAGCGACGGTGACCTGACGCGCCAGGCGACGCTGCACAGCACGGACGCCGACCGGATCGCCGTATCCAAGGACGATGCCAGCCGCACCGTGAAGCAGCACGACATCGCCTTCATCAACCCGACGCCCGAACAGTCCGGTCACGGCGTCAGCTACAGCGGCCGCGCGAATGTGTCGGCTGCGCTGGTGCGGGGGAACTCGGAGAACGATCGCGTCTATGGCGACGCCGTGCTGAACGCCCGCGCCAAGGCCTACGCGTGGGAGTTGGGCCTCAAGGTGGACCGACGCAAGGACCGCGGCGTGCGTACCGCGCAGCAGTGGCTGCTGAATGGCAACTACGACCACTTCATCGACGACGACAACTTCATCTATTCGCGTCTGTCGCTGGAACAGGACAAGTTCAAGGACATCCGGCAGCGGAGCACGGTCGGTGCAGGTTACGGTTGGCAGCTCTACAACGACGAAACAACCCAGCTGTCGCTGCGTACCGGTCTGGACTACGTCAATCTGGACCGCATGGCCGGCGAGGACGAGGACTACCCAGCGCTCGGCTGGGGCGTGCGCGCCAAGCACTGGATACTCGACCGGCGTGCCGAACTGTTCCACGATCAGGACGGCTTCTGGAGTATTGCCGACCCCGACTTCCTGACCGTACGAACGAAGACCGGCGTCCGGCTGCCCATCGCCGGCGGCATCACGGCGTCTGCCCAGGTCAATGCGGACTGGGAGCGCACGCCGGCGCCCGGCCGCAAGGCGACCGACACCACGCTGCTGCTGGGCCTCGGCTACGCCTGGTGATCAGGGCTGGCGGATGCCGCGGTAGCCGCCGCCGAAGTACAGCAGCGGTTCGCCAGCGCTGCGCTCGAAACGTTCGACCCGGCCGACGAAGATGAGGTGATCGCCGCCCGCGTACTGGATGTCGTTGCGACACTCGAAGCGCGCCAGGCAGCCTTCGATCAGCGGCGCACCACCCAGGCCGTCCGTCGTCTGTACGCCGGCGAAGCGCTGTTCGCGGCTGCTGGCGAACTGGCGGGACAGTGCCTGCTGGCTCTCGCCCAGCACATGCACAGCGTAGTGCGAGCAGGCGCGGAACGCCGCCTCGCTCGGCGAACCGAGTGACAGGCTCCACAGCACCAGCGGCGGATCGAGCGACACCGAGTTGAAGGAATTGACGGTCAGGCCGACCGCTTCGCCGCCCGGTGCGCGCGTGGTGACCACCGTGATGCCGGTCGCGAACAGGCCCAGCGCATCGCGGAAGGCACGGCTGTCGTGCGCAGGATTGCTCATCGCGCCGCTCCGTGCGGACGAACGGAGACGGGCACCGGACGGCGCGGGACGGGGACGGCGGGAAGCTTCATCGGGCGGGCTGCATGCAAGTGAGCACGGATTATCGCCGCTTTTGCATCACGGCCTACAATCCGCGCCCATGAATACTCCCTCAGAGGTAGCCGTCAGCGACGATTTCGCGGCCACGCTGGTGCACTGGCAGCGCCTGCACGGCCGGCACGACCTGCCCTGGCAGACCGGCGACGCCTACGGCGTCTGGGTGTCGGAAATCATGCTGCAGCAGACACAGGTGCAGACGGTGATCGGCTACTACGGCCGCTTCATCGAGCGCTTCCCGACGCTGGCCGCACTGGCGGCCGCCGACGAGGCGACGGTGATGGAGAACTGGAGCGGCCTTGGCTACTACGCCCGCGCGCGCAACCTGCACCGCGCCGCACGCGAAGTGATGACGCGCTTCGGCGGCCGCTTTCCTAGCACGGTCGAAGACATCGAAAGTCTGCCGGGCATCGGCCGCTCGACCGCGTCGGCCATCGCCACCTTCTGCTTCGGCGCGCACGCACCGATACTCGACGGCAACGTGAAGCGGGTATTCGCCCGCGTTTTCGGCATCGACGGTTTTCCCGGCACGCGCGCAGTCGAGCAGCGCATGTGGGCACTGGCACACGCGCTGATGCCGACGCACGACGGTGCGGTCTATACGCAGGCGCTGATGGATCTGGGCGCCACCGTGTGCACGCGCAACCGGCCGCGCTGCGACGCCTGTCCGGTCGCGGCGCGCTGCGAAGCGCGCCTGCAGGGCCGGCAGCGCGAACTGCCGGCGCCGCGCCCGGCGAAGCTGCGTCCGCAGCGCCTGCGCCACGCGCTGCTGGTGACGACAGCCGACGCGGTGCTGCTCGAACGCCGACCCGGCCACGGCATCTGGGGCGGCCTGCTCAGTCTGCCCGAACTGGCGGCGCAGACCTTGCCTGAAGCGCTGAGCGAAGCGGCGCACTGGCTGGCGGCGCACGGCATCTCCGGCGGCGCGGTGCGGGTGATGGCGCCGGTGATCCACGGCTTCACCCACTTCGAACTGCATCTGGTGCCCCTGCGCATCGCGGTCGACGCGCGCAGCGCCTTCGCGGCGGAGTCGTCGCTGCACTGGCAGCCGCTCGCCGACGCCACCTCCGCAGCCTTGCCGGCACCGGTGCGCCGCCTGCTGGAAGCGCTCGATGACTGAAGTGCTGCAGTGCCGGGACGGCTGCGGCGCCTGCTGCATCGCGCCGTCGATCTCCAGCCCGATACCGGGCATGCCTGAGGGCAAGCCGGCGGGCGTGCGCTGCGTGCAGCTGACCGAAGACCTGCGCTGCGCCATCTTCGGTTCGCCCGAGCGCCCGGCCTGCTGCAGCGGTCTGCAGGCGTCGGTGGAGATGTGCGGCAACGACCGCGTCTACGCGCTGAACTGGCTGCAGAAGCTGGAAGAAGCCACCCGCAGCTGACGCCAAATCGCGGGAATGCGGGTCATTGCGCGCGCTAATCGGTGACTGCGCAGGCGCCGGCTGGGCTACTGTAAGGGCATCGACTTACCGCACGGCGGCCTCGCTATGCACCTGTTCCGCGCCCTCGCCATACAGCTCGTGTCCTGGATCGTTGCCGTGTTCGCGCTGCGCTACACGGTGACGCCGCCGGCCGGCATCGGTGCCATCGTCGTCATGCAGGCGGGCATCGCCGCCGCCTTCGCGCTGACCCTGAAGGCACCGCGCTGGTGGGTGGTGATCCACCTGCTGTTCTCGCCGCTGGTCGTCGGCGCCCGCATGCTGGACATCGCACCTGCCTGGTATCTGTTCGCCTTTCTGCTGCTGTCGGCGGTGTTCTGGTCCACCTTCCGCAGCCGCGTGCCACTGTTCCTGACCAACCAGGCGACAGCCCGAGCGCTGCTGCAGGCACTGCCGCAGGAACGCGCCATCCATCTGGTCGATCTCGGCTGCGGTACCGGCGAACTGCTGCGCCGGCTCGCCATGTCGCGCCCGGACTGCCGCTTCACCGGCATCGAGAACGCGCCGCTGCCCTGGCTGGTCGCCCGCTGGCGCAACCGCCACCTGCCCAATGTAACGATACGCCGTGACGACCTGTGGTCGGTACCGCTCGGCCAGTTCGACATCGTCTATGCCTTCCTGTCGCCGGTGCCTATGCCCAAGCTGGGTCGCAAGGCGGCACTGGAAATGAAGGCGGATGGGCAGCTGATTGCCAACAGCTTCGAAATTCCCGGCATGGCGGCGGACCGCGTCATCGACGGCGACCCGGCCGCGCGTGCGCTATATGTGTACACATTTGCCGGACGACGCGGCAAGAATGGCCGCCCGGTCGCGGAAATGGAACCGGTTTCGGCTGCAGTTCCCGCCGATGGCGCACGCCTGATCGCGGAATAATCCTTGCTCGAACCCCGGTAGGTGGAGAACACGAAATGGCTGAAATCATCTGCGTGATCGGCAACAAGGGCGGCACCGGCAAGACCACGCTTTCGCACATGCTGTGTCAGGGTCTGGGGCTGCTGAACCAGCGCTCGGTCTGCGTGCTGACCGACATCGGTCGCGAACCGCTGGACCCCGAAGGTCGCCGCTATCTCACCGCTGACGCGCGTTCGCGCGATGCGCTGGCCAAGGTGGTGGACAAGATACGCGGCCTGAACAAGTGGATAGGCGTGATCGACGGCGGCGCCAACCGCAGCGAAATGGACCGCCACCTGTACGGCCTCGCCCACCTGGTGCTGCTGCCCTTCCGCGATTCGCACGAAGACATCCGCACCGTGCAGCAGGATCTGGAAACCTTCCCGCGCGCACTGGCCATTCCGACCCAGTGGCCGACCAACCCGTGGGCGCGCGAAGCGGCCGACAAGCTGATCGAAAGCCAGCTCGGCCAGTACCGCACGCGCATCCTGGAACCGGTGTTCGCGATCTCGTCGTCGAAGCAGCTGCTGCAGAAACGCATCCCGGACAGCCTGCCGTCACCGCTGGCCAACGCCTGTCGCCGTGTCGCCGCACCGGTGCTGGACATCCTGCGCATCGACCACGAAGAGGTGGATATCGACGCCGAGGACGCGATGGAACACGCCCTGCCGGCCCAGTCACGGAGCAGCGTCGAAGCGACGATGGGCAGCACCACCACGCACTGAGCCGGGCGCTGCGGGACGCGCCTCGCGTGCGTCCCGCGCTCAGCCCTCGCGGCGCGTGCCGCGCTGTGCCAGTGCGATCAGCACCTGCGCACGCGAGGTCACCTTCATCGCCTTGAAGATGCGCGTCACGTGCACCTTGACCGTACCTTCGGCCAGGCCGAGCGACTCGGCGATCTCGCGATTGGAACGCCCCTCGGCCAGCAGGTGCAGCACCCGCGTCTGCGCCTGCGTCAGCCCGTAGTCGTCGGCCGGACTCGGGCGTATCGTCGCCGACGTGCGTCCGGCCCGTGCGTTGGGTGGGCGACGCTCGGGCGGGGTATAGAGGCCGCCGTCGAGCACCAGACGTACCGCCTGCACCAGCTGGTCGCCGGAATCGCCTTTCGATACGAAGCCCGAGGCGCCCTGGCGCATCGCGCGCGACACCGTCGCCTTGTCGCTCAGCGCGGACACCACCACCACCGGCAGCGACGGATCGCGTTCGCGCAGCGTGGCGAGCAGAGAAAAGCCGTTCATGCCGGGCAGCATCAGGTCGGTCAGCACCAGATCGACCTCGGCACCGCCGTCGATCACGGCCAGCGCCTGCGCCGCGTCGGACGCCTCGATCACGCACCACTCCGCACCCAGCCGCGCCAGCGTCTGGGCCATGCCTTCGCGCACCAGCGCATGATCTTCGACGATGAGCAGACAGCCCAAACAGAACCTCCCGATGACGTGTCGATGTGCTCCGCCTCGGCACGGTGTGAGCCGGAGGCGGGCCGCCTCAGTGTAATTGCGCACCCTCCCGGTGCAGTTCATCCAAGCGGCCTACGACTAAAGTAATAATACAGGTCCCGAGTTGCGCTACTTTCCGCCATCATTGACGTCTCCGATGCGCGAAGGACTTTCAGGCGCTGACGACGTGATGGCCCCGGACACCCATGAAGATACTGATCGTTGACGATCACCCGCTGATACGCGAAGCGCTGCGCCACGTGCTGCCGGGCCTTGCGGCCGACATCCGTCTGTACGACGCGCCCGATTGCGAAGGCGGTCTGCGGCTGGCCGACGAGCACCCCGATCTCGACCTCGCCCTGCTCGATCTGACGCTGCCGGGTTGTCGCGGCATGAGCGCGCTGCAGACCTTCCGCGGCGCACATCCGGCGCTGCCCATCGTCGTGCTGTCGGGTTTCGACGACTCGGACACCGTTCTGGCGGCGCTCGACGAGGGCGCGATGGGCTTCATTCCGAAATCGAGCACCAACGAAGTGCTGCTCGGCGCGCTGCGACTGGTGCTGTCGGGCGGCGTCTACGTGCCGCGGCAGGCCATCGTCGGCGAACTGGGCCTCGGCGCGCCGCGTCAGGAAGAGACACCGCGACGGCCGCAGACCGCGTCCGACATCGGCCTGACCGAGCGTCAGGCGGAAGTGCTGACGCTGATGGTGCAGGGCAAGCCGAACAAGGAAATCTGCCGCGAGCTGAATCTGGCCGAAGGCACGGTCAAGGTGCATATCACCGCCATCCTGAAGGCGCTCGGCGCCAGCAACCGCACGCAGGCGGTGCTGGCAGCCAGCCGCATCGGACTGAAGCTCGGAACACCGGGCTCGACGCCATGAGCCAGATGACGCCTCCGGTCGTGCTGTCCGAAGACACGACCATCGAGTCGCTGACGCGCGAGCGCGGCGACGCGGCGGCCCGGCTGGAGCCGGGCGAACAGGCCCAGCTCGACCGCCAGGTCGTGGCAACACAGATCCAGATGCTGTACGCGAACCTGGGCACTGCCTTCGGTGGTCAGATCCTCGGCACGCTGCTGGTCGCCTGGACGGTGTACGACACCTTCCCGCTATGGACGGTCGCACTGTGGTTCGTGCTGTCGATGGCCAACCAGGTGTCGCGTCTGGTGCTGCTGCGCCAGTACAGGCGTGCCGCACCCGACGCCGCCAGCGCGCCGCGCTGGGGCACTTACTGGCTGATCGGCGCCGCCATTTCCGGCGTGCTCTGGAGTTCGACGCTGTGGCTGTTCTTCAGCCCGGAAGCGCCGGAACAGCAGATCGTGCTGATGTCGCTGCTGGTGTCGGTGTGCGGCGTCGCGGCAGCCCTGACCTCGATGCACCTGCCGAGCTACTACACCTTCCTCGGTGCCACGCTGCTGCCGGTGATCGCACGCTACATCTGGGAGGGCAGCCGGCACGACCTGCTGGTGGCCTTCATCGTGTCGGTGCTGATGATCGCGCTGTGGCGGGTCGGCAAGAACTTCAACGCGCTGATCGAGCGCGCGTTGCGCAGCCGTTATGCCAACGAGGTGCTCAGCCGCCGGCTGGAATCGCAGAACATCGAACTGTCGGAAGCGCGTGACCGCGCCGACCAGGCCAGCCGCGCCAAGAGCCAGTTCTTCGCCGCCGCCAGCCACGACCTGCGCCAGCCGCTGCACGCGATGGGCCTGTTCGCCGCCGCGCTGTCGGCCAAGGCGCATGAGCCGGAGGTGGCGAATCTGGTCACCAGCATCAGCAGTTCGGTCGAGGCGCTGGAGGGCCTGTTCAACGAGCTGCTCGACATTTCGAAGATCGACGCCGGCAAGGTGAAGCCGGAAGTCACCGATGTGTCGGTCAGCGCCCTGTTCGACCGGCTGCGCATGGATTTCGAACCGGAAGCTTTCGATCGCGGACTCGCCTTCCGCATCCGCTCGCGTGCCGCATGGGTGCGCAGCGACCCGGTGCTGCTCGAACGCATCCTGCGCAACCTCATTTCGAACGCGATGCGCTACACGCCGGCGGGTGGCGTGCTGGTCAGCACGCGGGTACGTCGCAACGGGCTGCGTTTCGAGGTGTGGGACACCGGCATGGGCATCGCAGCGGACGACCAGAGTCGCATCTTCGAGGAGTTCGTGCAGCTGGCCAATGCCGAACGCGACCGGCGCAAGGGCCTGGGGCTCGGCCTGTCCATCGTGCAGAGGCTGTCGGCGCTGCTGTCGCACCCGGTCAGCCTGGCGTCGCGGCCGGGTCGAGGCACCGTGTTCCGCATCGACGTACCGATGGGTCGTGCGCCGGTGGTACGGGCCACCGCAGTGCGCACCGAACGCAGCCAGGCCGACCTCGGCGGCCGTTGCATCCTGGTCATCGACGACGAAGCGAGCATCGTCAATGGCATGGCCGCGCTGCTCGGCAGCTGGGGCGCGCAGACGCTGATCGCCAGCAAGCATGAGGAAGCGATGAACAGCGTGACCGAACGCGGCGCGCCGCCCGACCTCATCATCGCCGACTACCAGTTGCGCGACGGCGAAGTCGGGCCGGACGTGGTGGCGGCGGTGCGCCGGCACTTCGGCGTCGACATTCCGGCCATCCTGGTCACCGGCAGCGCCACGCCGGAGCGCCTGGAAGAGGCGAAGGACCTCGGCCACCACCTGCTGCTCAAGCCGGTCATGCCGGCCAAGCTGCGCACGCTGATCCAGTTCAAGCTGAAGGAGCAGGTCGCTTCGGCTTAAGCCGAACGGACGATTGCCGCTGCCGGCGCCACTGCACAAGAATGAAGGCGTTGTGCACGTTGTGTCTCCCTTCACGCGGCCCGCTGTGGCCGCGTTTTCTTTTGTGTCCCCCGGCGAGGCACGGCGCGCTATGCTTGGCGCACACAGATCGACACAGGTGATGCCATGGCCAGCGACTCCTCACAGTACGACCCGATGGAATTCCTGCGTTCCGTATGGGGGCAGATGCCCTTCCCGGTACCCGGTTTCGTCACGCCGACGCTTGACGTCGGCGAGCTGGACAAGCGCATTACCGACCTGAAGGCGGTCGAAGGCTGGCTGCGCATGAACCTGAGCATGCTGCAGACCAGCATCCAGGGTCTGGAGGTACAGCGCGCGACGCTGGCCACCATGCAGGCCATGGCGGCCAGCGCCACCGGCGCGGCAGCCACCGGCGCTGCGCACGCGCAGGACCCGGCACAGAACCCGATGCAGGCATTCGGCAATGCGGCCATGTGGCCGTGGACGCTGATGCAGAACGCGGGTGCCGCACATCCGTCGTCGACCGCACCGGGCGACGACACGTCGCCGCCCGCCGGCGGAGG